>NZ_BAAARJ010000023.1:0-125075 GCF_039532135.1 Streptomyces axinellae
AGCAGCACCTCCTCGATCAGCTCCCGATAGCGGTGCTCATGCGTGAGCCCGACCGGGGTGTCCCCCTCAGTCATGAGGATGAAGTCCATAACGCCCCTTCCACCAAATGTTAATTGCCGATAACGTAAGACGTAGTTCAGTCATGGTCAAGTCCCCGTCTAGAGCCCAAGCAGCGTTAGGTGTTGGTAACAACGGGGGCCTGTCCAGACCTGCCGCAAGGAGGAGTGACCACACGTGAGCGAGTTGCGGATCGAGCGCTTGACCTCGCCCGACATCGCGGATGCCATCGCGAGCGGCATGCGTACGGCGGTCCTGCCTTTGGGAGCCACAGAACAGCACGGCGCGCACCTGCCGCTGTCGGTCGACAGCGATCACGCAGACCGCCTGGGCGTCCTTGTCGCCGAGCGGCTTGGTGACGCGCTCGTGCTGCCGACGGTGCGGATCGGCTGCTCCGCGCACCACCTCGGCTTCGCCGGAACGCTCTCGCTGCAGCCCGAAACTCTTGAGGCGATCGTCGCCGACTGCTGCGCAAGCCTTGCCGCACACGGCTTCCAACGTGTGCTGATCTTCTCGGCACACATCGGCAACTACCCGTTGCTCAGTGAGATCGAGGCGAACCTCGCCCCAAGGCTTTCTACCGACCTGGACATCATCGCGTTCGCCGACTCAGCAGCGGTCCTCCAGGCATGGCGGGACGCGGCTCAACGCGTCGCCAGCCTCGCCGACCATGTCGGCGGCCATGCCGACATCGCCGAAAGCTCCATTATGCTCGCCGTCCAGCCGGACGCCGTGAGGAACGATCGCGCAGCCGCAGGCTTCACCGGGTCGATGAACGACGAACTGCTCGCCCGCGTATTCACCGACGGAGTCAAGGCTGTCGCGTCCAACGGAGTACTCGGCAACCCGCACGGCATGTCCTCTGAGCTGGGGTTTGCCTGCCTGAACGCCGTCGCCGACCTACTCACCACACACGCAACGATCCGTTATCGACGACTCACGTAAGCTTCGTACATGACTAGTGCTCTGACCGCATAGGTTCGCCGGGTCGCTCAAGCCGAAGCGCCGAGGGGGCGTCCGCCCCAGCGGATGCCTTTCTCGCTGCGGAAGCGGGCGCGTTCCCGGCGTGCGGCGGCCAGGACGTCTCGGTGGCGGGCGTCGGCGTTGCGCCAGCGTAGGTAGGTGTGCGGAGTACGGGTGTGCACGGGCCGGCCGCCGGTCCCCGGCCGGACGAACACGTCGGGCAGGAACAGACGGCGGCGGGCCCAGCCGGAAGTCCCGCTTCCTCCAGGCCCTTGAGGAAGCCCTGTTCACGGTCGGTGGAGGCCGGGGCCTCGTCGTCCTCGCGTACGAGCACGATCCGGCGGTGTCCGAGTGAGGCGAGGTGGGTGACGACCTCGTGGCTGGCGCTGATGTAGTCGGCGCCGACCCGGGCCAGGTCCTCCGGTTCATCCCTGCGGCCCAGGTGTACGACGGGGAAGCCGTCGGCCACCCTGCGGCCCAGCTCCCCGGCCGGTGCCTGCCGGCCGGGGAAGAGGCAACCGTCAGCGAGCCGTGCCCTGTCGAGCGCTCCGGCCCCAGCGGCCCCGGCTCCGCCGCCGGTGCTGGAGCCGGTGAAGAGCGCCAGGTCGTAGCCGCGTACGGCGGCCTCCTGCTCGACGCCCACCAGGAAGGGGTAGTACGAGTGCTGCACCTCGGTGGGGAAGGTGGCAGTGAAGCTGAAGACGCCGAGCAGGTGGTTGCGCGCCGCGGCGAGCCTGCTGGCTGCCGGATCGGGGACGTAACCGAGGCGGCGTACGGCGTCGAACACCTTGCGCCGGGTCTCCTCGGTGATCGTGGCGCCCGCCTTCCCGGCCCCGAGCACCAGCGAGACCGTGGCCTGCGAGACCCCTGCCAGCCGGGCCACCTCCGCCTGCCGCGGCCGGGACGTACGAGCCGCGGGTGCGGGCGTCCGACCGGGCCTGCCCCGCTTCCTGGGTTCCTCCACCATGCTCCTCCGGATGCATTGATGCGTATTAGTGATGCGCATCAATGACTGCCCTGAACTCCCCGCCGACCGCCGTCAAGAGAGCGGACACAACTTCTTTCCACCACGTCCCGCGGCCCCCGGCACCCGCCGGAGACGGATGCCGCGTGACACCGATGAACTGCGGTGCGGCCCTACGAGGTGATGGTGAGGGCCGTCAGGGCGACGCGCTTCCCGGTGGCGGGGAGGACGTGGAGTGCCACGTAGCGCGCCGTGCGGTCGGCGCGCAGGCTTCCGCGCGTCGGGAGCGGTGCCGCGGCGTCGTAGGCGCGGCCGTCCCGACTGAACTCCACTCGCGCGTCGGGGGCCCGGCCGCCTTGCCATCGGGTGTGGATCTCACCGATGCGCCGCTCCGAGCCCAGGTCGACGACCATGCGACCGCCGGGCGCGGTGGTCCACGTGGTCGCCTCGTCCCCGTCGACGGCGGCCCGCGGGTCCGTCATGCCGGGCGGCAACGGCGCTGTGGGGAAGGTGGTACGGCCGAGTGCCAGGTCAGCGAGGGGGTAGGGCACGGCACGCGGCACGGTCACCGTGGTCACGCGGCCCGCCCGGACCGTGGCGCCCACGCTCGCGCCCTGGGCCGTGATGGTGACGCGGCAAGCAGGCCCGCTCAGCCGCACGGTGCCGCCGTCGATGACCTCGGCCCGCAGCCCGACGAGGCGGCGGCCCGTGGACAGGACCATACGCGGCGGCGCCAGCACGGCCGAGGCAGCGGGCAGTTCGGCACGGTAGGCCGTGCCCGACCCGGTGAGGGTCTGGGTGCCCTCGTAGAGACGGATGTCCTCGGAGGACGAGACCGGGATCGTCACGGTGGCGGTCACCTGGGAGGAGGACAGGTTGAAGAGGCTCAGATGATGTTCGGTGAGGGCCGCCTTGAGATGCGCGGAGTCGGCCACCGGCGTCTTGCGGGCGGCGGCGGCGCGCAACTGTCGCGGTGTCGCGCCCGGAAGTCCTTCGATCAGCAGGTCGCCGGGCGGCCCGTCGGAGAGGACGACCGTGTCGCCGTAGACGGAGACCGGGTTGGCGGCGGAGCCCCGCACGACGAGACCGGCACGGCCGTCGACGTCCAGCCAGCCGCCCCTGCTGGTGAGGTCGGGCCGCGGCCAGGCCACCAGGTCGGTCCACTGCTGTCCGTCGGCCGATCCCTGCAGCCGGTACGCGCGGCCCGCCGCGCTCTCCCAGCGCAGCGTCACCCGGTCCACGGGCCGGGACGCGCCCAGGTCCACGGCGATCCAGCTGTCCGCTCGTGAGCGATCCGCGCGCGATACCGCCCAGCGGCTCGAACCGTCGCCGTCGATCGCGCGTGCGGGCTCTTTGCCCGGGTCGGACGAGGAGGCGGAGGCCGTCGCCCCCGTGCCGCGAGCCAGGTCGTCGCCGGTGGCGCCGTCGCGTATCTCGAACGCGTGGAGCGAGTAGCCGTACGAGGGGTCGGGTCGCACGCCCCGCATGCGCAGATGGCGGAACTCGCCACGCGGAAAGGTGAGTTCGTCGACGCGCGGGCCGGTGGACGGTGAACTCGCGGTCTTCGCCTCGACCGTCACGCTTCCCTCGGCCGACCGGTAGGTGCGGCTGCCGTCGAGGCCCGGTACGCCCGGCATGGACAGGTTGCGCACTTCCAGGTGCCCCTCGCCGTCCGCCGTACCGGTCGTCGCGTACACCACAGCACCGGACGGCAGCGAGGTGAACCCCGCATACCCGTTCTCCAGCGTCAGCAGGCTCGCGCTCCCGTCGAAGCCGTCCCGCAGCCGCGCGTACGCGGTCACACTCCGCTCCACGACCTTCGCCCGGGTGCTCGGCAGGAACATCGGCGTCGTACCGCTGAGCGCGAACAGCCAGTCGTCGTGGGCCGGCTGCCAGGCGAACTTGACGAAGTCCGGCTTGCTGACGACGCCGGCCCACGCCCCGGACGACTGATGGGAGAGCAGGCCAGGACCCGCGCCGTGGTCCTGGACGCCGCTCGCCTCCGCGAAGAGTTCCGCCTGCGACAGGGGCCGCACACGAGCCCGTCCCGAGCGGGTCCGCCACTCGTGCAGGAGATAGCTGATGGCCAGTTCGGCGCGCGCCTCCGGCTCGTACTTCGGCTCACCGGAGAACTTCGCGAGACGGTACCGCGGTGGATACCTCTGATACGCCTCCAGACGTTCGGCGAGGGCGAGTTCGCAGGCGGCCGCCGCCCGGTCGCCGAGGACCTGGGCCAGGAAGGCCAGCGGGATGACGTCGCGGCCGTAGAGGTGCTCCCGATCGGCGACCATCGGCATCAACGGCTCGCCCGCGTCGCTCATCACGCCGAGCAGCGTGCGCCACAGCGGGCGGGCGTTGGGCTGGGCTGTGAGCACCTCGGGCAGGGCCTTGCCCGCGGTGTGGAAGTGGACGGCGTTGCGCGCGGACGTACGCCACAGCTCTGCCTGGTAGTGCGGGCCGAAGGACCCGTGGTTCTCGACGATGAAGGTGTCGTACAGGTTCTGCGCGGTGTTCGCGCTGACGGGGACCCCGTCCACGCGGGCCGGGTTGGCGAGGTCGGCGGCCGGCAGGCCGGCTTCGTTGCGGCTCCAGCGGCCGAAGGCGGCGCGCCACGCCGCGTGCCGCCCGTCGTCGCCCGCCCCCGCCCAGGCCAGTCCGGGGGCGAGTGCCTGGGCGTAGATGCCCATCTCTTCCAGTTTGGTGTCCCCCCGGTGGCCGCCGGTGAGCCCGCCCGGACTCCAGTCGCCGGAGTCGGGATCGTCGGCCGTGCCCAACTCAGCGGTGTACTGGGCCTGTCCGCGGGCGATGGTGTCGATGTCGCGCCGGGTCGCCTCGTCCAGATCGTCCCAGAGCAGACGCGCGGCCAGCACGAAGTAGGACTGGAAGGTGGTGTCGAAGAACAGCCTGCGGCCCCACTGGGTGCCGCCGGCGAGCCGGTTCGAGGACGCGAAGTGCTTCAGCGTGGCGAGCGTCCGTGTGCGCAGGGTGTCCTTGTCGATCCCGGCGCGCTCGGCGTCGAAGGGGCCGCGGGTCAGCAGGACGGCGTTGCCGAGCACGACGGCGAAGCCGAAGTCCTTGTCGGTGTAGTGGCCTCGGTCCGAGTCCCACCGGGTCTCGGACCAGCGGGTGTGCGCGAGCAGGACGCGGTAGTACGTCTCGGCGATCTCGTCCGGCCCTGCCATCGCGTCCGGCTCGGCGGCCGAGGCCGGGCCGAGGGCGAGCGGGAAGGCGGCCGCGGCACCGGAAGCACCGAGCAGCCCCAGTGCCTGACGGCGGGTGAATCTCCGGACTTGTTGTGGCATGGCGGTGCGGCCTCCCGGGCGACAACGTTGTCAGAGTGCGGTCATTCTTGAAGTGCCCCGTGGGCACGTCAAGAGTCGCGGCACATCTGGGGTCACACCATGCGGCCGACGGGGTTCCCAACGATTCACCCCTGCTGGCGTGTTGACCTCCCGCAAAACGAGCCCCACCACGTCCCGGAACAAGAGGTCGACCACTCCACGCCCTGCCGCACGGGTTGAAGATCAAGCTGAGCCGGTGGCATCAGAGTTCAGCACCATCAAGCAACGGGCTCGAACGCGAACACGACAGCCGCCCCGCCGCTGCAGACCTGGGCCTTCACTGGGACGGCGGACCGACCGGGACGACGTTGTCGGCATCCGAGGCCGCCGCGGGGCCGGCCGGAGCCGCCCTCTGGCGTATGAGGAAGGCGTTGACGAAGGCCAGGCGGGTAACCAACTGGCATAGTTCCGCGACCTCTTTGCCCTGATTGATGATGGTCGTCTTGAGTTTCATGACGGTCTTCCGCTGTCACCCCTGGGCTTCGGCGGTCTGCTTGTCTCGGCGCGTGCGCGGGCCCGGGGCTCGGCCATGGCCTGGCTGATGTAGGTCTTGGTGGTCGCCGGGCTGATGACCGGGCGGTCGGCGATCTCGTCGTCGGGCAGACCGTGGGCGGTCAGAGCGACCGCCTTGCGTTCGCCGCTGGTCACTTCCTCCGGCCCGCTGCCGATGTGGGCGGGCCGCAGCTGGATGACGCACCGGGCGATGAGCTTACGGCTGCGGACTGCTCACCCCGGCACCGGAGGGCTGAACCGATGGCCACCATCGGCAAGCGCGGCGCATCCTCTCCCCGCGAAGTCTCCCCCGGCGTCTTCATCGCCAGCCCGTCAGCTCGCATCCGCGACGCGCTCTGGGCAGAGGTACGGGCATACGCGCGCGAAGGCCGAGCCCTGCTGACGTACAGCACCAACACCGAGCAGGGTTACACCTTCGAGACGCACGACCACCACTGGCAGCCCCTGGACCATGAGGGCATCACCCTCATCAGCCGCCCCACCGAACAACCCACCGCCCGCCCACCCCGACAGGGCTGGAGCACCACCGCCGAACGCCGCCGCTATGGGCGTTGAGGGCCCGCCAGACGCACTGGGCACGTCTTGAGCCTTAACCCGGCGTTACCTGCTACGTGCTACCTGCTACGTGGCAGGTAGAGAAGCGCCATCGCCGGGCGTCTGTTCCTCGCGCACGCGGGAAGCAGACGCCCGGTTGGTACGGCACGGTGGTGTGGCTGGGACCATCCCCGCAGGCGCGGGGAGCAGTCTCCCGACGGTGCCCGAGGCAGAAGACGCTCGGGTCCGTCCCCGCGTGCGCGGGGAGCAGTTGCTGACCTGGGCGTTTATCGGGAGACGAGGCCGTTCCGAGCAACAATCAGGCATTCGGACATTTCCACCCCTCGGTCAATGAAGCTCCCCCACACATCCCACTGAACGCAGGATACAAACGAGAAGTTCGCCTGTGCGGCTGACCGCAGCGACGTTCAACCAGTCCTTACTTCGGGCGCTCGCCCGCATGGCCGCTATCGACTTCGGATCGAGCCCGAGGTGTTCCGTGACGACGACCACGAGGGCACTCATTCGCTCCCAGAGAATAGACAGACGTCCATATCGATTTTTGCCCACGGTGATCGCGCATCGTACTGGAGCAGGGGAGAGCGTACGGGCGACTTGAAGGTCTTCCGGACCAGAGGCGGCCGGGCGACGGAGATACCGGGTGCGTCGGTCGCGGCGGAGCGGGAGCCGCAGTCGCTGATCGCCTCCGTTGCAGGCGCCAGAGAGCCCTCCCCAAGGGCAAGGCACCGGCACTTTCGAGCACGGCGGTGCCGGTGCCGGTGGTGAGCGTGCCGCGGCAGCGGCTGGAGGGGGCGCGGGGGGAGTCGCAGCAGCTCTACTTCGTCTACCGGGAGGGGTTCCAGAAGTTCACTTCGGTGCGGGTGCCGCCGCGCAAGGCGGTCGTGGCGGTGCGCCGCGCTGGCCGCCACCTGGCGCCCCGTCCGCGCGAGGGCGGGGTGCCACGGATACGTGGGCGGACGAGCGGGCTCCGGCGCGGCCCTGAGCAGGGCGCGTTCGGGGGTCTGCCACAGAGCGCGGGCCTCGGTCTGCCACGGGCCGAGGCCCGCGCCCGGTCTCATCAGGCCACGGCGCTCCGCCGCGCCGGGCCCGCCTGGGCCGGAGGTGCCGCGGGGGCGCCAGAGGCGGAGGCGGCAGGGACAGCCGGGGTAGCGCGGACAGCAGTAGCAGCCGGGACAACGGGTGTCTGGTCTATGTGCGCGCGGGCCGCCGCGAGCGCCTCCCCTATCTCACGTGTGGCGGTGGAGACACACAGCGTGTACGAGACGTCATCCAGCTTCTGGCGCTCGGCCGGACGGCCGTGCAGCGCCTCATAGCGTGTGAGCAGCTCTCGCAGGGTGTCGGGGTGGGCCATCATGGCGACTCTCCTCGGTGGCGCACGGCGGCGCGCGACGTGGAACGTTCGGAAGGCACGGCGAGCACGGCTCCCGCACTCGGTGCCACCCGGCCAGTTCCCGCGCCCGAATCCAGCAAAACTCTTAAAGTCGGACATTTCCATATTCGTTTCGCGTTGCCCGGCTCGGGGCACCCCGGCGCGCGGGGACCGGAAACACGCACAGGCGAAGAAGCCGAACCGGAACGAGCACGAAAGCGAGAGAGCGGGAAACGCAGGAGGCTAGAGGTGACGTGATGGATTCCGTACCCGGAGTGCCCTGCTGGGTGAGCCTTACAACCCGCAACCGGCAGGCCACCGAGGAGTTCTACGGAGCCGTACTGGGCTGGTCCTTCGAGGACAGCACGCTGGGACCCGGATTCCGCGTGGCGACGCGGGAGGGCGAGCCGGTGGCGGGTTTCAACGAGGGCGCTGTCTCCTGGCAGTTGCCGGTGCGCTGGACCGTCTTCTTCTCGGTCGAGGACGCGGGACGCGCGGCCGAGCGCATCAACGAACGCGGGGCGACCGTCGCCGTCGGCCCGATCCGGCTGGGCATGGGCCGCGCCGCGATGGCCGCCGACCCCTACGGCGCCCCCTTCGGCGTGTGGCAGGGCGCCCTGCCGCGCGGCTGGGGGCTCGGCGCCGGGCACGCACCAGCCTGGCTGGAACTGGTCACCCGGGACGCCTTCGCCGCCGCACTCTTCTACGGCGAGGTCCTGGAATGGGCCAAGAACCCCAGCCACGGGGTCAGTTACGAGGAGCAGGACGACGAGGTGCACATCCTCATCGACGGGGAGACCGTCGCGGGGCTGCGCGGCGGCGGCGTCGAGGCCGCACCCGACCCGCAGGCCCGCACCCGCTGGGAGGTGTTCTTCCGGGCCCTCGACCTCGACGGGGCGCTCGCCGCCGCCGAGCAGGCGGGCGGTGAGATCCTCACTCCCCCGGAGCGGGTGACCCACGGCCATGTGGCCTCGCTCCGCGACCCGGACGGCGGCTTGTTCTGCCTGCTCGGGCCGTGACGACCGGTATGCCGCACCGCCGCGCGCGGTGCGGCATTCCGCTGCCCGCTTCCGCTGCCGTACGGATTCCGGCGCGTCCAGCGGGTACCCGGCGGACCGGTACACAGGAGAGCGCCGTGGAGGTGTGGTGGCGATGAGGCAGCGGAAGCCCGCGAAAGCGAACCGAAAAGTGGACGACGGTGGCCGGGTGGTCGTGGTCACCGGCGCGAGCGCCGGAGTGGGCAGGGCCACGGCCCGCGCCTTCGGGGCACAGGGCGCCGCCGTCGCACTGATCGCGCGCGGCGAGGAGGGCCTGGAGCGGGCCGCCGAGGACGTGCGGGAGGCAGGCGGCGAGGCGCTGCCGCTCAGTCTCGACGTCAGCGACCACGAGGCGGTGCGGGCGGCGGCCGACCGCGTGGAGCGGGAGCTGGGCCCGATCGACGTATGGGTCAACGCGGCGTTCACGACGGTCTTCGCGCCGGTCACCGAAGTGGAGCCCGAGGAGTTCCGCCGCGCCACCGAGGTCAGCTATCTCGGCTTCGTGCACGGGACCCAGGCGGCGCTGCGGCACATGCTGCCGCGTGACTCCGGAACCATCGTCCAGGTGGGTTCCGCGCTGGCCTACCGCGGCATCCCCCTCCAGGCCGCCTACTGCGCGGCCAAGCACGCCGTCCAGGGCTTCCACGAGTCGCTGCGCTGCGAGCTGCTGCACAAGGGCAGCCGGGTGCGGGTCACCATGGTGCAGCTGCCGGGCCTGAACACCCCGCAGTTCACCTGGGTGCGCTCCCGGCTGCCGCACAACCCCCGCCCCGTGGCGCCCGTATACCAGCCCGAGGTCGCGGCGCGGGCCATCGTGCACGCCTCGGCGCACGCCCGGCGGCGCGAATTCTGGGTGGGCGGCTCGACGGTCGCCACGCTGCTGGGCGACAAGTTCGCGCCCGGACTCCTGGACCGCTATCTGGCCAGGACCAACATCAAGGCCCAGCAGACCGAGTACGACCGCTCCCCGCTCCAGCCCGACAACCTGTGGCAGCCGCCGGACCGGGAGAAGGACTACGGCGCGCACGGCGAGTTCGACGCCGAGTCCTCCGCGCGCAGTCCCCAGCAGTGGGCCTCCCGTCACCACGGGCTGCTCGCGCTGGGCGCGGGGGCCGCTGCCGCCACGGCGCTCACGGCCGTACGGCGCGCGGCGCGGTCGAAGTAGAAGTAGGGGTCGAAGTGAGCCCGAAGGGGAAGTGAGCCCGAAGTGAGGTGGGTAGCCCAGCGTCACTCGCCGGGTTCACCCATCACCGTACGGTGGCACTTCAGGCACACGAGGCGACGGGAGTCCCGCTGGGACCACACCCGCCCCGGACCGCCCCCGCTGCCACTGCGTACGGGCTCGGGATCGTCATGCAGGTGACGGGCGCACACGGCCGCCCCGCAATCGACACAGACGGCGACCGCCGGGGTGTCGGTGCCCTCGTTGGAGCAGTCGTAGCAGTTCATGCCGGGTCCCCTTCTCTCGGTGCGCGAAGGCTGTCCTCGCACGACAGGCCGGGCGGCATCCGGGTTCCCCCGCGCGGGGCCCCGCACGCGTCCCCGGTGAGGCCGCGCGGGCCGCGCCCCGCACTGTGGGCCCGCCGCTTCCCGGCCCGTCCCCCGGCACCCTCCCCCGCCACCGGTCGTCACCGCCCGTCACCACCCCGCACCGGCCCCGGAAAATGCGGTGCTCGCGGGTCGGGCGCGCGGCTAGCCTCCCCCTCATGAGCACCCTGCGGACGATCCACGATGTGCCCGTTTTCCTGTGCGCTGCCGAGGGCGAGGCCATCTGCGGCGAGCGGGAGGCCCTGGATCTCATCGGAAACGCGTCCTACCAGGGTGCCCAGTGGGTCGTGCTCCCCGTTGAGCGGCTGGCCGACCACTTCTTCCAGCTCTCCACCCGCGTGGCCGGGGACATCGCCCAGAAGTTCGTGAACTACCGCATGGGCCTCGTCGTGCTCGGCGACATCTCCCGCCACACGGCGTCCAGCACGGCGCTGCGGGACTTCGTCCGCGAGTCCAACCGGGGGCGGCAGCTGTGGTTCCTCACCGACCTCGACGAGCTGCGCGAGCGGCTGAAGCCCTAGCGTCTCTCCTGGCGAGCTTCTGCTGACGAGGTCCCACGGTCGATGTCCGGCCGGCGGTGGCCGGTCACTCGCCGGGATTCTCCGAGGGCGCCGTAACCGCTCCCAAGAGCGGCTCCGGCTCATCCCCCCGGCCCGGCGGGGCGCGGGGGATGAGCGGCTGCGCTACGGCTGGACGATCTTCCAGTGGCCGACCTCGCGGTAGGCGGAGTCGTAGATGGCCGAGCCGTCGCCCGGCACCAGCTCGTAGTGGTGGAGGTTGCCGCCCCAGTAGCGCAGGACGCGGCCGAGTTCGGCGACGGTCCGCCCCTTGTCGTGCGGGGTGTCGATGTCGACTTCGAGTACGAACTTCACTTCGGTCGCCTCCGGGGAAAGGGGAAAGGGGTCGGCATACGGGGATGCACGGGAAAGGGGCGGCCCGGTGGCGCCCCGGGGCGTGCCCGCTGCCGTTGCCTGCTTGCTTGCCTTCTATCGTTTCATTGAACTTCCCTTGGAGACTTTGAAGAGACATCGACGAGAGTCCGGCTTCCTGGGCGGGCTGATCGGTGCGGAGGCGGCCAGTGACTCCGGGGAAGGTCTCAAAGGCGGGTGACGGCGGCGTGGCACGTCTGGCGATGCGGGAGGTCTTCCGGGGCGAGGGCGGGGGTGTTCGCGCGCGGTGGCCTGGATAGGGTGCCGGAGGACGGGTTTGCCCTTGTTGACGACCGAGGAAGACCGGGGGAGCGTAGATGCAGAGTGAACTTTTCGCCTCGAAGAACATGGCCGAGCCCAGCACCATGGCGGGGATGGTGCTGCAGAACGACAAGTGCGTGAAGTACGCGGTGAACGGCGAGTGTTACGCCCGGCAGGGCTCGATGGTCGCCTTCCGCGGTGACCTGCGCTTCGACAAGAAGGGCCAGGGGGTCGGCAACTTCCTCAAGCGGCAGGTGACCGGTGAGGGGCTCGCGCTCATGACGGTCAGCGGCCAGGGTGAGGCGTGGTTCGCGCACGAGGCGGCGAACTGCTTCATCGTGGACATCGCCTCCGGGGACTCCCTGACCATCAACGGCCGCAACGTGCTGTGCTTCGACGCGGGCCTCCACTACGAGATCGGCGTCGTCAAGGGCGCGGGAATGAGCGGCGGCGGGCTGTTCAACAGCGTCTTCAGCGGGCAGGGCCGGCTCGCGGTGATCTGCGAGGGCTCGCCCGTCGTCATCCCCGTCTCGTCGCAGGCCCCGGTGTTCGTGGACACGGACGCGGTGGTGGGCTGGAGCGCGCAGCTGCGGACCTCGCTGCACCGCTCCCAGAGCATCGGCTCGATGATCCGGGGCGGCTCCGGTGAGGCCGTGCAGCTGCGGCTGGACGGAGAGGGCTTCGTGATCGTCCGCCCGAGCGAGGCCAAGCCGGCGCCCACCACCAACTAGCCCCGCCGCGCGGCGCGGGCCTGCCGGGCCGGTGGGGGCGGGCCTGCCCGGGCCCGCCCCGTGCGGGCTCTCTCAGACCGCGGCCAGGCCGCCGCTGCGCGACAGTTGGCGGCGCAGGCGGGCGAAGGGGCGGGGGCGGTTGGCGGCGAGGACGGCGGTGGTGGCTCCGTCGCGCTCGTAGACGGCGAGGAAGCTGCGGTCCTCGGGGGCGCCCTCGACCAGCCGTACGGTGTCCTCGGGCTGCGGGTGTCCGGCGAGTTGGAGGCGGATGCCGTACTGGTCGGACCAGAAGTACGGCAGGGCCGTGTACGTCTCAACGGTCGCCCCGGCCAGCAGGTTCCGCGCGGCGACGGCGGACTGTTCCATGGCGCTGGTCCAATGCTCGGCCCGGTGCCCGGCGCTGCGGGCGACATCGCCGACGGCCACGACTCCGGGAACCGTGGTCATGCCGCCGGCGTCGCAGAGCACGCCGTCGTCGAGCGGGATCCCGGAACCTTCGAGCCATCCGGTGGCCGGGCGTACGCCGATCCCCACGACGACGACGTCGGCGGGCAGATGCCGGCCGTCGGCCAGTTCGACCCAGGCGACCCGGGTGCGCCCGCCCTCGCCCCGCACGGCGCCCCCGCCGTGTCCGTCACCGGCGCGGTGCCCCTCCCGGCGACCGTCGCCGTGCAGCGCGCGCACCCCGGTTCCGGTGAGCAGGGTGACCCCGTGGTCGGTGTGCAGGTCGGCGCAGAACGCGGCCATGCGGGCGCCGAGTTGGGGCAGCAGCGGCTGCGCCGCGGCTTCGACGACGGTCACGTTGTGGCCCAGCGTGGCGCAGGAGGAGGCCACTTCGGCGCCGATGAAACCGGCGCCGATGACCACGACCCGCACCTGGCCCCGGCTCAACTCCTCGCGGAGCGCGGCGGCGTCGTCGAGGGTGCGCAGGGTGTGCACCCCGTCCAGCGGCTCGCCCGGCAGGGCGCGGGCCACGGCGCCGGTGGCCAGGACCACGCCGTCGGTGGCCAGTCTGCGGCCGTCCGCGAGCACCACGGTGCGCTCCGGGGGGTCGAGCCCCTCGGCGCGGGTGCCCAGCAGCCAGTCGGCGTCCAGCTCGCCGATCTCCCCGGCGTCGGCGAGGGCGAGCCGTTCGGCGGTGAGCGCGCCGGTCAGGAACTCCTTGGACAGGGGCGGGCGGTCGTAGGGGCGATGACGCTCTTCCCCTACGATCACCAGCCTGCCGTCGTATCCCTGCGCGCGCAGCGACATGGCAGCGTGCAGTCCGGCGAGGGAGGCGCCGATCACGGTGATGGTCCTCATGCGGCGGTCTCCTGTCCGGCCTCGGCGGCCTGCGCTGTTTCTGCGGGGGCGGCGTGCACCCACACGGTGCCGTCGAGCACGCTCACCGGGTAGGTGCGCAGGGCGCGGCGGGCCGGGAGACAGGTGGGGGTGCCGTTGCGCAGGTCGAATGAAGCCGCGTGGAGCGGGCATTCGATCAGGCAGCCTTCCAGCCATCCCTCGGAGAGTGACGCGTCCTGGTGGGTGCAGGTGTCATCGACGGCGTACAGCTCGCCGTCGGCGTTGAAGACGGCGATGGGAGGGTCGAGGTCGAGGCGGATGGACTCACCTGCGGGCAGGTCGTCAAGGCGGCAGACGGGTATCACTGTGAATCACCTCGCGAGCGGGTGCTGGATTCCCGGCCGGTCGGGGCCGGAGTATGCCGGGATGCGCTTCGCTACCATCCGAGTTCCGTATCGCGCACGATGGAGCGTGATGCGCAACAGAATCCAAGCGGGGAGGCTTCACGTCAAGCACTCGCCGATGACCTCCATCGATACTCCGGGGAGGGCGGCCCCCAGCCGTGCACCACGAACCGGGAACCACGACCAGGCCACCAGGCGGTGACGTTGAGCAGATGAGCGAAAAGACGGAGGACACGGGATCGGTAAAGCAACCGAGAGCCGCGGCCGGATCGGTCCAGTCGGTGGACCGGGCCGTCAGCGTGCTGGAGATTCTCGCCCGGCACGGCGAGGCCGGAGTGACGGAGATCGCCGAGGAGTTGGGGGTCCACAAGTCCACGGCCTTCCGCCTGCTGGGTGTGCTGGAGGCCAGAGGGCTGGTCTCCCAGGAGCAGGATCGCGGGAAGTACTACCTGGGCCCCGGGGTACTGCGGCTGGCGGGCGCCGCGGCCTCGCGGCTGGACATCTCGCAGGAGGGCGCGCCTGTCTGCCGTGAGCTGGCCGAGGACGCGGGCGAGACGGCGAACATCGCCGTCCTCGACGACGACGCGGCGGTCAACATCATGCAGGCGCGCGGCTCCTCGTCGGTGACGGCGCAGAACTGGCTGGGGCGGCGCACCCCGCTGCACGCCACCTCCAGCGGCAAGGCGCTGCTGGCGCACCAGCCCAAGTCGCTCCAGGAGAGCGTGCTGTCGCGCAAGCTGCCACGGCTGACGGATGCCACCGTCACCTCGCCCGCCGAGCTGCGCGAGGAGCTGCGGGGCGTGGTCAAGGCGGGGTTCGCGGTAGCGAGGGACGAACTGGAGATCGGTTTGCACGCGGTCGCGGCTCCGGTGCGGGCCCACGACGGGAAGGTGATCGGCGCGATCAGCGTTTCGGGGCCCTCCTACCGGCTGGAGGAGGAGCGCCTCCAGGAGGTGGCCAAGCGCACGATCGCGGCGGCGCAGGACCTCTCGCGCCGGATGGGCTACGCCTACTGACGTCCTGCACCAGCTTTCTGACGGGGCGTCAACCACGCTCCGACCACCGACAAGCGCGGGTACCGGCCTCGCCCGTGCCCGCGCTGTCGTTTCTGACGACCCGTCATGAACAGCTGATCCACAACTCTTGACGCGGCCCGTCCGGCATTCTCACTATGTTCCTCATAGCGCAACCAGTCGTGCACTACGCAACAACTGCGAGGTCTGGGAATGCCACACGAGGTCCGCGCTGTCATCGCGATGAAGAAGGACGCCCCGGCTGAGGTGCACACGGTCCTGGTACCGGACCCCGGCCCCGGCGAAGTCCTCGTATCCGTCCAGGCATGCGGCGTATGCCACACCGATCTGCACTACCGGGAAGGCGCGGTCAGCGACCAGTTCCCGTTCCTGCTCGGCCACGAGGCCGCGGGCATCGTGGAGTCCACGGGCCCCGGCGTCACCGACCTGCGCCCCGGCGACTTCGTCGTACTCGCCTGGCGCTCCCCCTGCGGCAGCTGCCGCGCCTGCCGCAAGGGCCGGCCGTGGTACTGCTTCGACTCCCGCAACGCCCGCCAGGCCATGACCCTGCTGGACGGCACCCCGCTGACGCCCGCGCTCGGCATCGGCGCCTTCGCCGAGAAGACGCTCGTGGACGCGGGCCAGGCCGTCAAGGTCGATCCCGCCGCGCGGCCCGAGGCCGCCGGGCTCATCGGCTGCGGCGTCATGGCCGGCTGGGGGGCCGCCGTGCACACCGGCGGCGTCACCAACGGCGACACCGTCGCGGTCATCGGCTGCGGCGGCGTCGGCAACGCCGCCATCGCCGCCGCCTCCCTCGCCGGAGCCCGCCGGGTGATCGCGGTGGACATCGACGACTCCAAGCTCGACACCGCCACCCGCTTCGGCGCCACGCACAGCGTCAACTCGCGCGGCACCGACCCCGTCGAGGCCGTACGCCAGCTCACCGGAGGCCACGGCGCCGACCTGGTGATCGAGGCGGTCGGCCGGCCCGAGACCTACCTCCAGGGCTTCGCCATGCGCGACCTGGCGGGCGTCCTCGTCCAGGCCGGGGTCCCCTCGCCCGGTGTCCACATCGAACTCCCCCTCCTGGAGCTGTTCTCCCGGGGCGGGGCCCTCAAGTCCTCCTGGTACGGGGACTGTCTGCCCAGCCGGGACTTTCCCGTACTGATCGACCTGTATCTGAGCGGCAAGCTCGACCTGGGCGCCTTCGTCACCGAGACCATCGAGCTGGACGAGGTCGAGATCGCCTTCGAGCGGATGCTGCGCGGCAAGGTCCTGCGATCGGTGGTGGTCCTGTGAGCACCCTCCCCGCCGGCTCCGCGACCGGGGGCGCCCCCTGCGCGGAACGCCGCACCGGACGCGTCGTGATCATCGGCGCGGGAATCGTCGGCTGCGCGCTGGCCGACGAGCTGACCGCACGCGGCTGGCGCGACGTCACCGTCCTCGAACAGGGCCCGCTCGCCTCCCCCGGCGGATCCACCTCCCATGCGCCGGGCCTGGTCTTCCGCACCAGCCCGTCCAGGACGCTGACGGCCTACGCGGCCTACACCGTCGAGAAGTTCAGCTCGCTGCGAGTCGAGGGGCGCTCCTGCTTCTTGCCGGTGGGCGGTCTGGAGGTCGCCGCGAGCGAGGAGCGCTGGCTCGACCTGCACCGCAAGGCCGGGCTCGCCGCCTCCTGGGGCATCCAGGGCGAGCTGGTCGGTCCCGCGCGGTGCGCCGAGCTGTTCCCCCTGCTCGACCCCGGCCGGGTGCGCGGCGGCTTCCACACCCCGGGCGACGGCCTGGCCCGCGCCGTGCTCGCCTGCCACGCGCAGACCGCGCGCGCCCAGCGGCGCGGGGCCCGCTTCCTGGAGCGGCACACCGTCACAGGTATCGAACGCGAAGGCGGCCGGGTCACCGGAGTCGTCACCGACCGGGGCGCCTTCCCCGCCGACCACGTCGTCTCGGCCGCCGGCTTCTGGGGCCCGGTCATCGGCGCCATGGCCGGAGTGGACGTACCGCTGCTGCCGCTGGCACACCAGTACGCGAAGACCGCGCCGCTGCCCTCCCTCAGCGGAGCGAGCGCCGGAATCGGGGGCGGGGGCGGGGGCGGACCGCGCGGCGCCGAAGCCGTCCGGCCCATCCTCCGCCACCAGGACCACGACCTGTACTACCGCGAGCACCTCGACCCCGCCGGCGGCGCGGGCCGCATCGGCATCGGGACCTACGCGCACCGCCCGCTGCCGGTCGATCCCCACGCGATACCCGCCTACGACGAGGCGCCCGTCATGCCCTCCTCGCTGCCCTTCACCGAGGAGGACTTCGCGCCCAGTTGGGCGGAGACCGGCCGGATGCTGCCCGCGCTGGCCGCCTCCCGGGTGGCGGAGGGCTTCAACGGCGTCTTCTCCTTCACCCCGGACGGCATGCCGCTGCTGGGCGAGTCCCGTGAGCTGCGCGGATTCTGGCTCGCCGAGGCCGTGTGGGTAACCCACTCCGCGGGGGCGGCGCGCGCCGTCGCCGAGTGGATGACCGACGGCCGCACGACCGTGGACGCGCACGAATGCGACCTGCACCGCTTCGAGAAGGCCCAGCGCTCCCCCGCGTATGTGCGCGAGCGCGGGCAGCGCAGCTTCGTCGAGGTCTACGACGTCATCCACCCGCTCCAGCCGCCCGAGCGGCCCCGGCCGCTGCGCACCAGCCCCTTCTATCCACGCCAGCGCGAACTGGGCGCCCGCTTCCTGGAGTCCGGCGGCTGGGAGCGCCCGCACTGGTACGAGGCCAACGCGCCGCTCGTGGCGGAGCTGGGCGTGCAGGTGCCCGAGCGGGACGCCTGGGCCGCCCGGTACTGGTCCCCGATCGCCGCCGCAGAGGCGAAGGCCACCCGCGAGAAGGTCGCGCTCTACGACATGACGCCGCTGCGCAGGCTGGAGGTCTCGGGGCCCGGGTCGCTCGACTTCCTCCAGCGCATGACCAGCAACAACCTCAAAAAGCGGGTCGGCTCCGTCACCTACACCCTGCTCCTGGACGAGACCGGCGGCATCCGCAGCGACCTGACGGCGGCCCGGCTCGGCCCCGAGCGCTGGCAGCTCGGCGCCAACACCCCGGCCGACCTCGACTGGCTCATCCGCCGGGCACCAGAGGGCGTACAGGTACGCGATGTCACCTCCGGCACCTGCTGCGTCGGGGTGTGGGGCCCGCTCGCCCGTGAACTGGTCCAGCCGCTGACCCCCGCCGACTTCTCCCACGAAGCCTTCGGCTACTTCAAGGCCCGCGAGACCTATGTCGGCCACGTCCCCGTCACCGCGCTGCGGCTGAGCTATGTGGGCGAGCTGGGCTGGGAGCTGTACGCCGACGCCGATGTCGGGCTGCGGCTGTGGGACACCCTGTGGGAGGCCGGGCAGCGGCTGGGGGTCGTCGCCGCGGGGCGCTCCGCCTTCAACAGCCTCCGGCTGGAGAAGGGGTACCGCGCCTGGGGCGCCGACATGACCGCCGAGCACACCCCGGAAGAGGCGGGGGTCGGCTTCGCCGTACGGCCCGCCAAGGGCGAGTTCACCGGGCGGGAAGCTCTCGCCGCACTCGGTGCCCCCGCGCGGCGGCTGGTGTGCCTGACCCTTGATGACCCTGCGGCGGTCGTGATGGGCAGCGAACCCGTCCATGTGGACGGCGTGCCCGCCGGCTATGTGACCAGTGCGTCCTACGGCTACAGCGTGGGGCGGTGTGTGGCCTACGCGTGGGTCCCGGCCGGGGCGGCTTCACCCGGGACACCCGTGCATGTGGAGTACTTCGGCGAGAAGGTCTCCGCGACGGTTGCGGCAGAGCCGCTTTTCGACCCCGAGATGGCCCGGATCCGCTGCTGAGTGCTCCACCGGAAGTGCCGAGGGTTCCGTCCCGGCTGCGACGCATCGTGGCTGGTCGCGCAGTTGCCCGCGCCCCTTCGGGGGACGGCCGAACCGCACCGGATTCCGGCGGGGCCGCTCAGTGCCCTTGTCCCAGCTGACTGGATTTCAGCCCGTCCGGGTGCACGAGCGCACCTCCCGGCCGAAGGCCGGCTGAGCGGACCGGGAGCCACAAGAGGAGGCTCAATTGAAGACGTCCCGCGACATCATCGTCATCGGCCTCGGCGGCATGGGCAGTGCCGCCGCCTGTCACCTCGCGGCGCGCGGCCAGCGCGTCCTGGGCCTGGAGCGGTTCGGGCCCGCGCACAACCGCGGCTCCAGCCACGGCGGCTCCCGCATCACCCGCCAGTCCTACTTCGAGGACCCGGCCTATGTGCCCCTTCTCCTGCGGTCCTACGAGCTGTTCGCCAAGCTGGAGCGCGACACCGGCCGCGACATCGCCACGCTGTGCGGCGGCGTCATGCTGGGGCGCCCCGACAGCCGGACCGTCGCGGGCAGCCTCCGTTCCGCCCAGGAGTGGGGCCTCCCCCACGAGCTGCTGGACGCCAAGGAGGTGCGCCGCCGCTTCCCGACGCTGACACCGGGCGAGGACGAGGTGGCGCTGTACGAGGAGCGGGCCGGGTTCGTACGGCCCGAGGCAACGGTCACCGCGCATGTGCAGCTCGCCCTCCAGGCGGGCGCCGAGCTGCGGTTCGAGGAGCCGGTGACCCGCTGGGAGGTGCTGCCCGGCGGCAAGGGCGTACGGGTGCACACCGCCGACGACGTCTACACGGCCGGGCATCTGGTGGTGTGCCCGGGGGCCTGGGCGCCGCGGCTGCTGGCCGGTCTCGGGATCGGCTTCGCCATCGAGCGGCAGGTCATGTACTGGTTCCAGCCGCCCGGCGGCACCGCGCCCTTCGAGCCCGGGCGGCATCCCATCTACATCTGGGAGGACGCCGAGGGCGTCCAGATCTACGGCTTCCCCGCCATCGAGGGCCCGGACGGCGGCGCGAAGGTCGCCTTCTTCCGCAAGGGCAGCGACTGCGACCCGGAGACCATCGACCGTACGGTCGCCGAGGAGGAAGTGGCGGCGATGGCCGCCCAGTTGGCGCCCCGGATACCGGCCCTGCCCGGCCGCCTGCGCAAGGCCGTGACCTGCATGTATACGACGACTTCCGACGAACACTTCGTACTGGCCCGGCATCCGGCGCACCCGGACTCGGTGACGGTGGCGTGCGGGTTCTCCGGGCACGGCTTCAAGTTCGTCCCCGTGATCGGCGAGATCGTCGCCGATCTCGCGCTCAACGGCACCACCGAGCATCCCATCGCCCTGTTCGACCCGCTGAGGGCCCCGCTGGGGCAGTCCGCGACTCCCGAGGGAGAGACCACGACATGACGACCGCCGTCGGCAGCCTGCTGGCGACCCTGCCAGGACACCGCTACACCGACCCGGAGACCTTCCGGCGCGAGCAGGAGCGCATCTTCGAGACCGACTGGTACTGCGCCGTGCGCGCGGCCGACCTGGACAAGCCCGGCGCCTACCGCACCGTCCAGGTCGGCCGGGAGAGCGTGCTGGTGACCCGCAACCGGCGAGGCGAACTGCGCGCCTTCTTGAACGTGTGCCGGCACCGGGGTGCGCGGCTGTGCACCGCGGAGTCCGGCGAGGTGCGGCGCAGCCTGCAATGCCCGTACCACGCCTGGACCTACGACCTGGACGGCAGGCTGACGGCCGCGCCGAACCTGACGCGGATGCCGGATGTGGACCGCGCCCGCTACGGGCTGCACTCCGTGCGGCTGCGCGAGTGGCTGGGCTACGCCTGGGTGTGCCTGGCCGGGGAGCCGCCCTCGTTCGAGGAGACGGTGATGAGCGAGGTGGCCGAACGGCTGGGCGGCGCCGACGTCATCGGGCACTACGCCATCGAGTCACTGGCCCTGGGCAAGCGGCACACCTACGACGTGGCGGCCAACTGGAAGCTGATCATCGAGAACTTCATGGAGTGCTACCACTGCGCCACCATCCACCCCGAACTGACCGAGGTGCTGCCGGAGTTCGCCGACGGGTTCGCCGCCCAGTACTACGTAGGACACGGGCCCGAGTTCGCCGAAGGGGCGGCGGGCTTCACCGTGGACGGCAGCGCCGGCTTCGGACGGCTGCCGGGCCTGCCCGACGCACACGACCGCCGCTACTACGCCCTCACCATCCGCCCCCAGGTCTTCGTGAACCTGGTGCCCGACCATGTGATCGTGCACCGGATGTTCCCGATGGCCGAGGACCGGACGGTCGTGGAGTGCGACTGGCTCTACGCCCCCGAGGTCGTCGCAGGAGGCGCCGACCTCTCGCGCTCGGTGGAGCTGTTCCACCGCGTCAACCTCCAGGACTTCGACGCCTGTGAGCGCACCCAGCCGGCCATGGCCTCCCGCGCCTACCGGGACGGCGGGGTGCTGGTGCCCAGCGAGCACCACATCGGCGAGTTCCACGAGTGGGTCACGGCCCGGCTCACCGCGGAGAGCTGACCGGGTCAGCGACCCGCGGTGTCCGGCCGGACGAGCAGATCGGCGCGGGCCCGGGTGCGGGCGATACGGACGGCGTTGGCCTGGTCGGGGCCGTGCGCCCAGGCGTGTGCCCGCTCCGGCGGCTTGCCGTAGGCGATGTGGCGCTCGACCAGGCGGCCGAGCCGCACCTCCTCCCCGGGCTCGACGTACCAGACCTCGTCCAGCAGCGGGCGCACCCGCGCCCAGGGGCCCTCGTCCAGCAGCAGGTAGTTGCCCTCGGTGATCACCAGTGCGGCGTCCGGGCCGAGGGCGATCTCGGCGGCCAGCGACTCCTCGAACTCGCGGTGGAAGCGCGGCGCGTACACCGTCTCGCCGGTGCTCCACGACTCGCGGATACGGGCCAGCAGCGCGGCGTAGCCGGCCGCGTCGAAGGTGTCGGGGGCGCCCTTGCGGTCGCGGCGGCCCAGTGCGGCCAACACCTCGTTCGACAGGTGGAAGCCGTCCATCGGCAGCAGTCCCGCACCGGGGCCCAGCGCGTTCACCAGCGCGTGGGCCAGTGTGCTCTTCCCGGCGCCGGGGGCGCCCGTGATGCCGAGTACCGCCCGCCCCGGCCGGTCGCGCAGGGCGCGGGCCCGGTCGAGGAGTGCGCCCGGTACGGCGGCGGCGTCGGGAGGTGCGGCGGCGGCGGCGGTGCCGGATGCCTCGGATGCGGTGCCGCCGGGGGGTTCGCTCGCGTGGTCGGGCATCAGCGCAGATTAGCCGCCCCACGCCCGCGCGCCCCACCCGGCCCGCACGCTCCGTTCCACGCTCCACACGGCCCCCGCGCACTCGGCCCGCGCCCGCGTGCTCCGGCCGGGGGCTCGGCGCGGGCCGGGGCAGGGCACATGGTTGAGTGGCGGGGTCAGCATCCGACGGCGGCAACGCGCCCCGCACCTTCCGGAGTCGCCCATGAGCAGCACCCCGCGCCGGACAGCGGATCCGGTCCCGGAGCCGGCCCCGACGCCGGCCCCGTCCCGCTCCCCCGCCCAGGTCCTGGCCGAGACGAAGCTGGTGGTCTTCGACTGCGACGGCGTGCTGGTCGATACCGAGCGGATCGGGCCGGAGGTGGTCGCGGCGATGACGACCGAGGTGGGCTGGCCGCTCACCCCCGAGGATGTGCGCGAGCTGTTCCTCGGCACCCCCGAGCCGTATCTGCTCGCGCAGGTACGGGCGCACACCACGGTGCCGGTTGACGAGAGCTGGCTGGCCGAGTACCGGAGGCGGGTCGCCGCCGCGTTCGACGCCGCGCCGCACACCATGCCCGGGGTCCGCGACCTGCTGGACGCGCTCGACGCGCGGGGCCTTCCGTACTGCGTCGCCTCCAGCGGCAGTCACAGCCGCATCCGTCACTCGCTGACGGCGACCGGCTTGTGGGAGCGCTTCGAGGGGCGGGTCTTCAGCGCCGAGGACGTGGCGCACGGGAAGCCGGCGCCCGATCTGTTCCTGTACGCGGCTGCCCGGTGCGGCAGCGCGCCGGCCCGCTGCCTGGTCGTCGAGGACAGTCCGGCCGGGGTTCGGGCCGCGCTGGCCGCCGGGATGCCCGTCCTCGGCTACACCGGCGGGCCCACCCCCGCCGACTGGCTGACCGAGGCCACCCACGGTGTCACCGACGACCTGCGCGCCCTGATCGACGGCGGAAGCGCGGCGTAACGCTCCGGCCCCGGTAGACCGCTGTGGCCGCCGGACACGGCGCTACGGTCGCCCGGTATAGCTTCGTTGATGTGACCCCCTTCAAGGAGCGCGTGCCATGCCTGAGCCCCAGCCGCCGGAAGGCGCTGACCCGCCGCCGCAGGGCGCGGACTTCCCCCGTGTCCGGGCGAGGCGCCCCGCGCTCTGGCTCCTGCTCGTCCCGGCCGTCCTCTACTGCGCGGCGCCCCTCGTCGCCAACCGCGTCGAACCCCGCGTCCTCGGCCTGCCCTTCCTCCTGTTCTGGATCGTCGCGGCGACGGTCGTGAGCCCGCTCGTCATCTGGCTGGTCTCGCGCCTGGATCCGGCCTTCCGGGCGGGCGCCGTCGAGCCGCTTCCCGTGGACGACCGGCCCGACGACCCGGGAGAGGGCCGATGAGCGGGTCCGCGGCAGTGGCGACGACGATCTTCGGGCTGGCGATGGCGGCGACGCTCGCGATCGGGGTGCTGAGCGCGCGCGGCAGGAACAAGGGGATGGCCGAGTGGTCGCTCTCCAGCCGGGGTCTCGGGGTGCTGTTCATCTGGCTGCTGATGGCCGGAGAGACCTACACGAGCTTCTCCTTCCTGGGCACGGCCGGATGGTCGTACTCCTTCGGCGTGCCGATCCTGTATCTGGTGGCGTATCTGACGGTCGGCTTCGCCGTGGCGTATGTCGTGGGTCCGGCGCTGTGGACGTACGCGAGCAGGCACAAGCTGCTGTCGATCGCGGACATGGCCGAACACCGGTTCAGATCACGGCCGGTGGGGATCCTCGTCGCGATCGTGGCGACGGTCTTCCTCGTCCCCTACATCCAGGTGCAGATCCAGGGCATGGGCGTGGTCGTCAACGCGATGACGTACGGCAGTGTCGGCCTGCGGGTGGCGGCGGTGGTCTCCTTCGTCGTCGCGGAGGCGTTCATCCTGGTCTCCGGGCTGCGCGGCTCGGCGTGGGTGAGCGTGCTGAAGGACGTCCTGGTGATCGCCGCCGTGGTGTTCCTCGCGGTGTGGGTGCCGACGCACTATCTGAACGGCCTGGGCGATTTCATGAACCGGATGGTGCGGGAGAAGCCGGAGTGGCTGACCTTCCCGGGCCACGATTCCGGGGGCCTGAACGGCACCTGGTTCGTCTCCACACTGCTGCTGAACGCCGTGACGATCTCCGTCTTCCCGACGACGGTCGCGGGCTATCTGAGCGCCAGGAGCCCCAACGCGCTGCGCCGCAACGCGCTGCTGCTGCCGTGGTATCAGCTGCTGCTGTTCATCCCGATGATGGTCGGCGCCGTCGCCCTGTTCGCGCTGCCCGCGCTGGACAACCCGGACCTGGCACTCTTCCGGCTCGTGACGGACTCGCTCCCGGCGCCGCTCGTCGCGGTGATCGGGGTGGCGGGCGCGCTGTCGGCGATCGTGCCGATGAGCGTGTTCATGCTGGCGATCGGCACGCTGTGCGGGCGCACCCTGCTGGGCGGCGGCAACGGCACCGACCCGCGCAGCCGCGCCCGCGGCCGGACCCACCGCGACACCGTGCCCGGCAGTCCGGAGGACGTACGCGTCAAGCGGCTGTCCCAACTGGTGTGCTTCCTGGCCGGACTCGTGGCGCTGGCGGGCAGCCTCTTCCACCCGGACACGCTGGTGCAGCTGTCCGTCCTCTCCTACGAGGGGCTGGCCCAAGTCGTGCCGCTGGCGCTGGTGTCGCTGTTCTGGCGGCGGATGACGGCGGCGGCCGGTGTCGCGGGGCTGTTCACCGGGCTGGGCGTGGTGCTGCTGCTGTGGGCCACCGACAACGACCCGTACCACGGAGTCAACGGCGGCGTCCTCGGCCTGGCCGCCAACTTGCTCGTCGTCCTCGCCGTCACCCGCGCACGGCCCGGCACCGTCCCGGTCCGGCAGGCGGACCAGCGGGACAGACGGCAGGCGGGCCGGCAGGACACGCGACCGGTGCCGCCGGGAGCGCGCGGCGAAGGAGAGTGAGATGACCACCCGTTTCGAGGTGCCCGGCCTCGCGGAACCCGTCGAGATCCTCGTCGACCGCTGGGGAGTGCCCCATCTGTACGCGAACTCACGCGCCGACCTCTTCCTCGCCCAGGGCTTCAACGCGGCCCGCGACCGCCTCTTCCAGCTCGACCTGTGGCGCCGCCGGGGGCTGGGGCTGCTCGCCGAGGTGCTGGGCGAGCGCTACGTCGAACACGACCGGGCGGCACGGCTGTTCCTCTACCGGGGCGACATGGCCGAGGAGTGGGCCGCGTACGGCCCCGGCACCGAGGAGATGGCCCGCTCGTTCGTCGCGGGTATCAACGCGTACGTGACCCTGTGCCGCGATACCTCCGGCGCGGGAGCCGGAATGCTGCCTCCCGAGTTCGCGCTGCTGGGGTACGGGCCCGCCCTGTGGGAGGCGGCGGATGTGGCCCGTATCCGCAGCCACGGCCTCTTCTACAACCTGCACGAGGAGGTGCGGCGCGCCCTGACGCTCCGCGACTTCGGCCCCGCGGCCGAGGAGTTGCGCAAGGTCCGCGAGCCGCACGGCCCGCTGAAGGTCCCCGAGGGCCTGGACCTGGACGTCATCCCGGACGACGTGCTGCGCGTCTACGAACTGGCCACCACAGCACCCTGGTCGCCGAACGCGCCCCGCCAGGGCCTGGACGGCAGCAACAACTGGGCGCTCGCCCCCTCCCGCACCGCGACCGGCCGCCCGCTGCTGGCGAACGACCCGCACCGGCCGGTCACCGTGCCCTCGCTGCGCTACCTCGCCCACCTGTCGGCACCGGATCTGGAGGTGATCGGCGCGGGTGAACCGGCGCTGCCCGGCGTGTCGATCGGGCACAACCGGCACCTCGCGTTCGGCTTCACCATCTTCCCCGTGGACCAGGAGGACCTGTACGTCTACCGCACGCACCCGGAGGACCCGCACTCCTACGCGTACGGGGACGGCTGGGAGCCGATGACGCGGGTGACCGAGGCGATCCCCGTACGGGGACGGGAGCCGGTCGCGGCCGAGCTGTGGTTCACCCGGCACGGGCCGGTCATCCGTGAACGCCCGGAGCGGCAGGCCGCGTTCGCGGTGCGGGCCGCCTGGCTGGGAGCGGGCATGGCGCCGTACCTGGGCAGCGCCGGCTACATGGACGCGCGGACCCCGGACGCCTTCACCGAGGCGATGCGCGGCTGGGGCGCTCCCGGTGAGAACCAGGTGTACGCGGCCCCCGACGGCACCATCGGCTGGCGCCCGGCCGCCCGGGTGCCCGTCCGGCGCGGCTGGGACGGGACGCTGCCGGTGCCGGGCGACGGGCGGTACGAGTGGGACGGCCTCCTCGCTCCGGAGGAGCTGCCGCAGGTGCGGGATCCGGCGGAGGGCTGGCTCGCCACGGCCAACCAGTTCAACCTTCCGCCGGACCACCCCCACGAGGAGCATCCGGTCACCTTCGACTGGTACGCGCCCACCCGCTACGAACGCTGCGCCGAGGTTCTCGCGGAGGCCCGGGAATGGACGGCAGCGGACTGCGTGCGGCTCCAGACCGACTACGTGAGCCTCCCGGCCCGCCGCGTCCTGCCGCTGCTGGCTGACTCGCACAGCGAGGAGCCGGGGGTGCGCGCGGGCCTGGAACTGCTGCGCGGCTGGGACGGCACGCTGTCGGCCGGATCGGGGGCCGCGGCCCTGTTCGAGGTGTGGTTCCGCCGTCACCTGCGCCCCGCCCTGCTGAGGCGGGCGCTTCGCCCGCTGGTCGGATCCGGGCGGGTGGAGGAAGCGCTGGCGAGGATACTGCCCGCCGAGGGCTCGGCGGCCGATCCGCGGGTGGAGCTGCGGCTGCTCGCCGCGCCGGATCCGGACGGTGAGCTGGAGGCGCTGCTGCTGGAGAGCCTCGGGGAGGCGGTGGACGCCGTGGCCGGGCTGCTGGGTGACGACCCGTCGGACTGGGCGTGGGGCACGCTGCACCGCGCCGAGCTGCGGCATCCGGTGGCGGCGCTGCTGCGCGCCGCGGGGACGGGGGGCGGGACGGGGGCAGGAGGCGAGGCGGGAGACAGGGCCGAGGCCGGGGCCGGGGGGACCGGGGTTCCCGGCTGGTGCGGGCTGGGGCCGCTGCCGCGCGGCGGCAGCGGGGACACGGTGGGTGCCGCCGCGTATCTCCAGGACTTCCGGCAGAACGGGGGCGCCAGCTTCCGGATGGTGATCGATGTCGGGGACTGGGATGCCTCGCTGGTGATGAACTCCCCCGGCCAGTCCGGCGATCCGCGCAGCGCGCACTACGCGGACCTGTTCCCGGCGTGGGCGGCGGACGAGGCGTTCCCGCTCGTGTGCAGCCGCTCCCGGGTGCGCGAGGAGACAGCGGCCACCATCTGGCTGACACCGCCGTGACCGGCCCCGTACGAACGCGGCGGCCGAGGCTGCCGCTACTTCCCGCGTCCGCCTGCACGGGCGAGGAGCTTGGGGGCACGCGAGCCGCCAGAGCCGCCGGAGCTTCCGGAGCTGCTTGAGCCGCTGGAGTTGCGCGTGATGCGTGAGCTGCCGGGGATGTGTGAGCCGATGGGGCCGTGTGCGGCACGTGGGCCATGTGC
Source organism: Streptomyces axinellae (assembly GCF_039532135.1). Taxonomy (NCBI): domain Bacteria; kingdom Bacillati; phylum Actinomycetota; class Actinomycetes; order Kitasatosporales; family Streptomycetaceae; genus Streptomyces; species Streptomyces axinellae. The sequence goes on from NZ_BAAARJ010000023.1 coordinate 27,563, forward strand.
GCCGTGCGGGCCGCGGTGGACGGGGCAGCCGCTCTTGCAGTGCGGTGTGCCGCACTGCTTGCCCTGCTGCTTCGTCCGCGCCTTGCGGGCCCGCTCGTGCCAGGCGTGGGCGCGCGCCTGGTGGCTCGCGTCGCTGACGACGGCCAGCAGGCCGCCGAGGATGGCGACGTTCTTGCCGAGGTGGATCTGGTGACTCGCCCGCTCTCCCGGGTCCTCGTGCTCCCAGAAGGAGTGCCCGGCCAGCGTGGTCGGGAGCAGCGAGGCGGCCAGGGCCAGCGCCGAGAGCCGGGGCAGCTTGCCGAGGGTGAGCATCGCACCCGCCGCGACCTGCACGCCGGCGTTGATCCGGACGAGGAGCACATCGTCGTCCGGCAGCACGGACACCTGCGCGCGTGCCTTGTCCAGCAGCGGCTTCGCGACCTGGGCACGGGGGTCGGGGTCGCGCAGCGAGTCGATCCCGGCACTGACGAAGAACAGGCCGAGGAGCGGGCGGGAGGCCAGATTGAGCGGTGTCATGGGTGTCCTTGGGGTGCGCGGGTCCGGGGTCCGTCTTCAGCCATGTCACGCGGGACGGCGCCCGTACGCAAGCCGGACCCGCCGTACGGCTCAGTTCCCTCCAGTCCCGCACGCCTGGGCGGCGGCCGGGTGGAGGCTCACCCGTGCACGTGAATCAGGTCGTGCACGTGGATCAGCGCGTGGGGCGGAGTCCGCTGATGTCCCGCTCCTCCCTGCGGCCGGCTCGTCCGCCCGGCTCGTCCGCCCGGCTCACTTGCCGGCTCACCCGCTCGGACCCCGCCGCCCTGCGCCGTGGCATGCGGGCCGGGAGGGTGAGGGCGGGAGGTCGAACCGATGAGTGGTGAGTTCGAAGGCAGGGCAGCGCTGGTGACCGGCGCCGCCTCCGGGATCGGGCTGGCGATCGCGCGGCGGCTGGCCAGGGCGGGGGCCGCGGTGGTGGTGGCCGACTACGACGAGGACGGCGCCCAGCTCGCGGCCGGCGAGCTGGAGACCGCCGGGGCGCGGGCCGAGCCGGTGGTGGTGGACGTGACCGACCCGGACTCCGTCCAGGCCGCCGTGCGCTTCACCACGGACACCTTCGGCTCGCTCGACCTCGCCGTGAACAACGCGGGCGTGGGCGGACCCTCGCTGCCGACCGGCGAGTACGACGTCGCCGCCTGGAACCGTGTCATCGCCACCAATCTCACCGGCGTCTTCCACGGGCTGCGCTTCGAGCTGCCCGTGATGGCCAAGGCGGGAGCGGGCGCGATCGTGAACATGTCCTCGATCCTGGGCACCAACGGCTTCGCCGGCTCACCCGCGTATGTCGCCGCCAAACACGGGGTGGTCGGCCTCACCAAGTCGGCCGCGCTCGAATACGCCGAACAGGGCGTACGGATCAACGCCGTCGGCCCCGGATTCATCGACACTCCGCTGCTGCGCGAGACGGACAACCCGATGCGGGAGCGGCTCATCTCCCTGCACCCGCAAGGACGGCTGGGCGAGGCGAAGGAGGTGGCGGAGCTGACCGCCTTCCTCCTGTCCGACCGCGCCTCCTTCATCCAGGGCAGCTACCACCTCGTGGACGGCGGCTACGCGGCGCAGTGAGGCCCGTGCCGACTGCCCGGATCAGATCGGTGTGACCGATCAGGTCAGTCCGCCCGGATCAGACCGGGCCCAGCCCGGCCTCCGCCAGAAAGCCGGTCACGCGTTCGCGCTCGGTGACGGACAGCGGGCGCATCGGGAGCGGCGTGGCGGGAGAGGCGATCACTCCGCGCTGGTGGAGCGCTTCTTTGAAGGCGCCGATCGCGGAGGAATAGGCGCCGATCCGCCCCGGGTCGCCGACCCGGACCAGGCCGAACAGGCGGCGCAGGCGCTCCTGTTCGGCTGCTGCCTCCTTGAGGCCGCCGTGCCGCGCGGCGCGGTGAAGGGCGAGGAAGCCGTGCGGATCGACGTTGCCCAGGCCCGGAACGATGCCGTCCGCGCCGAGCGCGAGCGCCGTGTCGGCCATCGTCTCGGAGCCGGTGAGGACGGTGAAGCCGCCGCCGCGCGCGCCGTTGGCCTCGGTCAGCTCCAGCAGGGTGCGCAGGCCCTCCAGGTCGCCGCTGCTGTCCTTGAGCCCGGCGAGTACGCCTTCGGCGGCGAGTTCGGCCACGACCTGCGGGGGCAGCTTGTGCTGGACGTTGCCGGGGATGTCGTACGCCCACAGCGGCAGGTCCACGGCCTCGCGCACCGCGCGGAAGTGGTCGGCCATCTCGCCGGGGTGGGTGGGCGAGTAGAAGGGCACGGTCGCCACGACGGCGTCGGCGCCCGCGGCGCGGGCCGCACGGGCCTGGTCGATCACGCGGTTGGTGGTCAGGTCCACCGCCCCGGCGAGGACGGGTACGGAACCGGCGGCGACGGAGCGTACGACGCGCAGGGCCGCCAGCCGCACCTCGTCGGTGTGGTAGGCGAGTTCACCGGTCGAGCCGTTGACGAAGAGGCCGTCGACGCCTGCTTCCAGCAGGAAGGCGCACAGGCTTTCCAGCGACGCCGTATCCAGTTCGCGCTCCGCGGTCAGCGGGGTGCACAGGGGAGGGATGACGCCGCCGGAGACCAGGGGCCCGGTTCCGGCGGAGGTGGGGTGGGCGGGCATTGCGTCAGTCTCTCCTAGCGGTGCTCGTGCTCATGCTCGTTCATGGTGCGGGGTGGGGCGATCCGGGCCCGGCGGCGCCGGAGTCGGTGGCGGCGGACCCGGTCGCGGGCCCGGTCGCGGGCCCGGTCGCGGGCCCGGTCGCGGGCCCGGTGGCGGCGGACCCGGTGCCCGTACGGGCGGCCGGCCGTTCGGTCAGATCGCCCTCGGGCGCGGTCTCGCGGCCTCCTGCCAGCCGCTGGACGCGCAGCGGGGCGTTCACGGCGATCAGGATGATGACCACGAAGGTGAGCGCGAAGGTCAGCCACGCCAGCGAGGGCCCGAGGCTGCGCCCGCCGGCCAGGGAAGCGCCCAGGACGGGGGCGACAGCGCCGCCGAGCGAGCCGACGTTGTAGGTGAAACCGAGACCGGCCGCGCGCTCTGAGGTCAGGAAGTAGCCGCCGATGAGCTTGGGCAGCAGACCGGAGATGCCCTGGGCGAACATCTGCTGGAAGAACAGCAGCAGCGCGAGCCCGGCGGTCTGGCCGCTGTCCATCGCGAAGACCGGCAGGACGAAGACCACGGAGACGCACAGGGACAGGACGTAGGTGCGCTGGGTGCCCCAGCGGTCGCCGAGGAAGCCGACCAGGACGCAGCCGAGGACGTTGCCGAACCCGGCGAAGAACAGCACATCGCTCACCGTGCCCGGTGAGAAGTGCAGGTCCTCCTTGAGGTAGGTGGGCAACAGCGCCTGGATGGGCCAGGAATAGAGGAAGGCGCAGAAGACGGTGACCATGAGCGTCACCATCATCGGCGTACGCCGCCCCGCGAACTGCGCGGTGAACAGCACGAATCCGGCCGCGGTCAGCGCCACCAGGGGCTGGACGAACCCGCCGGCGCGCTCGGTGAACAGCAGGAACAAGCTCACGGCGACGACGGCGGTGGCGGCCAGGTTGAGCGGGGCGAGACGGCCCCGGTAGAGGAGGGTGATGAAGTCCCGTCGGGGTTCCGCCACCCCGCCTTTCCGGCGGCCCTCTTGCGCGCCGCTCCCGCCGTCACCTCCGCGGCCGCTCCGCGCTCCGGTCGCCTGCTGCCAGTCGTCGGACTCCTTGAGCCCGCGCCGCATCCACAGCGCCAGCGCGATCGGGATGACGCCGAGGAAGAACATCGCCCGCCAGCCCCAGGCGGGCACCACGAACCGGTACAGCTGACCGGCGATGATGGAGCCCACCGCGTATCCGGAGATGAGCAGGGCACTGGCGCGGTTGCGTGCCCTGGCGGGCCAGCTCTCGATCACATAGGTGGCGCTCGCGGCGTACTCCCCCGCCATGCCCAGGCCCAGCAGCAGCCGGGCCGCGAACATCGGCCAGTACCCCCAGGACAGGCCGCAGGCCAGGGAGCCGAGCGAGTAGAGCAGGATGCTGAGGATCATCGCGGGCTTGCGGCCGAAGCGGTCGCCGACGGCGCCCAGCGCCAGTCCGCCGAACCAGCGCGAGATGAACGCCGCCGAGACCAGCGTCGCGGCCGTCACCATCGACAGGCCGAAGTCGTCGGCGACCTCGGTCAGCACCAAAGTGATCAGGACGAAGTCGAACCCGTCCATCAGATATCCGAGCCAGGCGGCGAACAGCGCCTTCCCGTCCCGTCTCGTCAGCATCGCCATCGTTGCTCAACGCCCCTGTCTCGGCCGTCCCATGGCGCGAACCTCCTGCTTCCCGTCCCGGAAGTACGGGTGGTCTGTGCGCAGATGGGAGATGGGACATGGGATCTCTTACCCGCCAGACGGTACACTCGTCCCCGCGGACGAACAAGAGGTCGGCGCAACCACCGACATGAGGCGCGAGGGGCGACGTGGCACCAGGGATCCGGGAGCAGCTTGAGGACCGCATCACCGAGCTGATCTTCGAGATGGACCTCGCGCCTGGTGCCGCGATGCCCCCCGAAGCGCAGTTGATCGAGCGTCTCGGCGCGGGCCGCAACAGCGTCCGCGAGGCCCTGCGCGCCCTGCACACCCGCGGCATCGTGGACATCCGCCACGGCTACGGCACGTTCGTCGGCAGCGCCCCCCTGGCCACGATGGCCCCCGGCCTCCTCTACCGCACCCGGCAGTCCGTGCGGGCTGACCCCGGCGCGCTCCGCGACCTGGTGGCCGTACGCCGCGCCATCGAGTCCGGACTCATCACCGACGTGGTGGAGCAGGCCGACGAGCGGCTCTTCGACCGGCTGGACGCCGAGATCAAGGCCATGTCCGACCCGAACGGGAACGACACCGCCGACGCCGACCGGCACTTCCACCTCATGCTCTTCGAGTCACTGGGCAACAACCTGGCCACCCAGCTGATCGAGCTGTTCTGGGACGCGTTCCAGCGCGTGCGTGCCGACCTGGGTCCCGACAGCGACCCGGGCGACATCGCGCACTGGCACGGCGACATCGTCGATGCGCTGCGCGCCCGTGACGCGGACGCGGCCCGCCGCGCCGTCGTCGACCACTTCGACGACGTGGAATCGCGGATCGCCGCGCTGCCCCGCCCGGACGAGGGCGCCACGACCTGAAAACCCGGCTGCCGTACGGGTTTCGGACCGTCACCGGTTCAGCCGGTGACGGCCCGGACCGTCACCGGCCCAAGGGGTGACGGCTCAGCACCCGACCTCCGCACGGGAGGTCACGTGCGCCCGCTCAGCGCGGCGGCGTCCGCGTGGCGGGTGCGCCACAGATGGGCTCCCACCCCGGCGGCCAGCACGATGACGCAGACCGAGAAGACCAGGCCGGCGCCGCGCAGCCCCAGCCCCGTGCTCAGCGCGCCCACGCCGACGACCGGCAGCGAGATGCCGAGGTAGGCGACGACGAAGAGCGCCGAGATCGTGCCGCCCCTGTGCCTCTCGGGCGCGCGCCGGCTGACGGCCGTCATGGCGGAGCGGAAGGCGAGCCCCTGCCCGATGCCGCCGGTCACGGCCCCGGTCACCAGCAGCGGCAGCGAGGTGAGCAGCAGCGAGAGGCCCACCTGCACCATGCCCGCCACCAGCCCGAGGCAGCCCAGCGGCAGCGCCAGGACGACGCCCGCCTTGTCCATCAGCAACTGGCCGGCCAGCGAGGCGCAGAAGACCGAGAAGGCGACGGCACCGGACGCGGCCAGGTCGCTGATGTGCAGCGTCTCGGCCATGAATCCCGGCGAAACGGCGGTGAACAGGCCGAAGACGGAGAACCCCGTGAAGCAGGCCAGCGCCGCCGGGACGAAAACCGGCCGCACTTCGCGCGGCACCTCCATCCCGCGCGGACGCAGCGGCGGCCGGGGGGAGGCCCGGCGTACGGTCTCCGGCAGCGCGAGGGTCAGCGCGCCGGCCACCGCCAGCAGCCCCAGGTGCACGAGAAAGGGCAGCTTCAGTGGCGAGGGCGCGAACTGCGCGAGGATCCCGGCCAGCAGCGGTCCGCAGCCGAGGCCACCCATGTTCGCGGCGGTGGCCGCGAACCCCCCGCCGCGCGGCGCGAGTTCCAGCACCGCCGCCGTGGCGGCGCCGCTGAAGAGTCCAGCGGCGAAGCCGGACAGCAGGCGCCCCGTGAACAGCAGCGGCAGGCCGCCCTCCAGCAGGAAACAGACGGCGCTGGCAGCCGAGAGTCCCAGCGCGGCGAACAGCACCGGGCGCCTGCCCAGCACGTCGGAGAAGTCCCCCGCGACCAGGAGGGCGACGATGACGCCGACGGCGTAGACGGCGAAGACGACCGTCACCATCAGCTCGGAGAACCCGATCTGCTGGCGGTAGAGCCCATAGAGCGGCGTGGGCAAAGTGGTGCCCGCCATGCCCACGGCGAACACATAGGTGGCGGCGGCATACCACCGGCGCCGCCCCGCCTGTGCCGCGTCCGTCGGCGCCCCGTGGTCGTCCCCGTCGCTCCCGCCTGTGCCGCCTATGCCGCCCGTGCCGCCATCGGCGTCGTGACGCGCCTCGTTCGCGGTGCCGCGCTCGTTGCTCACGCTGCCCTTCCCACGCTCCTGTCGCTGCCCTCGTCCGGCCGGTCCGCGACCCTGGCCAGGTGTCTGCGGCTGGTGATCCGAGTCAGAGCACTAGGCCCGCGACCAGGCGTAGCGGACGGCGCCGGCGATCCTGCCGTGCTCCTCCAGCGTGCCGTCGGGCACGAAGACGACCTCCGCCTCGGTGGACAGCGCGAATTCCACCGTCTCGTCCACGATGTCGTCGCGCACCTCGCCCGCGTCGTCCACGTCGGCCTCGTCACCCACCTCGTACGGCTCGCCGCTCCCCACCGACTGCCCTGCCACCCCCGTCCCACTCCCCCCGGCCCCCTCCTCGCCGGCCTCGCCGCCCTCCTCGGGCAGTGGCTCCAGATGGCCGCCGGCCAGCCGTACCCGCTGGCGGAACGGCTCCTCGACGACCAGCAGCGCCAGTCGGCCTTCCTGCGCGGCCTGCCACACCTCGTCGATCCCGGCGACGAACTCCTTGCGACCGCGTGCCTGTCCGAGGCGTTCGAGCGCGCTGTCGGTGCGTGCGGTGAGGAGTTCGGCGCGCGCGGGGGCGATCGCGTCGAAGACGACCGAGGCCCGCGCATCGGTCAGACCACCCTTCGGCACGGTGGCGAGCGCGGAGCGCGCCGCATGTGTACCGACGTCCTCCAGCGCGCTCAACCCCTGTGCCAGTCCGGCGATGATCAGCGGCCTGGGTTCGTGCTCCAGCAGCTTGGCCAGGTCCGCGTCCACGGCGCGCAGGTGCTGGAGGGCGACCTCGTCGCGGTATCCGGTCGGAAAGTCCCCGGTGCGCGGGACCCATTCGCGCGCGGGCAGGTTCTTGTCCTGCTCGATGGGGAAGCCCTCGCGCCGCTCCTCGGCGAGGTCCTCGCCCGAGCCGCTCCACAGCCTGGCCCGGTCCTCGGCGAAGGTCAGCACCCAGTACGGCCTGTTCTGGGCCTTGGCGGCGACGAGGTTGCGGGTGAGGAAGGTGTCACTGATGACGATGCGCTCCACCGGCGAGGAGCGGGGCAGGTGCCAGAACTGGTGCTCTCCCCGCGCCGCGAACAGGACGAGGGTGTCCAGGGTGTACACCAGATCGACCTCGGCCTCGGCCTGCTCCAGATGTCCGACGACCTCGGCCCGCACCCGTTCCGGCACGGCCGGGTCCTCGTGCAGCCGCCGGCTCGCTTCGGCGATGAGATTGCGCAGCCGCACCGGGTCCTGCGTCTTGGCGGGCCGGGTGCGGTGGGTGGGCAGGACGAGGGTGACGGCGGGGTAGGGCCGCGGTTCGCGCAGCCCGGCGAGCACCTCGTTGGTCAGGTCGTTGGTGCGCATCCGTACCTCGTTCCGACGGGGATGACGAGAGCACCCTCCAGCATCGCGCGCCGCGTGCGGCTCCGCACGTCGGAGCCGCACGCACCCCGGCGCCCGGCCGGGGGAGTACCGGCGCCGGTAGCGCGCGGGATGCCGTCAGGGGCGGCCGGACGTAGCCTGGGCAGTGCCCTGCACCTCGGGGAAGGAGCGACGCGTGAAGCCCGAGACCCACCCCGACTACCGTCAGGTGGTCTTCCGTGACCAGGCCGCCGGATACGCTTTCCTGACGCGTTCGACGGCCACCAGCGACACCACGATCGAGTGGGACGACGGGCAGACGTATCCGGTCGTCGATGTGGAGATCTCCTCCGAGAGCCACCCCTTCTACACCGGCAAGGCGCGGGTGGTGGACTCGGAGGGCCAGGTTGCCAAGTTCCGCCGCCGCTACGAGAGCCCGACACCGGACAGCGTGCTGCACACGGCGCCCGACGGCGATCCGGCGCCCGAGGATGTCGTCCTGGCCTCCGGCCGCGACCTGACCGAGGCGAACCTGGAGTGGGCCCGCCGCCGCATCGCCTCGGAGGGCCGCTCCGCACTGGACAGGGAACTTCCGTAGCGGTCCGCTTCCCCCTACGGTCCGCTTCGGGGGGCTGGGCTGCCGTACGGCGCCGTGCGGCGGCGTCGAACGGCAGCGGTGTGGCCTCAGTCCCCCACCGTGAAGCGCTCCCCGACGTGCCGGGGGTGCTCGGCCTCGTCGAGCAGTGCGACAGCGTAATCCTCCATCGAGATACGGCTGTTGCCCTCGTCGTCCACGACGAGGTCGTCCTTGCCGACCCGGTAGGTCCCGGTCCGGGTACCGGCCTCGATGGTGGCGGCGGGGCTGAGGTTGGTCCAGCGCACATCGTCGACGGTCCGCAGGAAGTCGAGGGCGTCGCCGTGCGCGTGCATGATCTGGAGCACCGCCTCCGGCAGCCCCGTGGTGTCCCAGACCCGCTTGCCGCCGGGTGTCCGCAGCGAACCGGCGCCGCCGACGAAGATCAGCAGCGGAGCCGTCCTCCCGGCGGCCCCGAGCGAGCGCAGCCCGGCGACCAGGGACTCGGCCGCAGGGCGGATCGTGGCAAGGTGCCCCGGGCCGTCGCCGCCGCCGACGGCGCTGACCACGACATCAGCGCTCTTGGCCACGGCGGCCACCGATTCGGGCGAGAGCACGTCCCCGGTCGTGACCGTGAGCTTGCCGTGCTCCTCGGCGACGAACTTGGCCGGATCGCGCACGACTGCGACCGTCTCGTGCCCCCGGTCCAGCGCCTCGCGGACGATCCTGCTGCCGATGTGGCCGTTGGCCCCGAATACGGCGATCTTCGTCATGGTGCTCTCCTCTTGCGCGTGCGCCTGTCCGGTGCGGATCGTGGGTGGCACATTCCGCCATTGCCGTCCCTCTTAACAGGACGACACCTTCGAAGCTAACCGGCCACGGGTGACCCCGCGAGGTAAGGTCATGACCACCTATGGTGAAAAACGGACACGCACACGAATCCGCCGCCACGATTCCCGAGCTTCCCTACGCCCCCGGACCGGGCGCACCGGCCACCGGCGTGGAGGTCATGACACTGAGCGATATGCGCTCCCGCGCCGAGGCGCACGGGCAGCTGCTGGCCTCCCCGCAGCGTCCCGTCTTCCATCAGCTGTTCGCGGTCGAGACGGGGACGCTGCGCCAGTCCGTGGACTTCACCGAGCACGCGACACCGGCGGGTGCCTGGCTATGGGTACGACCCGGTCAAGTGCAGCAGTACGGCGACTTTGAGGACACCGAGGGAACCCTCGTCCTCTTCCAGCCGGCCTTCCCCGACCCGGCAACCGCGGCGGCCGTGGGCCTGGACGAGGCTTCCGGCACCCTGACGCACCACCCGGTGGGCGAGCGGGCGCGCGCGGTCCGGCTGGCGCTGGAGCATCTGCGCTTCGAATTCGCCGCCGCGCACTCCGCCCACCCGGACCACCCGGCCCCGGCGGCACCGCACACGGAAGTGCTGCGCCACCTGCTGGCCGCACTGCTGCTGCGCCTCGTCCGGCTGACGGGGCGGTACGGCGCGGACGGCACCACCGGGGCGGACGGTACAGACGGTGCAGAAGGGGCGGATGACCCGAACGGTGCGGGCCTCGCGGGTGGGACGGGCCCGATCGGCGGGGTCGGCGGCGCCGAAGGCGGACCGGCGGAGACCTTCCGGCGCTTCCGGGCCGCCGTGGAACGGGACTTCGCCCACACCCGCCGCGTATCCGACTACGCCCGCGCGCTCGGCTACTCCCCCCGCACCCTCTCCCGGGCGACCCGCGCCGTGGCGGGCCTGGGTGCCAAGGAGTTCGTGGACCGCCGGGTGATCCTGGAGGCCAAACGGCTACTGGCCCATACCGACAGCTCCTCCGCCCTGATCGCCGCCCAGCTCGGCTTCGCGGACGCGACCAACTTCACCAAGTTCTTCCACCAGCGCACCGGTACGGCCCCCGGCGCCTTCCGCACCTCGGTCCGCAGCTGACCCATCCGGTGCCGTGGGCCCACGGCACCGGAGGACCACGGCACCGGAGGCCGATACGCGACAGGCCACCGGCCACGAATGGGCCGATGGGCCGACGAACTGATGGGCCGCAACCGAAGACAAGCCCCGTCCGCTGTGATCACCTGGTGCCGTGGAAGCCATATGGACCAGCGTGGTGGCGGTGGGAGGCACGCTCCTGGGCGCGGTCGTCACACACGTCTTCCAGCGCCTCGCGGCCCGGCGCGGTGAGCAGTTCGCGCGTTCCGAGGCGCTTCGCCAAGAGCGCATCGCCGCCTACAGTTCGTTCGCCGCCACGGTCGAGGAGTACCGGCACGGGCAGGCGGCCCGCTGGTACCGCAAGCAGGAGGCCCCGGATGGACCGGGTGGACGGGGTGGACCGAGCGACGAAGCCTTCCTCGCGGCGCGGGACGGGGCTCACCACCTCCGGACAGTGACCCGGCAGGCGCTCTACCGCGTCAAGCTGCTGACGGACGACCGGATGGTGGTGCTCGCCGCCGAGCGGGCCTATCGGTGTACGCGCGACATATCGACTGCCCAGAGTCGTACGGAGCACAAAACCCTCGACTCCGACGCGCGGCGGGCCATCGAAGCGTTCATCTCGGACGCCTCCCCCTTGACCCGCTGACCCGCTGCTCCGCCGATCCACACACCCCCGCCGCCGCGGTACGGACAGCGGCCGGCCGGCGGGCGGCGCCGGCCGGTCGGTCGGCGGTTGGTCCCCCATGTCTCAAGCGGGACCGTCTCAGGGGTGCCGTCTCAGGGGGCCAGGGCCAGTTGGGCGGTCAAGCGGAAGTCGGCCGCGCTGCGGGCGGCGGTGAAGATGTAGGGGGCGGGCAGGAGTTGCCAGGTCTCGTGGGTTTCGTCCCAGGTCTGCAGCGCGCGTAGCGGGACGGTAAGGCGGGCCTCGGCGGATTCGCCGGGCTCGGCCTCGACAACCGCGAAAGCCACCAGCTTGCGCTCCGGACCCTCGGGGCCGAGGTAGAGCTGGACGACCTCGCGGCCCGCGCGGGGGCCGCTGTTGCGCACCCGGACGGTGACCTCGGCTGCCGGGATGTACGGGTCCTCGGCGCCTGCGGTGTCGGCGGCGTCCGCAGCAGTGACACCGGCCCCGGACAGGTCCGGGTCGGGCGGGGCGATGTTCAGTGCCTCGTAGTCCCACTCCGTGTAGCCGAGCCCGTGTCCGAACCAGTAGGCGGGCTCGGCACCCGCACGGCGCCAGGCGCGGTATCCGATGTACGGCCCCTCCGCATACGGCAGTTGGCCGTCGCCGTCCGGGAGGACCTGGCGCACGGGAAGGTCGTCCTCCGCCTCCGGCCAGGTGGTGGGGAGCCGTCCGCCGGGCTCCTCGTGGCCGAGCAGGACATCGGCGAGCGCGTCCCCGCCCGCCTCGCCGGGGAACCAGCACAGCAGCACCGCCGCGACCTCGTCGCGCCACGGCATCAGCACCGGGGCACCCGCGTTGACCACGACGACGGTGCGGTCGTTGATCGCGGCCACCCGCGAGACCAGTTCGTCCTGGCGGCCGGGCAGGGCCAGGGTCTCGCGGTCCACGCCCTCGCTCTCGGAGTCGTCGGTGGTGCCGACGAACACCAGGGCGGTGTCGGCCTCTTCGGCCGCGAACACCGCGCGCTGGATCAGCTCCTCGTCGGGGACGGCGGGGGCACCGTAGCCCAGTTCGAAGGAGACGAGCCCGAAGAGCGCCCCCAGGCCCTGGACCGCCACGGAGTGCACGAGGCGGATGGAAACGGTCTGCCCGGCCTCGGCGTCCAAGAGGAAGACCCGCTGCGGCGGGTTGAGGAAAGCGGCGGCCGGATCCTCGCTCTCGGGCAGGAGTTCCGCGTCGTACAGAACTCGCTCGCCCGCCTCCAGGCGGAAGTGGCCGACACCGCGCACCGCCAGCCGGTGGGTGCCGCTTTCGGCGGGAGTGAACTCCCCGGTCAGCTCGACGCGTCCGAGATCGGCGAAGGGGGCGCCGCCGGGCAGGCTGCCCATCCAGCGCACGCTGCCGTCGGCCTGCCGCACCCGCGCGAGTTCGGCGTCGTCCAGCCCGTGCAGTTCGGCAGTGAGCGCGAAGCCGTCCTCGGGGGCGGCGGGGGCGAGCCGCGAGCGGGGGTCCGGGCCCGGCTCGTATGACAGCGCGACGCCTGCGGGGAGTGCCTCGCGTAGTGCGCCCAGCGGGGTACTGACGTGCCGGGGGAAGACCTGCGCGCTGCCTCCGCCGCCGAAGCGCGGCGCTGAGGCGGGCAGGCCCGAGACGGCGACCCGGCGCACCGTGCCCGCGCCGGGGGCCTCCCCGCCGCGCGGGACGTCCAGGGGGAGAGCGGAGCGCTCGTTGCGCAGCAGCACGAAGGAGCGGGCCGCCAGCTCGCGCACGGTGGCCTCGCCGTCCAGGGGGCGGGGCACAGCGTGCGGGGGGACGGCGGGGGGCGCGCCGTCCAGCACGCCGGCGCGGGCGGCCAGCAGGAGCACCCGCCGGACCAGCGTATCGACGGTCTCCTCGGAGACCCGGCCGTCGCGGACCGCGGCGACCAGATGCTCGCCGTAGACCGTGTCGGGGCCCGGCATTGCCAGGTCGAGGCCGCCCAGGGCGCAGGCGGTGGTGGAGCGGGCGCCGGTCCAGTCGGAGACGAGGACACCGTCGAAGCCCCATTCGCCGCGCAGGACACCGTTGTTGAGCGTGTCGTGCTCGCTCATCGTGACACCGTTGACGCTGTTGTAGGCGGCCATCACGCCCCAGGGGCGGGCGGTGCGCACGATGCGTTCGAACGGGGCGAGGTACTGCTCGCGCAGGGTGCGGCCGTCGGCGCGTACGTCCACGGTGTAGCGGTCGGTCTCCGAGTCGTTGGCGACATAGTGCTTGGGGGTGGTGCCGACGCCGCCTTCCTGAATGCCCGACACCAGCGCGGCGCCGATGACGCCGGTCAGCTCCGGGTCCTCCGCGTACGCCTCGAAGTGCCGGCCGCCGTAGGGGGTGCGGTGGAGGTTGACGGTGGGCGCGAGGACGACGTGTGCGCCTTTGCGGCGGGCCTCCTGTGCGAGCAGGAGTCCGGCCTCGCGGGCGAGCGCGAGGTCCCAGGTGGCGCCGAGCGCGGTGGGCGAGGGCAACGCGGTACTGGGGTCCTCGGGCGTCCAGTTCTCACCGCGTACCCCCGCAGGGCCGTCGGACATCACCAGCCTGCCGAAACCGGCGCCGGGTTCGGGACCTACCGACCACATGTCGGTGCCGCCGAGCAGCGCCGCCTTGGCGGGCAGGCTGAGTTTGGCGAGCGCCTCCTCGACGGCCGTGGCCCGCGCGCGGGCATCGTGCAGGTCACTGGCGCCATGGGCGTCACCGCTGTCCTCAATGCCACTGCCGGCGGGGGCCGCGCCCAAGGATCCTCTGCCGTCGGCGGGTGCCGCGCCGTGGGAGGCAGCGCTGTGGGACGTGGTGACGGAGGCAGGGCCGTCGGGATTGGCTCCGGTGACGCCGGGATCGGCTCCGTCGTGGGAGTCAGCTCCGTCGTGGGGCGCGCTTCCGGACGTTGGGTTCACACCGCTCACATCACTCACACCACTCGTGTCGCTCATGTCGCTCATGTCGCTTGTGTCCATCGCTTGGCTGCCCAGCCTGTCAGATCCAGCCGTCGAGAGCCCTGAGAAAGCCGCCGAAGTCGTCGCGGTGAACGACGTGGCCGGCGCCGGGAACCGTACGCACCTCGTAGCCGCGCTCCACCAGCAGCGCCGCACGGTCGGGGCCGACCATCTCGCTTCCGTCGGCGAGGACGACCAGCGGCGGCACCGGCGGCTGCTGGGGCAGCAGGTCGATGCCCCGGAGCGGGTCGCGGAAGGCCGCGGTCGCCGGGTCCCACAGGCGCAGGGTCTCGCGCTCGACCGCCACGTCCTCGGCGGGCCAGCGGGGTGCCGCGGCGGCTATCTGCCGGGTGGTGGCGTGCCGGAGTTGGCCAAGGTCCGCGCCGTCGAACGGCCGCGCGTCGGCGGTCCGCCACGCCGGGTGCTCGTATACGGCGCGGGCGGGGCGCAGCCGCGTGACGGCCCGGGAGAGCGCGAGGCCGCCGAGGGAGTGACCGAGTGCCAGTTCGGCCCCCTCGGGCAGATTCTCGGCGAGGTCGTCGGCATGTGCCTCCAGGGTGTAGGCGGCACGCTCTGCCCGGGGCTGGCTCCGTGGCCGCGCAGATCGACGGCGAGAACGCGGTAACCGTGCTCGGCGAGTGCCGGGCCCGTCCTGCGGAATGTGCGGTGGTCGGCCATGATCCCGTGGATCAGCAGCGCGAGCCTGCCGCCCGAACCCCACTCGTGGAGATGCAGCTTCACTGTCGGCCTGCCCTTCCCTGGTGACGCCTGTACGGGTCAAGGGATAGCCGGTCGGCCCCCTCCCGGGGAAGCCCTGGTGAATGCGCCCGGCACGGTGCCGGACCGGGTCTCACCAGGCCCGCCACGTCCGGAGCGGGCCTGCGGCCCCCTCTTCGACATCACTCGTACGTGGGACTTCGCGCCGCTGCTCGCGACAACGAAAATCACTAAGAAACCGCAGGTCAGAGGCGTGTTATCGGTTTTGACAACGGTCACCGGTGCAGCCTTTGCACCTTTCGTCGCGGTGGGTTTCACTGCACTCAGCCGGCCGCCGCGTGGGCGGGTTCCGATGGGGAGGACGGACTGTGAGCGCAACGCACGAGAAGAGGGAGCAGACACCCGGCGGTGGGCACGCACACGGGCACGGACGGGAGGGTCATGGGCACAAGGGGCACGGGCACGGCGGTCACGGGCACGGGGGTCATGGACACGGGGTCTCCGCCGACGCCGACCGCCGCTGGTTGTCGACAGCGCTCGCGCTGATCGCCGTCTTCATCGTCGTCGAGTCCGTGATCGCCGTGCTGGCCGGGTCGCTGGCCCTGCTCTCGGATGCCGCGCACATGCTGACTGACGCCGTCTCGATCGTGCTGGCGCTGGTGGCGATGCGGCTGTCGGCCAGGCCGGCTCGCGGGGGCTACACCTTCGGTCTGAAACGGGCTGAGATCCTCTCGGCACAGGCGAACGGACTCACGCTGATACTCGCCGGGATCTGGCTGGGGTACGAGGCGGTGCGCCGGCTGATCAGCCCACCCGAGGTGACGGGCTGGCTGGTGCTGACGACCGCGCTCGTGGGGATCGCGGTGAATCTGCTGGCAACGTGGTGCCTGTCGAAGGCGAACCGCTCCTCACTGAATGTCGAGGGCGCCTACCAGCACATTCTCAACGACTTGTTCGCGTTCGTCGGCACTGCCATAGCCGGTCTCATCGTGCTGCTCACCGGCTTCGCACGGGCCGACGCCATAGCGACGCTGGCGGTCGTCGCGCTGATGCTCAAGGCGGGTTACGGACTACTCCGCGACTCGGGCCGCATCTTCCTGGAGGCAGCACCCGTGGGGCTCGATCCGGACGAGGTGGGCGACAAGCTGGCTTCGGCCCCCTCGGTGACCGAGGTGCACGACCTGCACATCTGGACCATCACCTCGGGCGAGCCCGCGCTGTCGGCGCATGTGCTGGTGGAACCGGGCGGGGACTGCCATCGAGTGCGCCGGGCGCTGGACCGGAGGCTGGCCGAAGAGTACGGACTGACCCACACCACGCTCCAAATCGATCACGTGCCCACCGACGCCCCGGAGCCCGTCGGCGCCGGACACTGTGCGACCCCGCACGGCCCCGTGCACCACGACGGCCCGCACTCGCACTGAACGGGCCCGGGGGCCGGGGCGGGGCAGAAGTCGGGGCGGGACGAACAGCGGCTGGAGACGCGGGAGCGGCGAGCAGCCGGAGAAGCCCAGTTGAAGGAGCCCAGGTGGAGGAGCCCAGTTGAGGATGCCTTCCCAGACAGGGCCGTTCGGCCCCTGCGGACGGGGGCTGCCCAAGGCACTCTGAGGTGCATCACCCCCGGGGGGCATGCCTCGGACCCCGGGACAGTGGGGGGAAGAAGGGGCCGGACCCGTTGCTGAGCGGCAACGGATCGGTCCCCGTACGTCCAGGCGTTACCCGTCGGCGCCTGGGCGTACGGCACCACAACCGCCGCCCGCGGCCCGTGGGGGGACCGCGGGCGGCCAGTACGAGGCGCGGGGAGGGCGGGCGGGTAGGGGCCGAAGGGGCTTCCGGCAGGCAGGACAGCCGGTCGCCCCCTGGTCCGAGAGCCGGGGGGATTCGGCCTGGTCCGAGGGCCGGTTGAGGGCCGACCCGCCCACCACCTGCCCGGAGAGGTCCTATTCCGGCGGGGTGGGCGTGCCCGCGTTGCGGTACATCGCCTGGATGTCCATCTCCAGCTTGACCGTGGGTCCGACGATGGCGATGCCCCGGGCGAGCATGTTGCGCCAGTTCAACGTGTAGTCCTCGCGGTGCAGTTCGGCCGTGGCCTGGGCGGCACAGCGCAGCTCTTCGGCGTAACCACCGTTGACGGCGCCGAGGTAGGTGGTGTCCAGGCTGACGGTACGGCTGACGCCGTGCAGGGTGAGCGTGCCCTGGACCGTCCACTTGGTGCCGCTGCGGTGGACGAGTCTGTTGCTGACGAAGTGCAGGTAGGGGAAGCGTTCGACATCGAGGAAGTCGGGGGAACGCAGGTGGTTGTCGCGGGACTTGTTGCCGGTGTCGATGCTGGCGGCGTCGATGGTGATCTCGATGTAGGAGTCCTCCATCCGCTCGGCGACCCGGATACCCCCGTCGAAGCGGGTGAAGCGGCCGTGCACATGAGCCATGCCGACGTGCCGGGCGACGAAGCGGATCGAGGTGTGCGGCGGGTCGAACATCCACACCCCGGTCTGCGGCAGCCCCGGTTGCTGGCCCGCCTCCATCCGCACCCGCTCGGGCACACCACGCGAGCCGGGGACGACCTCGACGGTGCGGTGCACCGGCTGGAGGCCCTCGATGGTCGCCATGAGCGTGTAGGAGCCCGGGGGCAAAGCGGCCGTTACCCGGCCGTAGGGGTCGGTGGTGGCCTTGACGACGCGCCTGCCGTTGGCCGCGTCGCTCAAGGTGACGTCCGCCCCGGGGAGGGCGTGTCCTGTCGGATCACACAGTTCTACGCTGAAGAGCCCTGCCCCTTCCGGGAGCCCGACCGCCTGCGGGCCCCCGGTGTCGGCGGTCTTCGGCTTCCTCCTCAGGAGTGTCCGGAGGCCCATAACTCTTCGCCCTACTTCCTGGCTGCTGTGCCGCATCGATGTGCGCGCCCGTGCGGGGACGGCCTGGTGTGGCCGAGTCCGATCGTACGTACGGCACTGATACTCCCGCACACCAGGTCCTGCCAGGCAAAGTTCCCGAACGGTTCGGCGATGTGGTTCAGCGGCGGCTCACCGGCGGCCGGGCCGGCTGCCGGTGCCCGACTCCCTGCCGTGAGCGGGGCGTTCGCGCTACGTACCGGGTGTCTCACAAGGGGGCTCGCTCGGGGAGCCGGTCGGAGTGGGCGTGGGCGACTCGGTGTCGGCCGGGCTCGGCGACGGGGATCCGGTGCCGTCCTGGCAGTCGGGCGGGTCGCTGGGATCGGTGTCTCCGGGGCCGGGGGAACCAGGATCCGCCGGGCCGGGTCCGTGGTCGCCCGGGCCGTGCTCGCCACCGCCGCCGCCCGTGCCCCCTCCCCCAGGCCCCTGGCCCCCCTTGCCCGTGCCCTTGCCGCTGTCTGCGTCCTTGCCCCTGTCTGCGTCCTTGCCCCTGTCTGCGTCCTTGCCCCTGTCCGGGGATTTTCCCTTGCCGTCCTTGCGGCTCCTCTTGCCACCGCCGTCGCCATCACCACCGCCGCTGCCCGCGCCGGGGCTGGAGGGGAGTACGCCCTTGCCGTCGGGTACGGCGTGGGTGCCCTTGCGGTAGAAATCCAGCCAGGCGAGGACGGTGTGCAGGTAGTCCTCGGAATGGTTGTAGCTGAGGATCGCCGCGCGCAGATCCGGCTTGTCGCCGAGATCACGGCCGCCAGCGCACAGGTAGCGGGCGGCGGCGAGGGCGGCGTCGTGGATGTTGTGCGGATCCTTCCGGCCGTCGCCGTTGCCGTCCGCGCCCCAGCCGCGCCAGGTGGCGGGGATGAACTGCATGGGGCCCACCGCCCGGTCGTACGTCCGGTCTCCGTCATAGACGCCGCCGTCGGTGTCGGTGATGCGGGCGAACGCTCCCCCGTTCAGTACGGGCCCGAGTATGGGTTTGCGTGTGGTCCCGTCGGCCCGTACGTCTCCGCCGCGCGCCTGGCCGGACTCGACCTTGCCGATGGCCGCCAGCAGTTCCCAGGGCAGGCGGCAGCCGGGTGACGTGGCCCGCATCATGCGCTCCGCGCGCTTGTACGCCTTCAGTACGGTGGCCGGGATGCCGGACTCGGTCTTGGCCTCGCTCCTCAGTGCGCGGACCGACAGCTTGCCCTTCGCGCCCTTCAGGGGCGGGAGTTCCGTGTGGTAGCAGCGTGCGGTGCCGCCGGTGTAGACGGGGGTGTCCTTGCCGGGCACGTACTTGCCGCGCGAGGGCACGACCTTCAAGTCCACGTGCAGGCCGGGCTCGTCCGTGCCCTTGCCGAGGGCCTTGTCCATGACGGGCACGAAGGTGGCCAGGGTGCGCAGAGTGCACGGGAAGGAGGGCGACTGCGCGGCCAGCGTGCGCAGGGTGGGCCGCCCCGCGCGGGCGAGGCGGATGATGTTCTCCTCGTTCTCCCGCAGGAAGGTGGTCAGCTCCCGTGCGGTGCCGGTGGTGGTGCCGTAGACGGTGGCCAGGTCGTCGGCCTTCTCCGCGAGGGTGCTGCTGGTGGTGGCGAAGTCGGAGAGGGCAGTGAGCACATCGGGCGCGGCCTCGGCGTACAGGTGGCTGACCTTGACGAGTTCCTTGATGTCCCGGTTGAGCGCGGGGAGTTGCGGGTTCAGCTTGCGCAAGTAGGCGTCCAGGGTGACGAGGTTGTCCCCGAGCTTGGCTCCCCTGCCCTCCAGGGCCTGTGCGACGGCGGTCAAGGTGGCGGAGAGCTTGTGGGGCTGCACGGCGGTGAGCGTGGGCAGCAGGTTGTCCAGGACCTGTCCCAGCTCGATGGCGTTGCGGCTGCGGTCCTGGGGGATGGTGGCGCCCGCCCGGATCGTCCGCCCGGTGGGGTGCTCGGGCGGTACGAGTGCGACGTAGCGCTGTCCGAAGACGGTGGTGGGCAGCATCTGCGCGGTGACATCGGCGGGAATCCCGTCGAGCTTGCCCGGCTGGAGCGCAAGGCGCAGCCGGGCGCCGGCCCCGTCCGAGTCGATCTCGCGCACCTGGCCCACCACGACGCCGCGCAGCTTCACATCCGCGGTGACGTGCATCTCGTTGCCCACCTGGGAGGTGCGCACGGTCAGTTCGGCCTCGTCGGTGAACTGCTTGTCGTAGACGGCCACCGAGAGCCAGATCAGCAGCGCCGGCACCAGCAGGAAGACGGCTCCCGCCAGCCTGCGTCGCACGACTCCCCCCGCCCCGGCGGCCCCCGCTGCCCCTGCCGCTCCCGCCCGTCGGCGGGGTGGCGCGGCGCTCATCCGGCCACCTTGACCGTGGTCGTCGCACCCCAGATGGCGAGGCTCAGGAAGAAGTCGGTGACGCTGATGAGCACGATCGCGTTGCGCACCGACCGGCCCACCGCGATACCGACCCCGGCCGGTCCGCCGGTCGCGCGGTAGCCGTAGTAGCAGTGGGTGAGGATCACCATGACGCTGAAGATGAGGACCTTGAGGAAGGAGAGCAGTACGTCGGTGGGCGAGAGGAAAGCCCGAAGTAGTGGTCGTAGGTCCCGGCCGACTGGTCGTTGTAGAAGACGGTGATGAAGCGCGAGGACAGGTACGAGCTGAGCAGACCGATGCCGTAGAGGGGGATGATGCCGACGACTCCGGCGATGATGCGGGTGGTGACCAGGTAGGGCATGGAGCGGATGCCCATGCTGTCGAGGGCGTCGATCTCCTCGTTGATGCGCATGGCGCCCAGCTGCGCGGTGAATCCGGCGCCGAGGGTGGCCGAGAGCGCGAGGCCCGCGACGAGGGGGCGATCTCCCGGGTGTTGAAGTAGGCGGAGATGAAGCCGGTGAAGGCTTCGGTGCCGATCTGGTTGAGCGCGGCGTAGCCCTGGAGGCCGACGACGGTGCCGGTGAACAGGGTCATCGCCGTCATCACGCCGACGGTGCCGCCGATGACGCCGAGGCCGCCGCTGCCGAACGCGACTTCGGCGAGCAGCCGTTGGACCTCGCGCAGGTAGCGCAGCAGGGTCTTGGGCACCCACAGCAGGGCGCGCAGGTAGAAGAGGAGCTGGTCGCCGGGCTGGTCGAGCCAGGCCAGCAGCCTGCCGGGGCGCGGGGCGCGCCCCGCTCGCCCGCCTGCGCCGCCGGGGCCGTTCTCCTGTGGGGTGGGCTCGGGCTCCGGGGCCCCGGCCCGGCCCGGCCCTTGTCGAGGAGCGCCATCTCAGGCTCCCTTCGGCGGGACGAGTCTGCGGTGCACGAGCACCCCGGGCCGTACCCCCCAGCGGCTCAGGTGTCGCCCCGCGCGGGCGCCCGGGAGAGGGGCACCGCGTCCGATCGGAACCGGCCGGCCGCGCAGGCCGCGTCCACACCGGACTCGTCCCCCACCCTGGCCGGTTGGCTTTCGCCACGCCCCGAGGCCGGCAGTGGAGGGTACGTCCATGGTGCACACAGCAGTTCCCCCGGTCCTCACCGAGGCGCCGGGTCCGCTCCCCCAGGAGCTGGCGGCCATCATGTGGCCCGAACTCCCCGCCGTCGCACAGGAGATGGCGCACGAGATCGGCCGGGCGGTGCCCGAATACCGCCCCTTGCTCGCGGGCCCGTACCGCACCGTCCTCCTGCACTGCGTGCAGCGGAACCTCACCACCTTCGTCGAACTGGTCGCCGACCCCGCCGCTTCCACCGCCCAGCGGGGCGCGATGTGCCGCAGGCTGGGCCGCTTCGAGGCGCACGAGGACCGGGGGCTGCACTGCCTCCAGTCGGCACTGCGCATCAGCGCCCGGGTGGGGCTGCGCCGCGCCAACAGCGTCGGCACCCGCTACAGCCTCCCGGCCTCGCTGATCATCTCCTTCGCCGACGCGGTCTTCGCCTGTACGGACGTGATCGAGTCGCTGTGCCGCGAGGGATATGTGGAGGCCAAGGGCGGCGGGGACGACGAGTGGGAGTCCCAGCGCGGCCGGCTGCTGCGGCTGATTCTGGCGAGCCCCCGCGTACGAGAGCGCCGGTCCTGGGCCGTCGTCCGCGGACGCCGGGCCGCACCCCACGCTCCTGGATCTGGCACAGCGCGTGGGCTGGCGCGTGCCGGAACGGGTGACGCTGGTGGCGCTCGCACCGCCACAGGAGCGAAGACGCTTACAGCTGACCGGACTTGACGACGACGTACTCGCCGACCTGGACGACCAGCGGCCCCACCTGCTGGTGCCCGGTGAGGTGGACGAGGCGCGGCAGGCGAGGCTGGATGCCGCGCTGGAGGGCCGGCGCACGGTCATCGGCGCGACGATCCGGCTGGGCGGCGCCGCCGACTCGCTGCGCTGGGCGCGGCGGACGCTCTCCCTGGTGGAGACGGGCGTCATCCAGGAGGCGCGCACCACGCGCTGCGAGGAGCACAAGGACGTCATTCTTGTCTGTGCCCGAGCAATTCACCGGGATTCTTCATCGGCCGCTGAGTACACGGAGCTCCCTTGTTCCCGCCGCGACGGCGAGCCACCTCGGCACGGACCGGCGGCGCCTACCCACCCGCCCCGACAGCTCACTTGACGCCGCCGTAGGGCGCCATTGATCCGGATCTCCTGCCGAATTACAGTCACTTCGCGACGGCCGACCGAGCCGCCGGTACGGGCCGGTGCCCATGGCCGGCCGGCGCCCAGGAAGGCCCCGCATGTCCGACATCGTCATCTGTGAGCCGCTGCGAACGCCCATCGGCGCGTTCGGCGGCGGGCTCGCCGGTCAACGGCCCGAGCGGCTGGCCGCGTTGGTGATCTCCGAGATCGTGTCGCGTACGGGCATCGAGCCCGAGCGGGTGGATGAGGTGATCCTCGGTCAGGCGTACCCCAGCTCCGAGGCACCGGCCATCGGCCGCGTCGCCGCGCTGGACGCGGGGCTGCCGCCGACGGTGACCGGCACCCAGATCGACCGCCGCTGCGGCTCGGGGCTCCAGGCGGTACTGGATGCCGCGATGCAGGTGCGCGCGGGCTTCAGCGAGGTCGTCATCGCCGGGGGCGTCGAGGTGATGAGCAGTGCGCCGTACTACACCCACGAGGGCCGCTGGGGCATCAAAGGGCCCGGCCTGCGATTCCACGACTCCCTCGCCCGGGGCCGTGTGACGGCGGGCGGCGTCAACCACCCGGTGCCCGGCGGGATGATCGAGACGGCGGAGAACCTGCGCCGGGAGTTCGCCATCAGCCGCGAGGACCAGGACGCGCTGGCGCTGCGCTCCCAACTGCGGGCAGCGCGCGCCCTGGAGGAGGGCCTGTTCGCGGCGGAGACGGTGCCGGTGACCGTCCGTACCCGCAAGGGCGAGACCGTCGTCGCTGCCGACGAGCACCCGCGTCCGGACACGACGGCGCAGAAGCTGGCCGGGCTGCGGCCGGTGCTGGGCAAGGAGGACCCCGGCGCGACCGTCACCGCGGGCAACGCGAGCGGTCAGAACGACGCCGCAGCCGCCTGCCTTGTCACCGGCGCCGGGACGGCCGAACGACTGGGCCTGACGCCGCTGGTGCGGCTGGTCTCCTTCGCCCGTGCCGGGGTCCCCGCGCGGACGATGGGCCTGGGGCCCGTCCAGGCGACCCGGGACGCGCTCGCCAAGGCGGGGCTCTCGCTCCCCGACCTCGATCTGATCGAGTTGAACGAGGCGTTCGCCGCCCAGGTCCTGGCCTGCACCCACGCCCTCGGGCTGGGCGCGGAGGACCACGAGCAGCGGATCAACGTCAACGGCTCGGGTATCTCACTGGGCCACCCGGTCGGCGCCACCGGAGCCCGCATCCTGACGACGCTCGCCCACGCGATGCGCCGCGGTGGTGCCCGCCTCGGTCTGGAGACGATGTGCATCGGCGGCGGCCAGGGCCTGGCGGCGGTCTTCGAGCGGGTGGCGGACTGAGCCCGGGGGCCCGAGAGCGCCGCCGGGGGGCGGTTGGTGCCCGCACGGGACGGACCGCGCCGGGGCCGACAGCCGGCAACGCGCCGATCCGGGCGCGGCCGGACCGGCCGATCCGGTCAGCCCGAACGGCCGGAGGGATCGGCGAAGATGCCGTCGAGCATTCCGGTGGCCTGCCCCACCTCGATCAGATAGCCGTCCGGGTCGCGGAGGTAGCAGCGCAGTTCGGCCTTGCGGTCGAGCGGCTCGGTCAGGAATTCCGCACCCAGCGCGACGGCGTTCCGATAGAAGGCACTGATGTCGGCGACCCGCACGTTGAGAAAGGACGAGACGGGGTCGCCCGGCTCGGGCGGGGCGAGGGTGACTCCTGGTTTGTCGGGGGTCGGGCCGCCGCCGGGGTTCATGATGATCCAGCCGTTGGCGATCTTCACAATGCAGGGGTTCTCGGCCAGCACCACCTCGCCACCGAAGACCTCGCTGTAGAAGCGGCGCGAGGCCGGCACATCGCGGACGGTGAGAAAGTGTGTCAGGACCAGGCCCTCGGCCGGTGCCGGCCAGTCGTCGCTCCGCGCCATCGGTGTCTTCCTTCCGGTCCGGCTGCGCCTCGCGTCCGGGACCGTCCGCGAGCAGCCCGCCTCACGGGGAGCAGCGGTGCTCCGGTCCCGTGCCGCTCTCCCGACACACGATCCCCGAAGCCGCGAAATCGCGCACAGCGGCCGGGGCCGAACGGGACACCCGCGCCGAACGGAGCCTCTGGCGGGCGGGGTGTCAGCTGCCGAGCAGGTCGCCGGCCGGAGCGGCCGGCGTCTCCTCCGCGATCTTGCGCAGCACCTCGCGGGTGGCGGCCGGCGGCAGCGAGCGCGTCACCAGCCGGTCGGTCACCCGCCGGTAGAACTCGATGTCGTCGGGCTCCTCCAGATAGCGGGCGCTGTCGAGCTGCTCCAGGAACACCACGTCGGGCAACTCGCTCTCCGGCAGCCGCAGCAGGGTGACGGGCCCGCCGGCCGCCGGGTGGCCGCCCGCGCTGAACGGCATGATCTGCACTGTCACATGGGGCAGTTCGCTCAGCGCCACCAGGTGGTTGAGCTGGGAGCGCATCGTCTCCGGGCCTCCGACGGGGCGGCGCAGCGCGGCCTCGTCGAGGACGGCCCACAGGTGGGGGGCGCGCGGGCCGAACAGGATCTGCTGGCGCCGCATGCGCAGTGCCAGGCGCCGCTCGATGCCCGCCTCCGGCTCTTCCTCGTGCGCCAGTTCGATCACGGCTCGTGCGTACTCCCTGGTCTGCAACAGACCGGGCACGAACTGCACCTCGAAGGTGCGGATCACGCTCGCCGCCTGCTCCAGGCCGATGTACGTGTGCAGCCACTCGGGCACCGCACCCTGGTAGGAGTGCCACCAGCCGGGGGTGTTGGCCTGCTCGGCAAGCGCGGTCAGCACCGCGCGCTCGTCCTCGTCGTCAACGCCGTAGATCGTCAGCAGGTCGCCGACGTCGCGCAGCGCGCAGCCGGTGCGGCCCTGTTCCAGTTCCTCGATCCGCTCGTGTGTGACCCGGATGGCCTCGGCCGCTTCCTGGCGCGATATGTACTGTGCCTCGCGGAGCTTCCGCAGCCTGGTGCCCAGCACCATCCGCGGGACCGCGGGGGATGCCGGGCCCCCCTCCCACGTGCCGTTCTTCGCGCCGTCCCTGGCATCCGCTTGGCTGCCGGAGACGTCAATGATGCGCATGCCACCGCTCCCGTACCGTAGCCGCATAGGTCTCGCCACCCTCCAAGTTTCCCTCCCCGCTCCGATGTCGTCACACCCGGGTACCTGCCCAACTGGCGCCGAAGTCAGGCACCTCGCCGCTCAGGTGCCTTGCCGATGGCACATCCACGGCCGAATCCCGTGGTCACACGCACGGCGGCTTGCCCCGGCCGCGCGGGCGGAGTAAACGCTCCGTGCATGGGAACCACACGGCGGACGCCCGAGAGCGACGCGGAGACGACAGCGAGCCCGGTGAACCCGGCGACCGCGGCAGATACTTCCGGCCACCGGCCGGACCGGATGCGGGAACAGGCGCACGGCGCGCACGGGCGGGCCGGCACCGCCGAGGAGGACGCGCGCGCCGCCGCCCGCCGGCTCGCGGAGGCAGGCGTGCACGGTACGGCGCTCACTTGGGTGGACAACGCGGGCATCACCCGCGTCAAGGCCGTCCCGGTGGGGCGGCTCCCCCAGGCGGTGAGCGCGGGAGTGGGCATGTCCCCGTGCTTCGACGTCTATCTCGCCGACGACTCCATGACCTCCAGCCCGCACGTGGGCGGCCCGGACGGCGATCTGCGGCTGGTACCCGACCTGGAGCGGCTGACCACGCTGGCCGCTCAGCCCGGCTGGTCCTGGGCGCCGGTCGATCGCTACGAGCAGGACGGCACGCCCTACGCCGCCTGCCAGCGGGGCTTCGCGCGGCGCATGGCCGCCAGGGCGCTGGACGAGCACGGCGTCGAGGTCCGGATGGGCTTCGAGACGGAATGGGTCCTCACCCGTGGTCCGCTGCCGCACGCGGGCGCCGCGCCCGAGTACGCGGGTACCGGGCCCGCCTACGGCATGGCGCGGCTGGTGGAGATGTCCGACTGTCTGCGCGATGTGCTGGCGGCGCTGACCGCGCAGGGGGTGGAGGTGCTTCAGATCCATCCCGAGTACGCCCCGGGCCAGTTCGAGGTGTCGGTGGCACCCGCCGATCCGGTGGGCGCGGCCGATCTGGCGGTGCTGGTGCGCGAGACCGTGCGTGCCGTCACGATGGGGCACGGGCTGACTCCGTCGTTCGCGCCCGTCGTGGAGCCGGACGGGGTGGGCAGCGGCGGCCATGTGCACCTGAGCCTGTGGCGGGAGGGGCGGAGCCTGTGCGGAGGCGGCGAGGGACCGTTCGGCATGAGCGCGGAGTGCGAGGCGTTCTTGTCCGGTGTGCTGCGGGAGTTGCCCGCGCTGCTGGCGCTGGGCGCCCCCACCCCGGCCAGCTATCTGCGGCTGCGGCCCTCCCGCTGGGCGGGGGCCTTCCAGTGCTGGGGCCTGGAGAACCGGGAGGCGGGCCTGCGCTTCATCGCGGCGGGCGCCCGCTCCCCCGAGGGGGCCAACGCGGAGGTCAAGTGCGTGGACGCGGCGGCCAATCCGTATCTGCTGGCCGGCGGGGTGCTCGCGGCGGGGCTCGCGGGGATGCGCGCGCCAAGGCCGCTGCCGCCTCCGGTGGCGGGCGATCCGGTGCACGCGGGTGTCCAGCCCCGGCTGCCCGCCTCGCTCGCCGAAGCGCTGGGCCACTTCGAGCGCTCCGGGGTACTGCGTGAGGCCCTGGGCGAGACGCTGTTCGGAGCGGTCGCGGCGGTGCGCCGCGCGGAGATCGAACTGTTCGAGGGGGCGTCTCCCCAGGAGATCGCCGCAGCAACCCGAGGGAGGTACTGAATGCCGGGATTTCCGCCGCTGATCGACCAGCACTGCCACGGCGTGCTCAGGTCGGGGCCCAGCCACGCGGCGTTCGAGACGTACTTGACCGAGGCGGACGTGCCGCCCCCGACGGCCCCGCCCCCGCACGCCGGCGGCCCGCCGCCGCCCCGAGGCGTGCCTCCGTACGACGGCGCGCTCCTGACCGGTGGCCCGCCCCCGTACCCCGGCGCGCCCCCTACCTCGGCCTACCCCGGCGTGCCCGCTGCCTCGGCGCACTCCCCCGCGCCGGGCACCACGGGGCCTTCCGTCAGCTACTTCGACACCCAGCTCGGCTTCGCCCTGCGCCGCTGGTGCGCGCCTGTGCTGGACCTCGCGCCACACTGTCCGCCGGAGGAGTATCTGGAGCGGCGGACGGAGCTGGGCACGGCCGAGGTGACCCGCAGAATGCTGCGGGCGAGCGGCATCTCCACCTTCCTCGTGGACACGGGACTGCCCGGTCCGCTGCTCACCCCCGGCGAGCTGGCCGAGGCGGCGGACGGCGAGGCCCATGAGGTCGTCCGCCTGGAGCGGCTCGCGGAACGCGCGGCGGACGTGGCGCGGGACACCCATACCTTCCTGGCCGAACTCTCCGACGGCGTACGGGAGTCGGTGCGCACGGCACGCGGCTTCAAGTCGGTGGTGGCCTACCGCATCGGCCTGGATTTCGACCCGGGCCCGCCGGGCACCTCGGAGATCTACTCCGCCGCCGAGCGCTGGCTGGACTCGCGGGTACCGGGCGGCCGGCTCTCGGACCCGGTGCTGCTGCGGCACCTGCTGTGGTCGGCGGTGCGCACCGGGCTGCCGCTCCAGCTGCACACCGGCTTCGGCGACCCGGACCTGCGGCTGGATCGCTGCGACCCGCTCCTGCTGACGGACTTCATCCGTGCGACGGCCCCGTACGGCACCCCGCTGGTGCTGCTGCACTGCTATCCGTATCACCGGGGTGCGGGCTATCTGG
Source organism: Streptomyces axinellae (assembly GCF_039532135.1). Lineage (NCBI taxonomy): Bacteria > Bacillati > Actinomycetota > Actinomycetes > Kitasatosporales > Streptomycetaceae > Streptomyces > Streptomyces axinellae. Next base: position 55,435 of record NZ_BAAARJ010000023.1, read on the forward strand.
CGGCCGTCTTCCCGCATGTGTACGCCGACTTCGGCCTCTCCCTCTCGCACACGGGTGCCCGTGCGCGCGATGTGCTGGGCGAGCTGCTGGAGCTGGCGCCGTTCGGAAAGCTGCTGTTCTCCACCGACGCCTACGGTCTGCCGGAGCTGTACGTGGTCGGCGCCCGGCTGTTCCGGGAGGCGATGACGGAGCTGACACAGGGATGGACGCGGCGGGAGGAGTGGTCGCACAAGGACGCGGAGCGTGTGACGGCGATGCTCGCGAACGGCACCGCGGCCCGCCTGTACGGCCTCTGAGCGCGGGCTACGGGCTCCGAACGGGGCCCGCCAGGGCGCTTGGTCGCACCGCTGCCCGGCGCGGCGGGAGCGGGCGGCGCCCCCTCTGCCGCCGTGGGGAGCGGGGAGGGGGCGCGTGGGGCGTGGCCCGGTGGGCGGGAGGTGACGGGTCAGCCGATGTTCACGTCCACGCAGGCGTAGAACGCGTTCGCCGTGTCGGCGACGTTCCAGACGGCGAGCACCGTCTGCTTGCCGGAGAAGCTGCCGAAGTCCACGTTGTGCGACAGCTGCGAGGGCGGCTGCTGGCCACCCTGGTCGAACTCGGCGATCTTCTGACCGTCGATGTAGTACTGCCAGGTGGTGGTGCGGTGGGCGGCGGTCAGGGTCCAGTTGAAGGTGGCCGTCTTGCCGACGTTCGCGACGTTCCAGCCGTGGTTGTCGTCCCGCAGTTCGGCCCACTCGTCGTGGCCGCCGGCGCAGTCCTGGAGCCCCTTGGGCCCTTCGACGCTCTGGGGCTCGTACTTGATGGAGCCGCACTCGACGACCCCGGCCGCGCACTGGGCCTGCCTGCTCGCGGGGTCGCTGATGTATCCGTGTGCGCTCGCGGGGGTCACGGACAGTCCGAGGACGAGCAGCGGGGAGAGTCCCGCACCGATGAGAGCGGCCAACTTCCTCTTTTTGTGCATGTCAACTCCTTCACGGTCGAGGCCCGCACACGTCGCGCGTCGCGTCGCTGCGGCCTCGGTGGGGGGTCGCGGGTGCGAAGGCGCTTCCGTCGCCGGCACCGGCCGCAGCAGTCCCGTGAAGTTCTGACCAGCCGCGATCTGGCCGTAACGGCCCGCACTCGCCAATTGGTCTAGACTTTACTCGCTGTCTGTCCACGGTCAAGAGGCCAGGCACGGGGCAGAGTTGAGCAGGGAGTGACCCGAGAGGCCAACGCCCCCCGGAGACCCCAGGGGCCTGGCGCCCTGACCCCCTGGGGAGCCGGGAGAGCGTCACGCCTCCGGTTGTCCGGGGGTGCGGGTGAGGACGAGCACGGCCATGTCGTCCTGACGCTGTCCGCCCGTCCACCGGGTGACGGCCTGCACGACGCCGTCCGCCAGTTCGTCCGGCTTCCGCCGTCCGAGTTCCGAGAGCGCCCCGACGACGTCGAAGAACACCCCCCGCTCGTTGCGGGCCTCCGTGACGCCGTCGGTGACCAGGACCAGGGAGTCGTGCTCGGCGAAGGCGAAGGTCTCCTCGACGGGGGCGCCGTGCGCGGGGCCCAGGCCCGTGGACAGCGGAAGCTCCGGGTTGGCGGGCTCCAGACAGCTCACCTTGCCCTCGCTCACGAGATAGGGCGGCGGGTGGCCCCGGTTGAGCACGGTGACGGTCTCGCCGCTCGGCGGGATCTGCACCAGCAGCGCGGTCACGAACCCCTCGATGTCATCCAGGGTGGCCTGGCGGCGCGCGCCCTCCCGGTCGAGCGCGCGGTCGAGGCGGTCGGCCAGGCCGTGCAGGCTCGGCGCGTGTTCGGCCGCCTCCCGGAAGGCGCCCACCGCGACGGAGACCGCGGAGACGGCGCGCAGCCCTTTGCCGCGCACATCCCCGATGAGGGCACGGATGCCGAAGGGTGTCTCCTGAAGCGCGTAGAGATCCCCGCCGATGGCGGCACCCACCTGCGCCGCCACATATCGGTCCGCGACGGCGATCGCCCCGACGGCGGGCGGCGGCGCCGGGAGCACGGCCCGTTGCGCCGCCTCCGCGACCGTCAGCGCGAGGGCCAGATCCCGCCGCTGGCGGTCGGCGAACCATTTGATCCACAGCCCCACCAGGCCGATCACCAGCACCACGAGGACATCGGTGGCCTGCGCCGACTTCTCGCGCCCCGCGTACTGGGCCACGGCACCCGCCACCCCGCAGGCCAGCAGGGCGAACAGGGCGCTCGCCCGGAACGAGTACACCGTCCCGGCCACCAGCGGAGTACAGGCCAGCAGCGGCAGCCCGTAGTGGGGCCGGGGGGCGAACACATCCACCGCCGCACCCACGAGAAGGAGCAGCGGCGGCGCCAAGTACGGCAACTTGACCAGCGCGACCTCGGGGCGACCCACCCGGCCCTCCCTGTTTCCTTCTCGACGCGGGCGCGGAGTTCGTCTCTCCGTCTTGGCAATTCTCCCATTTGCTTATATTTCTGCACGTTCATGGTCAAGTCGGAAGGATGCGCGAGCGCCGCGGGGCGGACGACGGCGGCCGGGCAGCCCGGGAATTCATCCGTTCGGCCCCCGGCCCGTGGCGGGGAGGCCAGGGCGGAACGTCCAGCCGCCGGCCGCGCGTCGTCATGAAGCAGGTGGCGTCATGCGGCGGGCGCCGCCCGGAGCGCGGGGAGCAGGTGGGCGTGGGCCCAGGCCGCCAGCGTGGTGGGGGTCGTGGTGAGCACGGTGCGGGGGTCCTCCGCGCGGAAGCCGTCGCGCGTCCAGGCGGTCATCCCGACGACGCCCTCCACCTGCGCGGGGCCCAGCCCCGCCGCCCGCAGCCGCTCGCGCAGCGCGTCATCGGAGATCCGCTCGGCGCGCACCCGCCGCCCGAGTGCGCGGGTGAGGACCTCGGCGGCGCCGGAGAAGGAGAGGTCCTCGGGCCCGTGCACCGCCTGCACCCGCCGCCCCGTCCAGACGTCCGAGAGCAGACGGGCCGCCGCCACGTCGCCGATGTCGCGGGGATCGACCCACGGCATCGGCTCGTCGATGTCCATCGCGGTACGCAGCACGCCGTCCGTGCGCAGCGATTCCAGTTCGCCCAGGAGGTTGCTGAAGAAGTAGCCGCAACGCAGGTGGAGCACGTGGGCACCGGTCTCGTTCAGCAGTTCCTCGGTACGGCCGAGGCCGTCGATCTCCCCCGCGCCCGAGCGTTTCTCCGCTCCGACGCTGCTGAGGAAGACGGTGCGCGCGATGCGGTTCTCCCGTACGGCGCGCGCGGCGTTGGCCCCGGCCAGCGCATAGCCCTCCACCGGATTCTCGGCGCCGGTCGGCGGATCGACCCAGAAGAGCGCACCTACCCCCTCAGTCGCCCGCACCACCGATTCGGCGTCGCTCTGGTCGCAGCGCACCGTCGAGACGCGGTCGGCCAGTTGTGCGTCCAGCTTTGCCGGATCCCTCATCAGCAGCGTCGGCCGGACGCCGGCTTGGAGCAGCAGGCGGACGACCCGCGAGCCCACCTGTCCGTTGGGCGTGGTCACCGCGATCTTCATCGTTCTCCTTCTTCTCCTCGTGCTCTTCGCGCATCACATGCATCACACGCACGACATACGCCTCGTCACCTCGTGCTTCTCGTACAACGCGTGTGCCTTCAACCGTCGCCCGCCGGCTCACCGGAGTGCCGGGGCACCGGGGGTACTGGTCACGGGCAGCGCGACGAGCCGGGCCGCGCGGCGATTGTCCCGCCGGGCCCCGCCTCGCGCCGCACCGCTCGCCGTACGCCGCACCATCTTTCACGCGCGTACGTCCCCTGGACAGCGCGCGCCCTTTGCGGGATAACGAATTCCATACAGTATGAGTCGACTGTATGCGATCCATCGCTGCCCTCCCGCGACCACGGGGCCCGGCAGCCGCACTGCACGAGGCAGCACAACCTCCATGCGAAGGGTCAACAGATGGCACAAACCCACGATCCGTCGGCGGCAGTCGCCTACCGTGAGGTGACCGACCAGAACGGCCGCGTCTACCGGATCGGCGAAACGGACCGCGAACTGCTGGGCCACTCCCGCAAGATCATGGTGTATCTCCCGTGGATCGCGATGATGGCCATCAGCGTGTTCGAGTACGCGTACGGCTCGGCGGAGGACACCCTCTCCGAGGCACATCACTGGACGCAGAGCGACACCTTCTGGATCCTCAGCGTCTGGGTGTTCTTCCAGGCGGGCATCGCCTTCCCGGCCGGCTGGCTGCGCGAGCACCACATCCTCAGCCCGCGCCGGGCCATGTACATGGGCGCCGCGCTGGCGCTGGTCGGCTTCTTGTCCCTGTCCCACACCTCCAACGTGCTGCTGGCCATCCTCGGCTTCGGCCTGCTGGGCGGGGCGGGCTCGGGGTTCATCTACGCCACCTGTATCAACACGGTCGGCAAGTGGTTTCCCGAACGCCGGGGCGGCAAGACGGGGTTCGTCAACGGCGGCTTCGCCTACGGCGCCGTCCCGTTCATCTTCTTGTTCAACTACGCCTTCGACACCAGCAATTACCAGGGCATCCTGGACGCGATCGGGGTGTACGTGCTGATCGTGGTCGCGGTCTGCGCCTGGTTCTTCCGTGACCCGCCGCGCAACTGGTGGCCCGCCGACCACGATCCGCCGGCCCGCACAGGCAGCGCGAAGACGGTGGCGGCGCTGGAGAAGAACCCCCCGGCGACCCGGCAGTACGCGCCGATGGAGGCGATGCGCACCGGCATGCTGCCGCTCATGTGGTTACTGGTGGTGATGACGGCGGGAGTGTCGATCTTCGGTATCTCCTTCCAGGTGCCGTTCGCCAAGGAGGTGGGCTTCGGGCCGATGGTCGCCGCGTCCTCGATGGGCATCATGTCGATCATCAACGGCATCGGCCGGGCCTTCATCGGCTGGCTGTCGGACCGGTTGGGGCGCAAGACCACGCTGATCTTCGTCATCGTCGTGCTCGGCCTGTCCCAGTTCGGCGTCCTGTGGGCCGGAAACATCCACAATCAACTGCTGTTCCTTGTCTTCGCGTTCATATCCGGCTTCGGCAGCGGCGCGTTCTACCCGATGTTCGCGGCGCTGACCCCGGACTACTTCGGCGAGAACCACAACGCCACCAACTACGGCATCGCCTACAGCGGCAAGCTGATCAGCGGCCTGTTCGGCGGGGGTCTCGGCGCGATGGCCGTGGACTCGTGGGGCTATGACGGAGCGTATGTGCTGGCGGGGGCCATTTCGCTGCTCGCCACCGCGCTCGCGCTGCTGCTGCACCGTCCCGGGGCTCCCCGACCGCGCGCCGGGCAGCTCGCCGCGCGCTGACCAGCGGCACCCGCGAAGCAACGGCCCGGCCGGGCTCCCCCTCCCCGGCCGGGCCGTGCCGTATGTGCCGCGTGGTGGGTGCCGTGCGTGCCGTGCGTGCCGTGTATGCCGTGGGGTGCGGCGCGTGCGGCGCCAGTTCCAGTGGCATAAAGCCCATGCGCATATTCCGAATGCATCATGACGCGCCTGCCGCGTCGTCAACTCCCGTCAGCGAATGGCCAGAACGCGTCCTTGTGGGCGTCGAAACGAAAAACTACCGTAGGTAAAGTGACGCGCTCCCTCTACGGCTCGCGAGGAAATACCTCCGGACGATGGAATCAACGCACGGTGAGAAATTCACGCACTCTTCCCGTGCCATAGCACTACGTGCAGCGCAGTACGGTACGGCAGCGGGGCCACCGATCCGTGGAGTTGCCTTGGAACGGAGTTCTCGTACTCGACCCGCCCCATTGACAATACCGCTCACGCATATGCCGCCCACTCCGGTCATTCCGGTCCGCCTCTTCGTCGAGGGAGTGCCCCGGACGCTCTGGCTGAAGCTGGAGTCCTACAGCCCCTATGGGTCCATCAAAGGGCGTACGGCGCTGGCGCTTTGGGACGATGTGGCCGAACGGGTGGACCCCGACGCCGGCATCATCGAATCGACCTCCGGCAATCTGGGGCTGGCGCTGGCCGCCGTCACAGCCGCGCACCGCGTGCCGTTCACCGCGGTGGTGGATCCGCGGGCCAGCGCGTCGGTCCTGCACTCCGTACGGACCCTCGGGGCCCGCGTCGTCACCGTGGACAGACCGGACGGGGCGGGCGGATATCTGCTCAGCAGACTCGCCTACGTCGAGGGACGGGTCCGCCGGGAGCGGCGGCTGGTGTGGCCCAACCAGTACACGAACCCCGCCAACCCCCGGGTGCACGCCCTCTCGACAGCGCCGGAACTGCACTCGCAGGTACCGGAGGAACCCCTCGACGTCCTCATCGCGGTCTCCACGGGAGGCACCCTGGCCGGCTTCCGGGACTTCGCCGCCACCACGGCCACCGGCTGGCGGCTGACCGGGGTGGATCTGGCGGGTTCTGCCGCGCTGGGCGGGGATCTGGGGCCGCGTCTGCTGTCGGGCATCGGTGCCAGTCGGCCCTCCCGGTATCTGCCCGAGGATTTCGGCCCCGCTGTGCGCGTCACCTCGGGGGAGGCCGTACGCGCCTGTCTGTGGCTGCTGCGGACGACCGGACTCGCCCTGGGCCCGAGTTCGGGCGCCCTGGTGGCCGCCGCGCTCGCGCTCTTCCGCGCGGCGCCCGAGCGCGCGGACATCGCCTGCGTCTGCCCCGACGGCGCCGACCGCTACGCCGACACCGTCTACTCCCCCGCCTGGCGCCACCGCAACGGACTCGGCGGCACGCCGACGGGCCACGGCGACGCGTCCGCCGGGGCGGCGGAGGAGCAACGGGCGAGCGCTGTGGCGGACGGGAGGACGGAGGGCACGGCGGAGGACGGCGGAACGGGGCGGGGCGTCGAGGTCGTATCGCCGCTGCCGTATCCGCCGGGGGCCACGGAATCGGCGCAGGACGCGGCACAGGACGCGGTCAACGGCGGCGAGGGGGCACCGCGATGACGCCGGACGACGAGACCCGCGACTGGTACGCCAGAGCGGGGGTGCGCAGCGACCCCAGACGGCTGCTCGCCGGCGAACTGGCGGCCGGGCAGCTCTTCTTCCCCCCTGACCTGATCCCCTACGCCCGGCACCCGGCGGTACTCGCCCTGCCGCAGCCGCGCAGAGCGGAGCTGTTCACCCGGCATCTGTACCAGTACCTGGGCTTCACCGCGCAGTTCGAGACCCAGGTGGTCAACCGGGCCACCGAGCGCATCGCGGGCGGACGCAGCGGCCTGGAACTCCCCGGCGCCGTACGGCTGGACGCGTACCGCATCTACTGCGACGAGGGTTACCACTCGCTCTACAGCTTCGATGTCATCCAGCAGCTCTCCGTGGCCACCGGAACGACGCCCCTGCCCTACGATTTCGCGCCGTTCCTGGCCCGGCTGGACGACATCGGCGCCCGCGCGCTGCCCGGCGAGCCGGCGCTGGCCCAGCTGCTCCAGGTCGTGGTCTTCGAGACGCTGGTGACCGCCCTGCTCAACGACATCCCCCGGGACGGCCGTGTACTCACCGTCGTCCGGGACATCGTGCGCGACCACGCGCGCGACGAGGGCTGGCACCACGTCTTCTTCTCCCGGCTCTTCCGCCGGCTGTGGGCACAGCTCCCGGATGCCACGCGCGGTCGGGTGGCGCGCTGCCTTCCGGAGCTGATCCGCGCGAGCCTGCTGCCCGACCTGCGCCCCGTGCGGGCGTCGCTGACGGCCGCGGGGCTGGCGCCCGCCACGGTCGAGGAGGTCGTACACGACGCCTACCCCCGGGCCCAGGTGGACGCGGGAATCCGCAGCTCGGCCCGGCACTCGGTACGGCTCTTCGAGGAGACGGGCGTGCTCGAAGCGGCCGGCGGCGCCCGGGCGTTCGAGGCGGCGGAGCTACTGCCCCCGCCGGGCATGGGTACCGGCGCCAGGGCCCGCCACGGGCCGCCCGGTCCGGACGCACCCGGCCGGCCCGCGCCCCCGGGGAACCAGGGAACAGCGAGCACCTGACCCGCCGACCGAGAGAGGCACAGATGGACCAGGCAGCCAAGGGCGCGAGGGGCCGGGCACGTGAAAACGGCGCGGTCGAGGACGGCGCGCGCGAGGAAGAGGTGCGGCGGACCGGCGCACATCAGGGCCGGCCGCCCGGAGGCGGCGAAGGGCACGCCGCACGCGGGCTCTTCTCGCTCGCCGACCTGGCGGCGCCGGCCCTGCACAAACTGGTCAGCAGATCGGTCGAGCTGTTCCACAACCCCAAGGCCCACGAACTTCCGCTGGCGGGCCAGGCCGTCGGAGTGCTGTTCACCCGCACCTCCACCAGGACCCGTACGGCCTTCACCGTCGGCGCGCTGCGGCTGGGCGGCGCGCCCATCGGCTACGGGCCCGGTGATCTCCAGCTCAACACCGGGGAGTCGGTGAGCGACACCGGCAGGGTTCTGGGCGCCATGCTCGACACGCTGGTGGCGCGTACGGCCGGGCCCGTCGAGGAGCTGAAGACCCTCGCCCGGGCGGGCTCACTGCCGGTGATCAACGCGATGTCCACCGAGGAGCACCCGACCCAGGGAGTCTGCGACCTGGCCACCCTCGCCCTGGAGTACGGGGATCTGAGCGGCATCCACGTGCTGTACATCGGCGAGGGCAACAACACCGCCGTGGCACTGGCCCACGGGCTCGCCGCGGTGCCGGGGGCCCGGGTCACCTTCGCGGTCCCGCGCGGCTACGGGCTGCCGGAGGGGGCGTTGGCGGCGGCCGGTCGGCGGGCCGCGCGGACCGGCGCGACGCTCCAGGAGATCCACGATCTGGCCGAAGCGCCCGACGAGGCGGATGCCGTCTACACCACCCGCTGGCAGACCACGGGCACGGCCAAGGCCGACCCCGGCTGGCGGGAGGTCTTCCGCCCCTTCCACGTGGACGCGGCCTTGCTGCGGCGCTGGCCGCACGCGCGGTTCCTGCACGATCTGCCGGCGCACCGGGGCGACGAGGTGGCCGGTGAGGTTCTGGACGGCGACAGCTCGCTGGCCTGGACGCAGGCGGCGATGAAGCTCCCCAGCGCGATGGCGGTGCTGGAGGAGGTGGCGGCGGCGCCCCGCTGACGTATGCCGCGCGAGCGGCGCGGCCCCCGCGAGCCCGGACCCCCACGGCGCCCGTACCGACCGGAGTGAGGACCGTATGACGGACATCTCCTACGTCTCCCGCTACGAGCATCTGACGGCGGACGATCTCGTACCGCCCTCCCCCGGCATCTTCTTCGAGCCGGCCGACACCGAGATCGGCGTCTGGGTCGTCAAGGACCTGCTCCCGGCGCACGGCGGGGGCAGCGTGCTGGACCTCGGCTCGGGCAGCGGTGCCGCCGCCGCCGGCATGGCCCGCGCGGGGGCCGCCAGGGTGCACGGGGTGGACGCCAGCGAGGCGAGCGTCGCCTGGGCACGCAGGCATCACGCGGTCAACAACGGCGCCACCCATGTCACCTTCGCGCACGGCGACTTCGCCCAGTTGAGCGCCGAGCGGCTGCTGTCCACCGCCGGAGGGCCGCTGCCCCGGCCGCTGATCGTCACCAGCAACCCCCCGTATGTGCCGCTCACTCCGGAGGCCGACGCACAGCGCCGCTCCATCAGCGGCGGGCCCGACGGCCTCAAATGGGCGGAGGCCATCATCGGCCACGCCGAAGCGCTGGGCACGGACCTGGGGTTCACCTTCGGCAGCTACTCCAGCCCCAGGCGGGCGGTGGAACTGCTGGCGGACGCCGGCTACCGCGTCGCGGCGGTGACGCTGTGCCCGCTGCCACTGGGCGACTTCACCCGTGAGCATCCCGAGCGGATGACGGAACTGGAGCGGCAGGGAGAGGCCGTGGTGTGGCGCAACGGGCCCGAGGCGTCCGGGTACTTCATCGTCGGCCTGGCCTGCCGCCGGGCCGGTCCCGAACCGGTGAACGGTCATGGGCCCCTGACCGGCGACGGGCTGATGGAGCTTCTGCGGGCCGCCGCGGCCTCGCGCTCCACCCGGCTGGAGGCGCTGCACGGCGCCGCCGCCGCACCCTTGCCCTGGTCCGGCCCGCTCCGGGTCTTCGACCCGCCCGCGCCGCCGGCCCGCCATCACTGGTGACGTCACTGATGACGGGGCGTCAGAAGATCGCTGGTGACGAGGTGTAAGCGCCCGTACGAGTCGGCTGCCCCCTTCCCCCCTTTCTCCGCCGTCCTCGCTGCCCGTAACACCCACCCGTTCCCACAGGCCCTCCGTGGAAAGAGGCCCGCATGCCCGGATTCAACTCCCCCGACGCCCCCACCCCGCTCACCTCGTCGATCTCACCGCCCCGTCCCGCCTCACCGCCCCGTCCCGCCTCACCGCTCCGGCCCATCTCGCCCGTCTCGCCCGTCTCGCCCGTCTCGCCCGTCTCGCCCGTCTCGCCCGTCTCGCCCGTCTCGCCCGTCTCGCCGGTGAGCGTCACGGCCGGTGCCGTGGAGCACAGCATCGACTTCATCGGCCCGCAGCTGCGCGCCCGAACGCCTGAGCGTCTGGCGCTGTATGCCGGCGTCCAGATCAACGGGGCCCCGCACCTGGGCACCAATGTCATGCAGACGGCGGCCTTCCTGCTGGCCCGCGCCGCGAGGGAGCGCTTCGGCACACCGGCCGTAGTGCGGTTCGGCGCACTGGACAACACGGCGTACGAGACCCGGCGCTGCCCCGCGACCGGCACGCTCTACGAGCTGTCGTACCACCACGCGCTGGGCCCCGACCGGGTGGCGGAGCTGGTCGAGCGCTTCTACGGCGGCCTGTTCGACGCGCTCTCGGCCGCGACCGGGGTGCCGTACGAGGTCGAGACCTACACACGGCAACAGCGGAGCCGGACCTTCCGCGAGGAGCTGGCCGCCTCCCTTATCCGCCGCGAGCAGCTGCGCTGGGTGCTGGCGCCTTCGCACGGCAGAGTCCCGGTGAGCTTTCCCTGCCCCAGGTGCGGCTGGCTGCAGAAGTACGGGGAGCACACGGAACTGCTGTCCCTGGACAGCGACGGCGCCCGGTTCGCAGCGGTCTGCCTCGACCACGGGCGGTACGTGGCGGAGGCGGGTCCGGGCACGGACGCGTGGGTCGGGCTGACGACGCTGCACCGCAACCTCGTCAAGGAGCGGGTGGCGGCCAGGGACGCGGCGATGCCTGTCATCGTCAAGGGCGCGGACTGGGCGCCGGGCTGCCGCCTGGTGGACGAGGCGTTCTCGTACTACCCGGACGCGGCGGCGCCGCCGCGGGTGTTCACTCCGGTGATCCTCTCCGAGTCGGGGGCCAAGCTGTCCAAGACCCTGATCCGCGAGGGCGCGGCGCAGCTGTCGCCCGGCACCCGTCCGTGGATGCTCGACACCACGGCCTGGCCGGGCCCGGCCGGGGACTACGCGCACCTGCTGCACGAGCTGGTGTCCGGGATGCTGAGCGAGCCCCGCCACTTCGAGCGGGGCTACACCACGCTGGAGGTGGCCCGGCTCGTGCGGGAGTACGGCAGCGGCACGGATCGGGACCGCCCGCCGGGCACCTCCCTCACCGGCGGGGTACCGGAGTGAACCGGCGGTCCGCCAGGAAGCCGGGCCGGGGGGCCGGGGCGGCGAAGGGCGGGCCCAGTGTGTTGTCCACGCTGTTGTAGACGACGAAGAGGTTGGTGCGCCGGAAGGGGGAGACGTTCCCGGCCGAGGCGTGCAGACAGTTGCAGTCGAACAGGACGGCGGAGCCGGCGGACGCGGTGAGCTGCTGGATGCCGTTGTTCAGCGCGAGTTCGGTGACCACGGTGCGGTCGGCGGGCCCCGCCGGGAGAGCCTTCCCCAGCAGCGAGAGCTTGTGGTAGTCGGCCGGGGTCTCCCCCACCGAGGGCACGAAAGTGCGGTGCGAGCCCGGGATGACCATGAGGGGCCCGTTGACCGGCTGGTTGTCGGTGAGCGCGACGGAGAAGCTCAGCGCGCGGGGCGCCGGCATGCCGTCCTCGGAGTGCCAGGTCTCGAAATCGGCGTGCCAGCCGAATTTCGAACCGTCGAAGGCGGACTTGAGGTTGACCCTGCTCTGGTGCACGTACACCTCGGAGCCCAAGAGCTGCCGGGCCACGTCGGCCAGCCGCGCGGAGCCGACCACACGGGCGAAGACCTCGCTGAACGCGTGCACCTCGAAGACGGACCGGATCCCGTCCGCGTCCGGCTCGGGCGCCACCCGCCCCGAGGCCCGCATTTCGGGGTCCCGGCCCAGGCGTTCGGTCTCCTCCAGGCAGCCGAGGATCTCCTCGGCGCTGAGCAGCGCCTCGAAGGAGAGGAACCCGTCGCGGTCGAAGGCGGCCAGCTCCCCCGCGTCCAGCGGTCCGTCCGCCTCCGTGCCCCACACCACCGGGTGCCGCCGGGCGAAGGGGACCGACTCGCGCACGGCGCGGGTGGGGTACAGGTCCTCCACGGGCTCTGCAGCTGCGGTCATCGTCCTCCGCGCCCCCTTTCCGGGCTGACTGATGAGTCCCCGGAAACCTGCCCGTTACCTGATGCGAAAAACTCGGCGAATATCTGTGGCCGAATCGGCGGAATGATTTCCGCCAAGGTCGGAAATTCCGCTGGAGCAGTCCGTTCCGCACCTCGGCAGCCTTCTTCGAAAATGCCCCCGGCAATACCTGTTCCGTCGCTCTGAACCGGTCATGAACCGTCCGAAGACGTCCCGTTGAGCCGCCCGCCGCACACGAACGGCCGAATCGCGCCAGCGGGCCTGACAGCCTGTCACTGATACGATTACCTTCCTTCACCTGACTTCCGCTTCCGCCCTTTCCTCTTGCTCCGTCCTCTTGCTCCGCCGTCTTACACCGTCCGGCCCCGAGGAGTGACGTGACAGCCAGCAGGCGTCGATGGCCGCGCTGCGGGGCGGTGGCGATGACGGCGTGCGCGTTTTTGGCCATGGGGCTGGTGAGCAGCGGGTGCGGCAGGGAGGGCACGCCGGCGGGCAGCGTCGGCAAACTGATGCGCGGCGGCGGAAGCGAACCGGTCGCCTACCCCGTGGCATCCGGCGTGCGGGTGCCCGGCTCGCGCGCGTACGCTCGCGCCCAGAAGCGGGGCAGCATCCGCGTGGGGGTCAAGTCCGACCATCCCTTCCTCGGGTTCGAGGACCCGGTCACCGGGCAGCGCGCCGGCTTCGACATCGAGATCGCCAGCATGGTCGCCGCCGACCTGGGCTTCCCCCGCGACCGGATCGACTGGCAGACCGTCCCGCCCCAAGGCCGCGAGACCGCCATCGCGCAGGGCGACGTGGACTACTACGTCGCGGCCTACACCATCAACGACGAGCGCAAGAAACAGGTCGCCTTCGCCGGGCCCTACTACGTGGCGGGCCAGGACCTCCTCGTGGCGAAGGGCGAGGGCAAAGGCGAAGGCGAAGGCGCGGGCGCGGGCGCCAAGAACGGCGCACGCCATATCAACGGCATCAACGGCCCCCGCGACCTGCGGGGCAAGCGGGTGTGCACGGTGACCGGATCCACGCCCTACCAGCGCATCAGCAGTCCCACCTACGGCGCGCACGTCATCTCCCACGACAGCTACGCGCAGTGCGTGCAGGACCTGGTGACCGGGGTTGCCGACGCGGTGACCGCCGACGACGCCATCCTCAAGGGCTACGCGGCGCAGAACGAGGGCCGACTCCGGGTCGTGGGCCACCCCTTCTCCAAGGAGCCCTACGGTGTGGGCCTCGCACGCGGCGATGCCGGGCTGCGCCGCGCGATCGACGCCGCCTTGGAGCGCCATCTCCGAAACGGCGACTGGCTGCGCGCCTACCGGGCGACGCTCGGCCGCTCCGGTGCCCCGCCCCCGCGCCCGCCGCGCTGAGGTCCGCCTGAGCTGTCCACCGCGGAGGTGCCGTGCACGTACTGCTCGACAATCCCGACCTGTTCCGCCGAGGGTTCGTGGGGACCCTGGAGCTGACGGTGGTGAGCGCGCTGATCGCCGCCGTCCTCGGCGGGGTACTGGCGTTCTTCCGCGTCGGCCCGGTCCCCGTGCTGCGCGGCTTCGGTCGGGTGGCCGTCACGCTGCTGTGCAACACCCCGCTGACGCTGCTGTTCTTCGGAGTCACCGTGGGCCTGCCGCTGCTGGGGCTGACGACTCTGAGCTATTTCACCCTCGCGGTGGTCGCGCTCAGCGCCTATTCGGCCGCGTTCTTGTGCGAGGCGCTGCGCTCGGGCGTCAACACGGTCGATACCGGCCAGGCCGACGCGGCGCGCAGCCTCGGGCTCACGTTCGCGCAGACGGCCGTGCTGGTGGTGCTTCCCCAGGCGGGCAGGGCGGTGCTGCCCGCGATGAGCAGCGTGGTCATCACGCTCGCCAAGAACTCGGCCCTGGCAGGCGGTTTCAGCGTCTTCGAGCTGTTCAGCGTGGAGAAGACCCTGGTCGAACAGGGGTATGCGGTCGTGACGGTGTTCGTGTGGGTCGGACTGGCCTATCTGGTGGTCATCGCGGCGATCAGCACGGTCTTCCGAGTGCTGGAGAGCCGGCTGGCGGTGCCGAGGTGAGCGGCGCCGCCCCGGTCCTCTTCGACGCGCCCGGCCCCCGCGCACGGCGGCGGCACCGGCTGTACGGGGTACTGGCGCTGGCGGCGGGGCTCGCGGTGGCGGCTGCGGTGGTCCTCCGGCTGAAAGGGGTCGGTCAGTTCGCCGCGGACATGTGGGAGCCCTTCACCTACCGCGGGGTACAAGAGCGGGTGCTGCGGGGGGGCGCTGGACACGCTCAAGGCGTTCGGGCTGGCTGTCGTGGTGTCGCTGGTGCTCGGCGTAGTGCTGGCGACTGGGCGGCTCTCGGCGCACCGGCTGTTGCGCTGGCCCTCCTCGGCGGCCGTGGAGATCTTCCGGGCGCTGCCTCTGCTCATCCTCATCTTCGCGCTCTACAACATGGCGGGCCTGCGCGATGTGGTGGAGTCCGTGGCCGGCGCGATGCGTGACGGCCTGGGCGCGCCGGGCGGATGGCTGGCGACGCACTTCGCCTCCCCGACGCTGTGGGCCCTGGCGCTGGGAGTCGCGCTGTACAACGGGGCGGTGCACGCGGAGATCCTGCGCGCGGGCGCGCGGGCCGTTCCGCTGGGGCAGTACGAGGCCGCCTACGCACTGGGGATGCGCAAGACGCAGGTGATGAGCACGGTGGTACTGCCGCAGACGGTGCGCGCGATGCTGCCGGGGCTGGTGAGTCAGATCGTGGTGACCCTCAAGGACACCTCTCTCGGGTTCATCATCATGTACGAGGAGTTGCTGTACGCGGGCAAGCTGCTGGCGCAGAACATCGCGACGCCGCACGGGTATCCGTATCTGCCCGTGCTGTTCGTCGTGGGCACCTTGTACGTGGGCATGTGTCTGCTGCTCTCCCTGGTGGCCCACCGGCTGGCCGGCGAGCGCCGTCGGCGGATGGCCGGCCTCCACCGACGGCGCCCGCACCAGCGGTGACCCCACCCGGACCCCGCCCGCGGAGCTGACCTCCGGCCGCCGGGTGACAGTCCGCGGCACCCCGGATGGCGGAAGGGAGCCGGCCTGGTCATCTGTCCGGAGGCGGGCCTTCCGCGCTGCCGCTCGCCGCTTCGTCCGCCGGGCGGGCCGGAAGGGCCGGATGCGGTACGTGCGCCGTCCGGCGGCCGGAGACCGGCTCTGCGGGTGGGACGCCAGCGGCGGTGTGGGGCAGCCGGCCGAGACGGCCGAGCGCGGCCAGGGCGAGGGCCGACAGGAGTCCGATCGCCGCGCAGCTCGCCCAGGGGAGTCCGGGCCAGCCCGTGCGGCCCAGGTCCATCGTCCATCCGATGAGGCTGTTTCCGGCCGCCGCGGTCAGCCCTGAGACGACGTAGAAGAGGCCGAAGTAGGTGCCCGTCAGGCGCTCGTGGCCGAAGTGCGGGATCAGCTCTATCACCGGCGGGTGCAGCACCATCACACCGAGGTAGAGCAGCAGCGTCGCGGCCATCAGCGGGAGCAGCCACAACGCGGCCTGGCCCAGTCCGCCCGGCTCGCTCTTCCCCGCCGTCAGCAAGGGCGGCAGGAACCCGGCTGACATCACCAGCAGCCCTGGCACCATCCAGCGCGCGGTGCCGCCGCGCCGTTGCAGGCCGCGGGTGAGGCGCAGTTGGAGTGCCATGTTGGCCACGGCCCCCGCCGCGAGCAGCACGCTGACGGCCTCGGCGCGGCCGGTGGCCTGATGGGCGCCCTCGGAGATGAGCAGGTAGAGCTGGTTCTCCAGCGTGGTCATGCCCGCCATGGCCAGGGCGAAGGGGAAGAAGCCCCGGCTGCCCAGTGCCTCCCGCCAGTCCTGCCACAGCGCGGTGCCGCGCCGGCCCGGCTGGCGCTGGGGCATCGCGAACAACTGGGCGAGGAAGAGCGCCGCGAAGACTCCCGCCGCCACCAGGGCGCACACGCGGAAATCGAAGAGCAGCAGCACGCTGCCCAGCAGCATGCCGAGGAGTGAGCCGGTCATCGCGAAGACGTTGAGCAGGGCGAACGCCTCCGCCTTGCGGTCGCCTGCCTCGTGGGCCAGGTAGGAGCGGACGGCGGGGTAGAACAGGGCGCCCGCGAGTCCGCTGAGCGCGGAGGCGGCCACCAGCACCGGCAGGGAAGTGCCCAGCCCGAACAGGCCGAAGCCGAGGACGCGCAGTCCGCAGCCGGTGATGATGACGCTCCGTGGCCCGAACCTGTCGGCCGCCGAACCGCCGAGCACGAACAGGCCCTGCTGGCTGAGATTGCGCACACCCAGGACGACGCCGACGGTGCGGGCGCTGGCACCCGATGGGATGCTCACCACGGTGCTGGGCACCGGTGAGGCCGGGTACGACGAGGCGGGCACGGGCACCGCCACCCGCCTCGACCAACCACGCGGCCTCGACATGGACGCGGGGGGCACGCTGTATGTCGCGGACTCGCTCAACCGGCGCGTCTGCGTGCTCACTCCGGACGGCGCGGTGTCCACCGTCGCCGGTGGTCCGCCGGGCCACGAGGAGGACGGGGGCCCCGCGCTCGGCGCCGCGCTCGTTCTGCCGAGGGCGCTGCTGCTGGGCTCGGGCGGCGACTTGTTCGTCGCGGAGTCGGACAGCAACCGGGTGCGGCGTATCGCGCCCCGCCCCCGCCCCTCGTAGACGCGGGGCCGCGTCCGCCGGCCCCGCTCACCGGCTCACCCCGGCTCACTGGCCCACTCGTCCGTCGATGCGCTCGCGCAGCAGGTCGGCGTGGCCACAGTGCCGGGCGTACTCCTCGATCCGGTGCACCATCAGCTCCCTGCCCGCGATCCTCTCTTTCCCGAGGCGTTCGCCCAGGTCCGGATGGTCCGCCAGCGCGGCGTCCGTCGCCGCCTGTTCGCGCGCCAGCGCGGCGTAAGCGGAATCGACCACCTCCTGCTCGGCGACGGCTCCCTCGAAGTCCCCGTCGTTCTCGCCATACAGCTTCGGGAGCGGATCGCCGTCGCTGATCCAGTTGCGCCAGTCCCGTTCGGTCTCGGCCAGGTGCCGGAGCAGGCCCAGCAGTGACATCGTCGACGGGGGCACCGACCGACGGGCCAACTGCTCGGGGTCCAGGCCCTCGCACTTCATCCGCAGGGTCATCCGGTAGTTCGTCAGGAAGTCCTGGAGCGTGGCCAACTCGCCGTCCGGGCTGGGGCCTTCGCTGTTGCGGGGGTCGTCGTCCGGGTCGGCCCACATGTCGGGGTAGATGTTTGCCCGGCTCCATCGTCCGGGTTGCTCACTCATACGGCTCATGTTCGTCCGCGCCGACCCCCTGCGCCAAGGCCCCGTCCGGCCAGGGCCTCAAGGGCGAGGGCCGTCGCTCCACGGCAGTTCGATCGAGCGGAGAGTGAGGCGACCGTCTGGGAGCGGCTGCTCGGCGGCCACGCGATCACCGTGGTGACTTCCGGCGCGTCGAGGACGGGCACCGCGAGTGTTCGGGTCACTGCCAGGCACGGCTGGAGGCGGGGATGACCAGCAGGGTTTTGCCGGGCGCCACGAGCTGAGCGAGCTGCGACCGGGTGTGCACCTCCGGTCCGGGCCCCTCAGGGTAGGAGCCGTCGAGCCGGGGCCACCGGGCGATCGGGAGGTCCGGCACATCGCGGACGTCCGCCATCGTGAGCTGGTCGCGGGACGCGAGCGGATGCCCCGCGGGAAGGATCGCGACCTGGCCTTCGACGCAGAGGTCTTCGGTGTCGAACCCGGCGAGATCGTCGAACGGACGGTGCATGAGTGCCACGTCGGCGTGGCCGTCGCGCAGCAGCCGTGCCTGCTCGCCGACCTCGCACAAGAGGACTTCGTCGGTACCGCACCGGGTTCGCCCGCGAACCCGAGGAGCCGCCGCAGCGGCGGCGATCGTCGAGCGGACGCCCGGACAAGGCGCCGCGATCGCCATCCGGCTCGCCACTCTGCCGGATGACGGACCGCGCGGCGGCTTCTTCGACGACGAGGGCCCCGTCCCCTGGTGAGCCGGGTGAGCCGGCCGCTCGGCGGCTTCCGCGGCGTGGTCACCGTGGTGGAGCGGGCCCCGAGGAGGCGGGCGAAAAGCGTCACCGGTTCAACCGGTGACGCTTTGAGCACGGGGCAGGCCGTACCGAGGATCTACGGCAACCGAGGACGCGCACCGTGCGATCGGATGCTGACCGTGCGTTCCCGGCCCGCCTCGCATGGCCGGTCCGCTCGTCCCGGCAGGCAGGGATTCCGGCGTTCCGGCGAGAGTTTGCCCCGACCGTCCGGGGAACGCGGTACGGGAATGGCGGGCCGGCCCGCGATTGTTGCCACCGGCACCAGGGCGCGGCCCGCTCTGATGCCCCGTCGCAGGAGAGAACATGAGCACCATCGAGCTGACCAAGGACAATTTCGACGAGATCGTCCAGAAAAACGACTTCATCCTGATCGACTTCTGGGCGTCATGGTGCGGTCCCTGCCGTAGCTTCGGCCCCGTGTACGAGGCCGCCGCCGAGCGGCACGCGGACCTCGCCTTCACCAAGGTGGACACGGAGGCCCAGCAGGAGCTGGCCGCGGCTTTCGAGATCCAGTCCATTCCGACGCTGGCGATCATCCGGGACCGGACGCTGGTCTTCGCCCAGCCCGGCGCGCTCCCCGAGGCCGCGCTGGAGGACCTCATAGGCCAGGCTCGCGACCTGGACATGGACGAGGTACGCCAGGCCGCGGCCCAAGCCCAGGCCCAGGAAGGCGAGGTCCCGGCCCAGGAGGGCGGCGCCGCCGGCTGAGGCAGCGCACGAAGGCCGCCCGGTCACCGACCGGGCGGCCTTCGCATGTTCCGTCGCTTCTCCTGGGCGGGGTCAGTACCGCGCGGCGGCCTGCGCCCCCACCCCCGCCGGCGCGGGGCGCGGGGCCAGACGGAAGTCCTGGCGGACCGGGTGGCCGTCGCGCGCCTGGACGCGGGCGACGGCGGCGAGCCGGTCGGGGCCGCTGGCGATCACGTTGACGAAGTGATCGGGCAGACCGGTGGCCGCGTATTCGCCCTGCTCGTCGGTGCTGGCCCGCAGCAGTTCCCTGCCGTGGGTGCCGGTGACGGTGATCGCGACGCCCCGCAGCGGCCTGCCCCGCTCGTCGGTCACCCGGCCCTTGAGCGTGGGCTCCTGCTGGAGCAGCCGGTGGGAGTGCGGCGGGACGGCGCAGGGCTGCGGCAGCTCGAACGAGGGGTCCTCGACGGGCGGCTCCGCCTCCACCTCGGCCCCCGTCCGGCCGTCCTCGGCCTCCTTGCGGGCCTCGCGCCGCTCCTTCCAGGCGCCGAGCGCGATCAGTGCGATGCCCCCGACGACCCAGGCGCAGATGACCAGGACATGGCGTCCGACATCCTTCCCGTCGAAGTAGAACTGCCCGCGCAACGCCTCGATCAAATTGCCCATCGGCATGATCGGGTGCAGCGCCCGGAAGAACCCCGGCACCATCTGCACGGGTATCGCCCCGCCGCTGGACGGCATGCTGAGCAGCACGAACAGCCCCATGGCGACGCCCGGGAAGAACTGCTTGAAGAACGGGACCAGCCCGTAGGAGGTCAGCGCGACGGCCTGGGTCATCAAGAAGATGAAGGGGATGGCCAGCGGCTCGTTCGGTATGACGTCCATCGAACGGGCCACGAAGTAGGCCACCAGGCTCTCGACGACGCCGACGGAGACCAGGGTGAGGACCTTTTTGCGCCGCCCGAAGGTGGTGGCCCTCAGCAGCATCATCACGCTGATGTACGAGGGGATCGTGCAGGCCAGGACGAGGTAGAAGAGCCCGGTCCCCATGCCGTCACCCGGCGCCGTGGGTGCTGCCTCGTGCACCTGGAGCTGGCCGCCGCTGTGCTGGGCGACGGAGGTGAAGGTCTTCTGCAGCACCGACTCCAGCGAGTATCCGTCGGCCTTGGCGACGAAGAGCTGGGGGTGCTTGGCGTCCGGCGCGTATCCGGCGGTGACCTCGCGGTTGGTGACCGCGTCGTGAGCGGCGCCTGCGTCGGCGACGGGGTGGATGTCGAAGGCGCCGGGGCTCTTCTGTTCGAGCGCCTGCTCCAGCTGCCCGGCCGACGGTCCGGCCACGGCCACGTCCACGTGATGCGGGACGGGGTTGTGGAACGGCAGCAGATAGCAGACGAGGAAGCCGGTGAAGAAGAACGCCGGGAACCAGAGAGTGGACGCGAGCGTGCGCACGGTCGCGCCGAGCGAGGAGGAGGTGCTGCCTTCCTCGCCCTGCGGGCTCTCCGGTTCCGCCTTGTGTTGCGCCATGGACGTGGTCCGCCTCCCTAGGTGCGTACGGCTGGGTGGGATGGCACCTGAGCAGAACTGCATGTCAGGGCCAATGATTAGCGAGGCTAACAGAAAGATGCAGTGCTGCAAAAATGCACTACTGTAGGGAACGAGTCGGAAGAGGCACCTGAGCACGGAGCACGGGAGCGCGCATGACCGCCGAGACCCCCGAGAGCGCGCACGGCCTCCGGGAGCGGAAGAAGCTGGAGACCCGCACGGCGCTGCGCGGCGCCGCCGTCCGGCTCTATCTGGAGCGCGGCCCCGCCGCCGTGACGGTGCAGGAGATCTGCGAGGCGGCCGGCGTCTCCCCGCGCACCTTCTTCAACTACTTCGACACCAAGGACGACGCGGTCTTCGACTGGGACCGCAGGCTCACCGGCCAGCTGGTCGCGCTGCTCGCCGCCCGGCCCGGCGCGGAACCGCCGCTCGAAGCGCTCCGCCGGACGCTGCGCACCGCCATCCCCGCCCTGGTCGCCGATGCGGGCTGGCGCGACCGGCGCCGTCTGCTGGGTGCCCACCCGGAGCTGATCCCCAAGCTGGTCCACAGCAACAGCCATATGGCCGAGGCCCTCACCGAGGCCGTCGCCGCGCGCACGGGGCTGCCCCCGGAGGCCCTCTACCCCCGGCTGGTGGCCGGCTCGGCCCTCACCGCGTTGCGTGCCTCGATCCGCGCCTGGGACCCGGAAAGCTCCGCCGAGCAACTGCTGGCCATGCTGGACGAGGGCTTCAACTCCCTCGCCGCCGGGCTCCCCGCGCCCGAGCCCGCCCAGCGGGTGGAGGCGGAGGCGGGCGCGAACTCGGGCACAGACAAGGGCGCGAGCGCGGACACAGGCGCGGACTCGGGCACAGGCGCGAGCGCGGACTCGGGCACAGGCGCGAGCCGGCCGACGGCGCCGGGCCCCGGCGGTCAGCGTCCGCCGAGGGCCGCCTCCAGGTCGTAGCGGACCGGCTGTTCGAGCTGCTCGTAGGTGCACGAGCGCGGCTCGCGATCCACGCGCCAGCGCCGGAAGAGCACGGTGTGCCGGAAGCGGTCGCCCTCCATGTGGTCGTAGGCCACCTCGCACACCCGCTCGGGGCGCAGCGGGATCCAGGAGGCGTCCTTGCCGCCACTCCACCTGCTCGGCGCCCCCGGCATCCGGCCCTCCTCGTGCGCCGCCTCCTCCTCCCAGCGCGCCCACGGGTGCCCCTCGGGCCTGGCCATCCGCAGCGGCGCCAGCTCCCCCATCAGCTCCCGTCTGCGCGCGGCGGGAAAGGAGGAGGAGGCGCCCACGTACTGGAGGGCGCCGGTCGCGTCGTAGAGCCCCAGCAGCAGGGAGCCGACGGCCTCGCGGTCGGCGCGGTGCGGACGCAGCCCGGCCAGGACGCAGTCGGCCGTGCGCTCGTGCTTGATCTTCAGCATGACGCGCTCGCCGGGGCGGTAGGGCAGCTCGGGCCGCTTGGCCACCACGCCGTCCAGCCCCGCCCCCTCGTACTGCGCGAACCACTCCCGCGCCTCATCCCGGTCCTCGGTGACCGGGGCCAGATACAGGGGCGGACGGGTGCCCTTCAGCGCCCCGGTCAGCCGTCGGCGGCGCTCGCTCAGCGGTTCCTCCATGAGCCGCGCCTCTCCCAACGCCAGCAGGTCGAAGGCGACGAACGAGGCGGGGGTGCGCTCGGCCAGCAGCCGCACCCGGGAGGCCGCCGGGTGGATGCGCTGCTGGAGCGCCTCGAAGTCCAGTCGTCCCGCGGTCGGCAGCACGATCTCGCCGTCCAGCACGCAGCGTTCGGGCAGCCGCTCGCGCAGCGCGTCGGCCAGCTCGGGGAAGTAGCGCAGCAGGGACTTGCCCGTGCGGCTGCCCAGCTCCACCTCGTCGCCGTCGCGGAAGACCAGGCAGCGGAAGCCGTCCCACTTGGCCTCGTATCGCATGCCGGGCGGGATCGATGCGACGGGCTTGGCGAGCATCGGCTTCACGGGAGGCATGACGGGAAGATCCACCTCTCGATTCTGCGCCGGGCACGGCTTGCGCGCATGGGCGACCATGGGGCCATGCTGCTGGCCGACATCGCACACACATCCAAGGACGTCGCGGCGGCCTCCGCACGCAACGCGAAGGTGGCGCTCCTGGCCGGGCTGTTCCGGCGCGCCGAGCCGGCCGAGGTGCCGGTGGTGGTCACCTATCTCGCGGGACGGCTGCCGCAGCGCAGGACCGGAGTCGGCTGGAGCGCGCTGCGGGAGCTGCCGCCACCCGCCCCGGAGGCCACCCTCACCATCGCCGGGGTGGACGAGGCGCTGAGCCGGATCGCGGCCATCGGCGGCAAGGGCGCGCAGGCCGAGCGCAGGCGCCAGGTGGGCGAGCTGCTGTCGGCAGCGACAGCCGAGGAGCAGCATTTCCTCGTCCGGCTGATCGGCGGCGAGCTGCGCCAGGGCGCGCTGGACGCCTTCGCCGTCGAGGGTCTGGCAGCCGCCGTGGGCGCCGAGCCGGGCGAGGTGCGGCGGGCCGTGATGCTGGGCGGCTCGCTGGGTGCCGTGGCCCGCGCGCTGCTGGCCGAGGGCCCCGGGGCACTGGCGCTCTTCCGGCTGGAGGTGGGGCGCCCGGTCCTGCCGATGCTGGCGCACACCGCGAAGGACGTGGACGAGGCGCTGGACAAGCTGGGGCCGTGCGCCGTGGAGGAGAAGCTGGACGGTATCCGCGTCCAGGCCCACAAGGACGGCGAGGACGTACGGATCTACACCCGCACCCTCGATGAGATCACCGGCCGGCTGCCCGAGGTGGAGGCGGCCGTACGGCGGTGCGGCGCGGTGCGCGCGGTGCTGGACGGCGAGGTGCTCGCGCTGAAGGAGGACGGCTGGCCCCGGCCCTTCCAGGAGGTGTCGGGACGGGTCGCCTCCCGGCTGGATGTGGCGGGCGCGAGCAGCGAACTGCCCCTCTCCGCCGTCTTCTTCGACCTGCTCTCCCTCGACGGCCGCGAACTGCTCGACCTGCCGTACATCGAACGGCACGCCGCGCTCGCCCGGGTGCTGCCCGCCGGACTGCGGGTGCGCAGGCTGCCCGTTACGCGCCCCGGGGACGCGGAAGTGCGGGCGGAGGCGCGGAAGTTCGCCGAGGAGGTGTTGGCGCGCGGACACGAAGGCGTGGTGGTCAAGGGCCTGGATGCCGGGTATTCGGCCGGGCGTCGGGGTGCCTCCTGGCTGAAGGTGAAGCCCGTGCACACTCTGGACCTGGTGGTGCTGGGCGCCGAGTGGGGGCACGGGCGGCGCGCGGGGAAGCTGTCGAATCTCCACCTGGGGGCGCGGCGCGCGGACGGGACCTTCGCGATGCTCGGCAAGACCTTCAAGGGTCTCACCGATGTGCTGCTGGCCTGGCAGACCGAGCGGCTGCGCGAACTGGCGGCCGTCGAGGAGCCGTGGGGGGTGCTGGTGCGGCCCGAACTGGTCGTGGAGATCGCCTTCGACGGGGTGCAGCGCTCGACCCGCTACCCGGAGGGTGTGACGCTGCGCTTCGCCCGGGTGCTGCGCTACCGCGACGACAAGCGGCCCGAGGAGGCCGACACGGTGGAGGCGGTCAGCGCGCTGCTGCCGTGACCGCCCGCCCCCAGCCGGTTCTCGCGGCCGGCTCCCGGCGGCTGAACGTCATCGCGTGCGGGCCTCCCGAACGTGCCCGGGCGCCTTCAGAACTGTGCGCGGATCTTCGCGGCCACCCGCCGCGCCTCCGTCGCATCGGTGTAGGGGTTGCGCGGCCAGAAGAAGCCGCGCAGCCCGTCCTTCTTTCTGCGCGGCACCACGTGCACGTGCAGGTGCGGCACGGACTGGCTGACCTTGTTGTTCGTCGCGACGAACGACCCGTCCGCCTCCGTACCCCGCTCCACGGCGCCGGTCACCCGGCGGACCGCGCTGAAGTACGGGCCCACGGACTCCTCCGGCAGATCGGTCAGCGTCTCCACGTGGGCGCGCGGCACGATCAGCGTGTGGCCGGAGAAGACGGGCCGCTGGTCCAGGAAGGCGACGACGGCCCCGTCCTCGTAGACCCGGTGGGCGGGCTGCTCACCGTCGATGATCTTGCAGAAGGCGCACTCCATACCGCTCCCCGCCCGCCGGTCAGTTCTCGGTGTTCGGATCGGGGCCGACACGCTCGCCCGTCTCCAGCCCCTGGAGGGCGCGCACATCCTCCCCGTCCAGCTCGAAGTCGAAGACCTCGATGTTCTCCTTGATGCGGGAGGGGGTCGCGGACTTGGGGATGACGACGTTGCCCAGCTGGAGGTGCCAGCGCAGCACCACCTGGGCGGGGCTCCTGCCGTGCTTCTCCGCGGCCCGGAGCACCACCGGGTCGTCCAGGACCCCGTTTCCGCGGCCGAGCGGCGACCACGCCTCGGTGGCGATGCCGTGCTCGGCGTCGAAGGCGCGCAGCGCCGACTGCTGGAGCCTGGGGTGCAGCTCGATCTGGTTGACGGCCGGTACGACGCCGCTCGCGTCGAGGAGCCGCCGCACGTGCTCCGGCTCGAAGTTGGAGACGCCGATGGCCTTGGCACGGCCGTCCGCGTGGATCTCCTCCAGCGCCTTCCAGGTCTCCACGTACTTGTCGCGCCGGGGCAGGGGCCAGTGGATGAGGTACAGGTCCACGTAGTCGAGACCGAGCCGTGCCAGGGAGGCGTCGAAGGCGCGCAGCGCGGTGTCGTGGCCGTGCTCGGTGTTCCACAGCTTCGTCGTCACGAACAGTTCGCCGCGCGGGATGCCCGACTCGTGCAGGGCCCGGCCGGTGCCCGTCTCGTTCTGGTAGAGCGCGGCGGTGTCCACGCTGCGGTATCCGGCCTCCAGCGCCGTGGAGACAATCGCCTGGGCCTCGCCGTCGGGCACCTTGAAGACGCCGAAGCCGAGTTGCGGCATCGCCGCTCCGGTGTTGAGCGTGACGGCGGGGACGCGTGCGTTACTCACTGTGACCTCGGCTCACTCGGGGCTCCGCTTGCCCCTCCATTCACTCATACGGAACCCCTGGCCACACCCGGGCGAGCCCACCTCCTGCGGCCGGGCGCGCCCGGCGCCCTACGCTCCCGGTGCGTTCGCGCGGGCGACACCTTCGCCGACCACGCTGTCCGCGGCCCGGGCGGTCGCGGGCCGGGCGGTCGCCGACCCCGCTCCCGGCGGACGCGTTCTCGCGGGGTGCGTTCTCGCGCGGCGCGGGCAACACGGCGAACAAGACCATGCCGGGGAAGTAGTTGCCCCGCACCCCGAACGTGGCCCGCGAGAGCATCGCCCCCGGCGCGCCGCCCCACTTACCGGAGACGGCCAGCAGCCCCACCAGCCCGAAGGAGACCGTGCCCGCGACGGCCGCCGCGAGCAGGACCTGCCAGAAGTTGAGGCCGTTGAAGACCACGAGTCCCGCGCCCATGGTGAGCAGCAGCACGCTGATGTCGGCGGCGACCCAGGTCGGAAACAGCTCCCGGACCCCGCCGCGCCGCTCATGGCCGGGCACGGGCTCGATGCCCCGCGTCTCCACGGCACGGCGGACCGGGGCGGGGGTGCCGGTGGCGTGGGGAGAGCCGGGGGAATGCGGCGGGTTCGGAGAGTGCGCCGAGGAGGCGTCATCGTCGCCGGCTACGCCGGGGGCAGCTGCCGTGGGAGGGGCTCCGTGCGTGGTTCTCTGGTGCGTCGTGCGTCATTGCCTGGCCCTGACCAGGACCGCGGCGACTACGCGCGTTGCGGGGCCTGCTCCATCGCACATACCCACACGATCGGCTCCGGGCCGCTGGGGCGATCCTCCGAGCGGGGACGCGGGGCGCCGCCGTGGACGCTGTGAGCCCGCGCGTGCCGGGGATCGCGTGCTGTAGCTCGCGCGGGTTGCGGGGTTGCGGATCGCGGGCCCGCACGCGTCGGCGGGCGGGCCCGCAACCGTGGGCGCGGCGACAGCGGGCGGAGCTGGAGCCCCGCCGCGCCCCGGACAGGCGGCACGAGCACCCCGTAGGCCGGTTCGGCACCGCCGGGCACCGCCCGACGCCCGCCCGCCAGCGTCGTCGGGACACTCTCCGTCGCGGCGGAAAGCGGCGGAAAGCGGCGGAGAAGTGGGGACAGGGCTATGTGCGGGGGGCCTTTGTGGGGGCCGGGGGGACGGGAACCAGGGCCACGGAGCAACGGGCGTGCTGGAGGACCGCGTTGACGACCGGTCCGACCTGGAGACCGAGGCGCCGGTGCTCGCGCCGTACGCCGAGCACGATCAGCCCGGCCTGCGCACTCAGCTCGATGAGGTGCTCCGCCGCCGGGCCCCGGTGCTGCTCGGGGACCGTCCGCACCTCGGGGTGCCGTTCCTGGAAGGGGGCGACCGCCTCGCGTACGAACGTCTCCGCGGACTTGCCCGCCTGTGCCGACTCCCTCTCGCGCTCCCGCTCTTTCGGCGGCCTCTTCATCCCGAGGGCGGGCAGGACGGGGTGGGTCCAGGCGTGGACGACCCGCACGGCCGAGCCGTCGCGTGCCGCCTCCTCGAAGGCGAAGCCGACCGGCTCGGTCGCGCCGGACCACTTGAGCCCGACGATCGTCTCCCCCGGCGTCCCCTCGGTCTCACGCTCCTCCCCTCGTACGACCAGCAGCGGTCCGGCGGCGTGGGCGGCGAGCCGGAGGCTGACGGAGCCGAGCAGCAAGCCCCGGAATCCGCCGTGGCCGCGCGTGCCGACGACCGTGAGGGCCGCGGTGTGGCTGGCGCGTACCAGCGCGTCGGGCGCGGGCTCGCTCACTCCCGAGGCGGTGACCAGAATGCCGGGCACCCGGGCGCGGGCCCGCTCCGCCGCCGCTTCGGCGACCTCGTGACCGGCGTGCCGCATCCGTTCCCTGTCGCTGTCGGTCTCGGGGACCACGCTGCGGCGGGGCGGTACGGCGCCGCACAATACCTCCAGCTCGACGCCTCGGCGCCCCGCCTCGTCGGCCGCCCTGTCCAGGGCGCGGAGCGAGTGGGGGGAGCCGTCGACTCCCACCACCACCCGTTCGGAGGCGGGGGCGTGCGCGGGCGTCCCGCCGGGGCGCTCGTTGGTCTCCGTCATGTCCGTCCTCTCCTCGCGGCCTCGCGTCGCTGCGCGGGTACCCCGCCAGTGTGGGACACACGGGGTCGCTGCGGGAGGAGACGCGGTGAATTCGCGACGGCCGTCCGTCCGGCGAACACCCGGCCGCAACGGCGTGTCACGACGACCCGTCAAGGGGCCATGGCCGCCCGTCCGTTGGCCCTCCCCTCGGTGGTCCTTCGCACGGTGGGTTCCCGTCCGGCGGGAAGGTGGGGGGCGTGGCGGAGTGCGAGGGCGTGGCGGAGGCGGGGCCTACCGGGGCGCGCCGTCAGGCGCCGGTGCTGCGGTGCGGGCGTCAGCGCTGCGGTTCGAGGAAGGTGAGCATGTCGTCGGCGTGCTCTTCCTCCTTCTCCAGGACGTTCTCCAGCACCCGCCGGGTCGTGGGGTCGGCCGTGCCGATCCAGTTGATCATCTCGGTGTAGGAGGCGATGGCGATCCGCTCGGCGACGAGATTCTCGCGGATCATCTCGGTCAGGTCCGTCGAGGTGACGTACTCCGAGTGCGAACGGTCCAGCAGGCGGGAGGGGTCCATCAGCGCTTCGCCGCCGAGTTGGTAGATGCGCTCGGCGAGCTGGTCGGCGTGGCCTTGTTCCTCGTTGGAGTGCTCCAGGAACTCCGCGGCGACCGGCTCCGAGTCCAGCCCCTTGGCGGCGAAATGGTGCTGGCGGTACCGCAGTACGCACACCAGCTCGGTGGCCAAGGCAGTGTTCAGCAGGTCGATGACCTTCGCGACGTCGGTGCCGTATGCCGTGGTCACCGGGCCGTTCATGATGCCGTCGCGCGCGCGTTCCCGGAGCGTCTGTACGTCGGTGAGGAAGTCAGGCATGGCCATGTCCCTGTCGTTCGCGAGCGGTCCGCTGGGTGTTCCCTCACGGGTTTCCGTCCACTACAGCAGCACCGGTAACAAGCCGCAAAGGGAGAGGAACGGTACATACACGGCTCACGTAACCGAGGAATAAACTTAACTCGGTTATATTTCCTGCTACCCTGCGCACCATGAGCGAGAACCCCACGGGGCTGCGCGAGCGCAAGCGGCAGCGCACCTACCGGACGATCTCCGAGGCCGCTATCGCCCTCTTCCTGGAGAAGGGCTTCGCCGCCGTGTCCGTCACCGAGATCGCCGAGGCGGCCCAGGTCTCCAAGCCCACCCTGTTCCGCTACTTCCCCTCCAAGGAGGACATGGCGCTCTACCGCTTCGCCGACCACGAGGACGAGGCCGCCCGGGTGGTCGCGGCCCGCGCCGGGGGCACCGCGCCCCTCGACGCGCTGGAGACCCACTTCCTGACCGGACTGGCGGCCCGCGACCCGGTGACAGGTCTGTGCGACGCCCCAGAGGTGCTGGCCTTCCACCGGCTGCTGTACGGCACGCCGAGTTTGGTCGCCCGGCTGCACTCCTACACCGCGCGCTCCGAGGAGGCGCTGGCCGGCGAGCTGGCGAAGGCGGGCCCCGGGCACGCGGCCCCCCGTGCGGACCTCCGGCTGACGGCGCGGCTGGCGGCGAGTCAGATCGTGGCGGTCCAGCGGGTGCTGGCAACCGAGAACTGGCGCCGGATCTCCGAGGGAGCGAACGCCGAGTCCCTGTACGCCCAGGCCCGCGCGGACGCCCACCACGCCTTCGCGCTGCTGCGCTCCGGCCTCGCTCCGTACGCCTGACCGGCGGACGCCGAGCCACGAACAGCGGAGTCGGGGCGACGGACAGCTACCGGAGAAAGGAGAAGACCCCATGACCGGGGAGCACGCCGCGCGTGACGGCGACACAAGTCCGCGCGGCGAACTGGCCGCCGAGCGCGCCTATGCGACCTTGTGCCGCGCCGCGCTCGACCGTACATCCGAGCTGGCGCAAGACCGCGTCGAGGAGGGAGCCGGCGTCCTCACGGGCCGGCACTCGGGCGAGAGCGCGGGGGAAGGCGTGGCCGCCGACGGCGCGAGCGCCGAGGCTCTCGGCCGTCAGCTGCGCAGCCGGGCCGAGGAGTGGCGGGAGGAGCCTCCGGGGCCGCCCTTCTTCGGACGGCTCGACTTCGTCGAGGACGCCCCGGACGGAGACGAGGACCACACCGGGGAGAGCGGAGAGACCGGGGAGAGCGAGCCGGCGGGGAAGGCTACCCGGGGAGGGCAGGACAGGCAGGGCGCGGGCGAGCACCGGGGGCAGCGCTACTACATCGGACGCCGCCGGGTCAGCGAACATCCCGCCTCGCCGCCCCTGGTGCTGGACTGGCGCGCTCCCGTCTCCCGGGCCTTCTACCAGGCAACAGCCCTGCACCCGCGGGGCGTCAAGGTCCGCCGCCGCTTCGGCTGGGCGCCGGGCGGCACGGGCGAGGCCGCAGACCTGACGGGCATGGAGGACGAACCGCTCGCGAACGCCTCCCTCGGCGACGAGCCGGAGTCGGGCACGGAAACGGGCAAAAGCACGGGCGCCGATGCGGCGGCGGGCGACGGCAGTTCGGGGGCGCTCGTCCGTGCGAGCCGGATCCTGGCCGGCGAGATCGAGCGGCCCCGGGTCGGGCCGATGCGCGACATCGTCGCCACCATCCAGCCGGAACAAGACGACCTCGTCCGCGCGGAGCCCGGGAAGTCGCTGTGCGTCCAGGGCGCGCCCGGCACCGGCAAGACCGCCGTCGGCCTGCACCGGGCCGCGTATCTGCTCTACACCCACCCCCGCAGGTTCGAGCGCGGCGGCATGCTGGTGGTCGGGCCCAACAGCGCCTTCCTCGGCTACATTTCCGCGGTGCTGCCCTCACTGGGCGAGGTGGGCGTGCGCCAGTGCCGGGTGGAGGACCTGCTGCCCGGCCACCCCGTGCGCGCCGAGGACAGTCCTGAGGCGGTGCGGGTCAAGCACGGCGCGGCGATGGCGGCCGTACTGCGCCGCGCGCTCTACTCACGAGTCCGGCTCCCGCGCGAGCCGCTGGCCGTGCCCGACGGCTCCTACCGCTGGCGCCTGGGTGAGGGCGAACTGCGCGCCGTCGTCGAGGAGACGCTCGCCCAGGCACCGCCGTACGAGGTGGGCCGGGAGCGGGTGCGGGCCCGCACGGTGGCGCTGTTGCGGTCGCGGGCCGAGCACCGCGCCGGGCCACCGGACGGGGCCTGGCTGCGCAAGATGGGCAGGTCGAAGGCGCTCAGCGGCTTTGTGGACGCGGTGTGGCCCCGGGTGAGACCCGAGGAGGTCGTCGCGCAACTCCTGGGCGACGCCGAAGTGTTGGAGTCGGCGAGCGTGGGCCTGCTCAGCATCCCCGAGCGCGAGGCGCTGTTGTGGAGCAGGCGCCGTCCGCGTTCGGCCCGTACGGCGCACTGGTCGCGGGCGGATCTGCTGCTGCTGGACGAGACGGCGGGGCTGCTCGCACACCCGGCGGAGAGCTTCGGCCATGTGGTGGTGGACGAGGCCCAGGACCTCTCCCCCATGCAGTGCCGCGCCCTGGCACGCCGCAGCCGCTTCGGCTCGCTGACCGTGCTTGGCGACCTGGCGCAGGGCACCACGCCGTGGGCGGCGCGCGACTGGCCCACACAGCTCGCGCACCTGGGGGTGCCGGAGGCGCGGGTGGTCCCCCTGACCACCGGGTTCCGGGTGCCGGCCGTACTCGTCGAGGTTGCCAACCGGCTGCTGGCCTCCCTGGAGGTGCGGGTACCGCCCGCGCGGTCCCTGCGCCGCGACGGGGAGCTGACGACGTCGCGGGTTGCGGGCGATGCCGCACTGGTGCGGGCGGTCACCGAACGGGTCGAGTCCGCGCTCGGGCGGGAGGGTTCGGTCGCGGTGATAGCGGACCGGGAGCGCGTGGAGCCGCTGCTGTCCGCCCTGCGCGGCGCGGGACTTGCCGTGGGCGGCCCCGGCGGGCGGGGCAAGGACGGGCCCGGAGCGGCGGCCGGGGGCGGAGTACTGGAGCGGGTGGTGGTGCTGCCCGCCGACCTGGCCAAGGGGCTGGAGTACGACCACGTCGTACTGGCGGAGCCCGCTCAGATCGCGGAGAGCGGCCCGCGGGGCCTTGAGCTGCTCTACGTGGTGCTCACCCGCGCGGTCTCACGGCTGGACGTCCTGCACGCGCGGGAGCTACCCGAGGCCATGGCGGGCCGGGGCGGGCCCGGCCGAGGGCACAACAGTGGGGCCGGCTGAGACGAAGTCCCGCAACCAGTCGGGCCGTTCGGCGATCTCCAGCAGCAGGAGCAGCCGCGCCAGCGGGTGTTCCAGACCGAGGTCATCGTCCACCGGGCCCTCCTGCGCGGGGCGTGCGGCGCCTTGTGTGGTCACTGTGGCTCCTGTTGACGGGGGGCAGCGGTGCGCGAACTCCGCTGATTCAGGGGGGAGTTGCGTAATGGCTGGACTACAGAGGGCATTGTCGCGGTACCGCACTTACTTCTGCAAGTACATCTGCACTTACAGATGCAAGCACGTCCGACTGTGAGACGCTTCCCCACGTCGCAACCGCCCACGGGGGCAGAGCAAGTGATGTAGGGAGAGACGTACATGCAGATCGAGAACGGCATCGAAGCCACCCGGATCGAAGGCGCTGTGTGGCGCAAGAGCCGTCGCAGCAATCCGAACGGCAACTGCGTCGAGGTCGCTTCACTCCCGGGCACGGGGGTTGCCGTGCGCAACTCCCGGTTCCCCTCGGGACCGGCCCTCGTCTACACACCCGCTGAGATCGCGGCCTTCGTCCAAGGCGCCAAGGACGGGGACTTCGACGATCTTCTGAACCCCCAGGACTGACCGGGCCGGACCGGCCCGCCTGTCCGGTCAGGCGGGCCGGTCCGGAGCAGTCCAGAGACAACGGCCGCGCACGGCGGCGTCATCGCCGCCGCCACATGTCACGGGCATGTGGCGGCGGCACTCGTATCCAGCACACTCAGTCGGCACACACAAGCGGCATGCGTCATCGGCACACGTAACCAGCATGTCTGTACGCCCGGATGGCCTAGTGGGACACTGAGCATCCGGTCAGTCACTCAGGGAAGCAGGGCGGGCGCGATGTCAGCAGAGCCGCGGCGCGAGGCGTCGGTCGGACGCATCCTCGACCACCCCAGGGGCGGTCCCACGATTTTGCGTATCGTCCTGGGCACTCAGCTGCGGCGGCTGCGCGAGGCACACGGGATCACCCGCGAGGCGGCGGGCGAGGCAATTCGCGGCTCGCACGCGAAGATCAGCCGACTGGAGCTGGGCCGGGTCGCCTGCAAGGAGCGGGACGTCGCCGACCTGCTGACGCTCTACGAGGTGTGGGACCCGAAGGAGCGCGAGGAGTACCTGGCCCTCGCGCGCCAGGCGGGCACCCCGGGGTGGTGGCAGAAGTACAGCGATGTGATGTCGCCGTGGTTCGACCGTCTCATCGGTCTGGAGGAGGCCGCCTCCGTCATCCGCATGTATGAAGTGCAGTTCGTTCCGGGACTGCTCCAGACGCGGGATTACGCACGCGAGGTCATCAGACTCGGCCATCCCAGAGACGACAAGCGCCAGTCCGAGCGCCGGATCCAGCTGCGCATGGAGCGCCAGTCGATCCTGGAACGGCCGCACGCGCCCCGGCTGTGGGCCGTGATGGACGAGGCGGCGCTGCGGCGGCCACTGGGTTCGCGCGAGGTGATGCGCGAGCAGCTGCAACACCTGATCAAGGCCACGCGGCAGCCCAACATCACGCTCCAGATCGCCCCGTTCAACATCGGCGGCCTCGCCGCAGCGGGCGGGCCGGTGACGATACTGCGCTTCCTGGAGCCCGATCTGCCCGACATCGTCTACCTGGAGCAGCTGACCAGCTCTCTCTACCTGGACAAGCGCGAAGAGGTGGAGGGCTACATGGTGGTGATGGACCGGCTGTGCGCGATGGCCGAGCCGCCCGCCAGGACGGCGGCCTTCCTGGAAGGGCTGCTGAGCGAGTACGACGGCTGACGCCACTTCGAGTACGCACGGCCGGGAGTACGCACGCCGGCTCAGGCCCGCCCCGGGTATGGCCGACTCCGGTCCCCCTCCGCGCAGGGCAGCTCGCGACCGCCCCCGAGCGTGGCCCGCTGTCCGGCTACAGTCCGCGGGCCACGCCTCGCTACGGCTTGCGGGCCACTCCCCCGTACTCGAACCACTCGTCGGTGAGCTGACGCGGCCCCACCTCGGAATCCCGCCGCCAGTCGTCGATCCTGCCGAGGCCCGGGTCCAGCACTTCCAGGCCGTCGAAGTAGGCGTCGATCTCGTGCGGTTCGCGCACCCTGCCCCACTGTCCGCCGGTGCTGCGGTCCATGAACTCGGTGACGAAATCGCGGGTGCTCTTGTCGTGGCTCACCAGCTGGTTGACGACGACGAAGCTTCCCCGGGGGAGCCGCTCCATGACGCGGCGCACCAAGGCGGCCGGGTCCGAGGCGTCGGGGATGCAGTGCATCACGGAGACGAACAGCGCGGCCACCGGCTGGTCGCGGTCGAGCAGTCTGCGCACTTCCGGATGCTCGAAGATCTCGTCGGTGGCCCGCATGTCGGCCTGGATGACGCTCGTCAACGCGTTCTCCTCCAGGAGCGCGCGGCCGTGTGCCAGCACGATCGGGTCGTTGTCGACGTAGACGACGCGGGATCGGGGGTCCACGCGCTGGGCGACCTGGTGGACGTTGTCCTGCGTGGGAAGCCCTGATCCGTGGTCCAGGAACTGGCGTACGCCGTAGTCCTCGGCCAGGATGCGCACCACGCGCTGGAGGAAGCGCCGGTTGTTGAGCGCGAGGGGCTTGGTGCTGGGGACCTTCTTGTCCAACTCCGCCACTGCCTCGCGGTCCACAGCGTAGTTGTCCTTGCCGCCGAGGTAGAAGTCGTACATCCGTGCCACGCTCGGCACGGTCACATCCACTGACTGCTGCGGCTCTCGTCCTTCGGGACCGGAACCGTCTTCTTCTTGCCGCATGCGCGCCCCACCGTTGATTCACCGCACGACCGTTTCACCGCACACCCTCCCCCGGGTGTGCCACGGGTGTGCGTGCCGTTACGCGGAAGCATCCCACGCCGAGCAGGTCCAGGCCACGCCAACTGGCGTTTACCTGACCGGAGATGGCGGATCAGCAGGTGCCCAGCTCGGCCCACACCACCCGGCCGCACCTCGCGCCGCCCACTGTGACCCCCCACCGCTCGGCGAGGGCGCCGACGAGCTGCAGGCCGCGGCCGTTCACCTCATCGGGGGTGGCGCTGCGGGGCTGGGGGGCGCAGTGCTCGGCGCCTTCGTCGCTGACCTCTATGCGCAGCCGCTCCCCGTCCAGGTGGAGGCTGCAGCCTATGCGTCCGCTGTCGGTGTGCAGGACGGCGTTGGTGACGAATTCGGAGATCACCAGCTGTGCCGTATGCCCCAGATCCTCGGGGAAGCCCCAGCGGCGCAGCTGGCCGCCGACGTGGGCCCGCGCCTGGGAGACGGAGGAGGTGTGCGCGGGCAGCTCGAAACCCTCCCGCCGTACTGCCCCGGCCGGGTGGGCCGGGTGCGGCGGAGCGAGCTGCGCGGGGGGAAGCGAGGAGGCCACGAGCGGTACGCCTTCCGTCTACCTGTGGAGGGAGGGGACGGCTGCCGGTTGACACCGCGCACATCGTCTCGTCGTGCGGCACGCGTGGGGAGGCCGGGGGGCGGCTGGCAGGCCCTCCGGCGACGCGGACGATACGGTGCGGCTCCGGTGCCGCAGCCTCATGAGCTGGGTCACGTTGTTCACTATGCGCCGCATCCTTCACAGATGGCAAGAGGAGTTCTGCAATTCGCAGAATCGGATGGGCAGTATGGCTGCTGCACGGCAGCCATGGCACACTTCTGACGCGACAGGGTCCGCTAGGGGAGGCAATCAGAGGAGGGCACAGTGGCCGAGGCCCGTTCCGCACCAACTGTGGGGCAGATAGTTCTCGGCCTGCGGCTGCGGGAGCTGCGCGAGCGCGCGGGATGCTCCTTCAACGAGGCCGCGTACGCACTGAGTGTCAACACGACCACTGTGCGACGCATGGAAAAAGCCGAGGTCGGCCTCAAGCCGCCCTATGTGGAGAAGCTGCTGAAGGTCTACGGCCTCTCCGAGGAGGAGACCGATTCCTTCCTCTCCCTGGTGGAGGAGGCCAACCGTCCCGGGTGGTGGCACGGCTTCCGCGATGTGCTGCCGGCCTGGTTCAGCCTCTATGTGAGCCTTGAGGGCGAAGCCAGCCTGATCAGGGCCTATGAACCACACTGCGTACCCGGGCTGCTCCAGACCGAGGACTACGCGCGCGCACTGCTGCGCACCGGGTTCCCCGGAGCCGACGAGGAGGAGCTGGACCGCAGGATCGCGCTCCGTATGGGCCGCCAGCGGCTCCTCGATGGACCCCAGGCCCCGGTGCTGTGGGCGGTGCTCGACGAGCAGGTGCTGCGGCGCCACGTGGGGTCGCCCGCGGTGATGCGGGCGCAGATCGACCGGCTCATCGAGCTGATCGCCCGGCCGAACATCACGCTCCAGATCATCCCCTTCACCTCGGGTCCGCACCCCGGCATGTTCGGGCCCTTCCAGCTCTTCCGCTTCGACATCCCGGAGCTTCCGGACATCGTCTACACGGAGAACCTGACGGGCGCCGCGTATCTGGACGAGCGTCCGGACACCGCCGCCTATCTGGAGGTGCTGGACCGCATGGGCGCGCAGGCCGCGCCGGTACCACACACCGAGGCCGTCCTCGGTGAGATCCGCAAGGAGTTCTGAACCATGGGTCACACAGGCCACACACGCCACATATACAACGGCATGCCTGCGAAGGACCTCGGCACCGAGGGCTGGCAGAAGCCCTGGAGCGGCACCAACGGCGGAAGCTGCGTCGAGGCGATGAAGCTCGGCGACGGGCGCGTCGCGCTGCGGCAGTCGACGGACCCGGAGGGGCCGGCGCTGATCTACACCACCCACGAGTTCGAGACCTTCCTCCGGGGCGCCAAGCAGGGCGTGGCCGATTTCCTGCTGGCCTCCGACTGACCGTCACCACCGGAGAACGGAGAGGCCCGCATGACCGCACAGGAGAACGCCCCGGGGATCGACACGACCAAACCCCACTCGGCACGGATGTACGACTACTACCTCGGGGGGAAGACCCACTACGAAGTGGACGTACGGGCGGCGGAGGCGGTCATCGCCACCGTGCCGTTCGCCGGGGCCATGGCCCGCGCCAACCGGGACTTCATGATCCGCTCGACCCGATGGCTGGCCGCCGAGCGCGGTGTGCGGCAGTTCCTGGACATCGGCAGCGGCATTCCCACCGAGCCGAACCTGCACCAGGTGGCACAG
The DNA here is from genome assembly GCF_039532135.1 of Streptomyces axinellae. NCBI lineage: Bacteria > Bacillati > Actinomycetota > Actinomycetes > Kitasatosporales > Streptomycetaceae > Streptomyces > Streptomyces axinellae. The sequence goes on from NZ_BAAARJ010000023.1 coordinate 92,254, forward strand.
GCCGTCGCCCCCGACTCGCGGGTGGTCTACACCGACAGCGACCCGATCGTGCTCCAGTACGCGCAGGCGCTGCTGCACAGCACCCCGGAGGGTCGCACCACCTACCTCCAGGCGGATGCCGCGAATCCGGAGACGATCCTGGACTCGGACGAGCTGCACTCCACCCTCGACCTGACCCGCCCGGTGGCCCTGTCGGTCAACGCGCTCTTCCACTTCGTCCCCGACGAATGGGGCCCCTACGAGATCCTGCAAGGGCTGTTGCAGCGGCTGGCGCCGGGCAGCTTCCTGTGCCTCACGCACGCCACGGCCGAGGTCGAGGACGTCGAGCTGGCGGCCCTCGGCAAGAAGGTCGAGGAGATATACGCCAAGGGCGGTACGGCGCTGCGGCTGCGCGAGCGCGCCGAGATCGCGCGCTTCTTCGAGGGGCTGGAGCTGGTCAAGCCCGGGATCACCATGGCGCACGACTGGCGCCCGGAGCCCGGCATGGTCTCCGAGCTGAAGGACGGCGAACCCAGCATGCTGGCGGGGGTCGCGCGCAAGCCGTGATCCGCAGCCCCGCACGGCGGCCGGGGCCCGTTGACAGGGCGGGCCCGGCCGACCGAGCATAAGCGAGCGCTTAGGAATTGCCCTGAGTGCCTCGCCCCGGGATCGGATCACCGTCATGGCCACACCCTCGCTCCTGCTCTCCCGCCGCGATCTCGACTTCCAGCTCTACGACTGGCTGGACATCGAGGCGCTGACCCGGCGCGAGCGCTACGCGGAGCACTCCCGGGAGACTTTCGGTGACGCCCTCGACCTGAGCGAGCGCATCGCCGAGCGGCACTTCGCCACGCACAACAAGAAGAACGACCAGGAAGAGCCCTGGTTCGACGGGGAGCGCGTGCACACCCTCCCGGAGGCGGCCGAGGCACTGAGGGTGTTCGCCGAGTCGGGGCTGCTGGCGGCCTCCATGGACGAGGAGTCCGGCGGCATGGGCATGCCGCACACCGTGGCGACGGCCTGCTTCAGCTACTTCCAGGCGGCCAACGTGGGCACCGCCGCCTATCCCTTCCTCACCCTCGGCAACGCGCGCCTGCTGTGCGCGCACGGCTCGCCCGAGCAGATCGACACCTATGTGCGGCCCATGCTGGAGGGGCGGTTCTTCGGGACGATGTGCCTGTCCGAGCCGCAGGCGGGCTCCTCCCTCGCCGATGTGGCGACCCGGGCCGAGGAGCGGCCGGATGGCACCTACCGGCTCTTCGGCACCAAGATGTGGATCTCCGGCGGCGATCACGAACTGGCGGAGAACATCGTCCATCTCGTGCTCGCCCGCATCCCCGGCGGGCCGCCCGGGGTCAAGGGGCTGTCGCTGTTCATCGTCCCCAAGTACCTCGTCGGCCCGGACGGCGGCCTCGGCGAGCGCAACGACGTGGTGCCCGCCGGGCTCAACCACAAGATGGGCTACCGGGGCACCACCAACGCCCTGCTCAACTTCGGCGAGGGCGCCCGCCACCGGCCCGGCGGTGAGGCCGGCGCCGTGGGTCACCTGGTGGGCGAGCCGCACCGGGGCCTCGCGTACATGTTCCACATGATGAACGGCGCGCGGATCGGCGTGGGGGCGGGCGCGATGGCGCTCGGCTACACCGGATACCTCAAGTCCCTGCGCTACGCGCGCGAACGCCCCCAGGGCCGCCCGCCGAGTGCGGCCGGCAAGGACGCCTCCACCCCGCAGGTGCCGATCGTCGAACACACCGACGTACGCCGCATGCTGCTCGCGCAGAAGTCGTACGTGGAAGGGGCGCTCGGGCTGCTCCTGTACTGCTCGCGGCTGGTGGACGAGCAGCAGTCCGCCGCCACGGAGGAGGAGCGCGCCCACGCGGGGCTGCTGCTGGACGTGCTGACCCCCCTCGCCAAGAGCTGGCCCTCCCAGTGGTGCCTGGAGGCCAACAGCCTCGCCATCCAGGTGCACGGCGGATACGGCTACACGCGGGAGTACGACGTCGAGCAGCACTACCGGGACAACCGCCTCAACCCCATCCACGAGGGCACCCATGGCATCCAGGGCCTGGACCTGCTGGGCCGCAAGGCGGTGATGCGCGACGGGGCCGGCCTGCGCGCGCTGGGGGCCGCCATCGACCGGACGCTGGAGCGCGCGACGGCGGCAGGCGGCGAGGCGGAGCGGCTCGGCGCCTCGCTGCGCGCCTCCTGGGAGCGGGTGACGGCGGTGACGGCCCGGCTGTGGGAGAAGGGCGACCCGGCGGTGGCGCTGGCCAACTCCTCCGTCTATCTGGAGGCGGTCGGCCACGTGGTGGTGGCCTGGATCTGGCTGGGACAGTTCCTGTCGGCGGGAGAGGGCGAGGAGGACTTCCTGCGGGGCAAGCGGCAGGCGGCCCGCTACTTCTTCCACTCCGAACTCCCGCGCACCGGCCCGCAGTTCGACCTGTTGGCGGCGCTGGACACGGTAGCGCTGGAGACCGACCCGGCCTGGCTGTGAGGACCCCGGTCCGTCCTCCCGGAGCCTCACTCGCCTCACTCCTCGCCGAGGTCGCGCTGCTCCAGCGGGCGGGTCGCCGGGCCCTGGATCACCGAGCCGTCCGTACCGAAGCGCGAGCCGTGGCAGGGGCACTCCCATGCCGCCTCCTCGTCGTTGAACCGCACCAGGCAGCCCAGGTGGGTGCAGCGGGGGGAGACGGCGCGCAGTTCGCCCTCCGGCGTACGGTGCACGGCGCACCGGCGACCGCGTACCCGCACGATCGCCCCCGTACCGGGCGGGATCTCCTCGACCGAGTCCAGGTACGAGGGGCGCAGCCGGTCGCCCACGAAGCGGCGTGCCACGGCCGACTGGAACCGCAGCAGCGCGGGCGCCTCGCTCGGGCGCAGCCGGACAGGGTCGTACAGCCGTGCCCAGGGCGGCAGTTGTCCGCCCGTGATGTGCGCGGCCAGCAGCTGTCCCGAGAGCACGCCCGAACTCATCCCCCAGCCGCCGAAGCCCGTGGCGACATAGGCGTGCTGTGCCGCCGGGTGGAAGCGGCCGATGTAGGGCACACGGTCGGAGGTGTCGTTGTCCTGCGTCGCCCAGCGGTGGGCGAGCCGCGCACGGGGGAAGTGCTCGTACGTCCAGGCGGCGAGGCGCTCGTAGCGCGCTCCGACCGACCCTATCCCGGTCATCCCGGGGGTGAATTTCTCGCCCGTGACGATCAGCAGCCGCTGCCCGTCCTCGAAGGGGTAGGGCGCGGTGCGTACCGAGCGCGTGCTCCGTTCGGGGGTCAGGTAGGTGCCGCCCGGGTCCTCCGACTCGGGAAGCAGCGCGGAGATGACCAGTTCCCGGCGCGGCTCAAGCCGGGAGAACATCAGTGCCCTGTCGAAGACCGGGTAGTGCGTGGCCACCACCACGTCGCGGGCCACGACCTCGCCGCCGTTCTCCGCCAGCAGCCGGCAGGGCTCGCCCTCGTCCAGTGCGACGATCCGGGTGCGCTCGTAGAGCAGTCCGCCGGCGCCCTGTATGGCGGCCATCAGGCCCAGCAGGTATTTGCGGGGGTGGAACTGCGCCTGGTCCTCGACCCGGACGGCCGCGTGTACCGGAAAGGGGAGTCCGGTGCTGGTCACATAGGAGGCGGCCAGCCCCGCCGCCGCGGCGGCCTCCGCCTCCTCCCGCACCTCCTCCTCGTGCTCCCCCGACTCGACGTAGGTGTAGGCGGGCACCCGCTCCAGCTCGCACTCGATGTCCAACTCCCGTGCGGTCGCGGCGAGATGCTCGACCGCGCCCTGCTGGGAGCGCGCGTAGTGGCGCGCCTCCTCCTCGCCCCTGCTGGAGCGCAGCCGGCCGTAGAACAGGCCGTGCAGTGCGGAGAGTTTGGCGGTGGTGTGCCCGGTGACGCCCGCAGCCATCCGGTCGGACTCCAGGACCGCGACGCTCCGGCCGGCCCGTGACAGCTCCCAGGCCACCGAGATACCCGCCATTCCGCCGCCCACCACGGCCACGTCCACCTCGACCGAGCTGTCGGAGGGCAGGGGTGGGCACATCGTTCCGGTCGCTGAGAGCATCCAGTAGGACTCGTATCCGACGGGCAGTGTCGTCACCGCCGTGCTCCCTCCGTCGCCCGGCCCGGTCTCGGCCGAGAGATCACGCGTTCGTGTCCACAGTGTCGTTCCCTCTGGGGGGTTTCTCACCCACAGTGAACTGTTCTTCGAGCTACCCCAATCCGGCCGAAAACACCCTTGCCCTGGGGTTTTCTCCGCGAGAATTTGCCGAAACCGGCCCCCGCACGGCTGTTGGGCGCTACGGTGTGTGCCCGCGGGGATCGATCGGTTGTTGGCTGTACACCGGGAGGGTTCCGCGATGGGCGAGGGAAGGCACCTGTCTCCTGCTCACCACCTCGACAAGCTGCTGACGCGCGCACAGAATCCCTTCGACGTCTCGGACGGGGTCCTCGAACGGCTGCGCGGCGCGGTGATGTTCCAGGTCGAACTGCACAGCTGGCGGCACCGCAACACCCCGTCGCCCGCGCTCCGTTGCAGCAGCTTCCGCCATATCTTCCTGCTCGCCGACGGCAGCAGCCTCGTGCTGTGGGAGCTGTGTCACGACAGCGCCGGGGCGGGCGACGCCGGCAACACCGTGCTGTACGAGGTGTACGACAGCGCGGAGGCGCTGCACCGCTCGGAGCGCCGGGTGCACTCCTGGATGGGCCGCGAGGAGTCCGGCGCGCCGGACCACCCGGGCACACCCGGTGCGCTCGGCAGGACGGATCCAGGCGGCGAGCCTGCCGACGGCGGCGAGGGCGCTCACGGCGGACCGGGCCGCCTGGCCGGCATGGGCGGTCCGGGGGACGCGGGGAGCCCGAGCGGCATGACGGGCGCCGACCCGTACGGCTTCGAGGGCGAGGACGGGGACGGGGACGGCCCGCCGGAGCACGGCCTCGGAGCGCGGGACCTGGAACACGGCTGGGAGGCGCACGCTCAAGAGGGCTTCGGCATCGAGGATTTCGGTCCTGCGGATTCCGGCTTGGCGGGGCACGAGCGGCACGAGGGGCCCGACGGGCCCGGGGACACCAGCGGGGGTCACGGCCGCACCGGCTCCGCCGACCCGTTCGCCTCTCCGGACCCCCTCGACCCCTTTACCGGAATCGGCCACGGCCCGGCGCACGTCTCCTACGACTTCCTCGACTGGGCGGGTCCGGCCCACGAGCGGCACGAGTACACCGAGGGCAACTCCCCCGAGCACGCCCGTCGGCTGCTGCGCCGCGCGGAGAACTCCGACCGGCCGGGCGAGGAGACGCTCAGGCTGCTGGCCACGGCGCTCGGCCACCACATCCTGCACGTCCCCAAGCCCCAGGCGCCGGACGCCGAGTGCCACGTGTGGTGTTCGGTCTACGAACACGCCTTCCTGCTCGCCGACGGCACCAAGGTCAGCCTCTACGAACTGGAGCACAATCTGACCGGAAGCGGACACCTGGTGTGCGAGGTGTACCTGGACGAAACGGTCGCGGATCAGGCGGCCCAGCGCCTCGCCAGGGACCGTGGCATCGACCTGTGAGCCCCCGTGCGATCCCGGTGAACCCGTGAGCCCCTCGGTGCGCCGTACGCATCCTCATGAACACCGCAGGTGGTGAACGCGCCCTCGCCGCATGCGCGTTGCCCCCCTTCGCACCCCCTTGTGACGCCGAAACCGGCGCCTCTATCGTGGGCCCGCCTCGCCCACGCCTCTGCCGTGGGCCGCCAACCACCGGAGGGACCGGCCATGTCCGCTCGTGGGCGCCACCGCCGCTACAAGCCCAGCTCCGTCCAGCGCGTCTCCCTGCGGGTGACGGCCGGCGGCGCCGGGATCGCGATCCCCTTCGCCGCGGCCCAGATCGCACACGCCGCCCCCCAGGACGCCTGGGAGAAGGTCGCGGCTTGTGAGAGCAGCGGAAAGTGGGAGATCAACACGGGCAACGGATACTTCGGCGGGCTCCAGTTCACCCAGAGCACCTGGCAGGCATACGGTGGCGGCGCCTATGCCCCGCGCGCCGACCTGGCCTCCAAGAGCGAGCAGATCGCCGTGGCGGAGAAGGTGCTGAGGGCCCAGGGCCCGGGGGCATGGCCCAACTGCGGGCCGCGCGCGGGACTCTCCCGTAGCGCCGCCGAACCGGGCAGGGCCCCGGCGCGGCAGGCGTCCGATGAGCACGAGAGCGCGCCCCGGCCGCGATCCGCCAAGGCATCCAGCCCCTCGCAGGCCGAGAAGGCCGGGGCGGCGAAGGCCCGAGCGGCGAAAGCGGCAGCGGACAAGGCGGCCGACAAGGCACGCTCGGAGCGCGCCGCGCGCGCGAAGGCCGAGCGCGGGAAGAAGCTGACGACCTACGAGGTGATCGGCGGCGACACCCTGTCGGGCATCGCCGACTCGAACCGCGTGAACGGCGGCTGGCAGGCCCTCTACGACGAGAACCGCTCGGAAATCGGCTCGGACCCCGATCTGATCCTGCCCGGCCAGCAGTTGCGCATGACGGGCTCGCCGCGCAGGACAGCGGCCGGGAGGCCCGCGCGGCCTGCCCCCGAGGAACAGCCGCGCACACCGCGGTCCCGGTCCACGGCACAGGACACGGACACGGACACGGCGCGGGATACGGCACAGAGCAAGCAGCGGGCCGACAAGGCCGAGGCCCATCAGCGCCGGTCCCAGCACTCCCAGCCGCGGAAGGCCCAGCCCCGCGAGACGCACCGGCAGGCCGACAAGGCCCCAGCCAAGGCTCCGCGGAAGGCGAGCCAGAGCGTGGTCGCCCCGGTGAACGGTGTCAACCCGACCACGGGCTACCGTGCGTCCGGCGGCAGTTGGTCATCCGGTCACCACACGGGCATCGACTTCCCCGTGGGTACGGGCACCACCGTCAAGGCCATGTCCGGCGGCAGGGTCGTCACCGCCGGCTGGGGCGACGCCTACGGGTACCAGGTGGTGCTGCGCCACAGCGACGGCAAGTACAGCCAGTACGGGCACCTTTCGGCGATCTCGGTGCGCGCGGGGCAGACCGTGGCGGCCGGCCAGCGCATCGGCCGCTCCGGCGCCACCGGCAACGCCACCGGACCTCATCTGCACTTCGAGGTCCGCACGGGTCCGGAGTACGGCAGCGACATCAACCCGCTGACGTATCTGCGGGGGCGCGGCGTCCGGATCTGAGAGCTTCGCCGCCGGCTTCGACTTCGGCGGACGCGTCGCCCGCTCCGTGCCGCTCGTCCTCCTGCCCGCCCTGGAGCGTCCGGTATGCGACCGTACGGTCGCACCAGCGCTCCAGGAGGGTGCGGTCGTGGCCCACAGCCAGCAGGGCGGCCCCGGTGCGCTGCCGGTAGTCCTCGACGACGGCCACCAGGGCCGCCGTGGTCGAGGCGTCCAGCATCGCCGTCATCTCGTCGCAGACGAGGATCCGGGGCCGCAGTGCCAGGGCGCGGGCCACGCAGGCGCGCTGGAGCTGGCCATCGCTCACCTCGTGCGGGCGGCGGGTCAGCAGCTCGCCCGTGAGGCCGACAGCAGCGGCCAGCTCCTCGGTGCGCCCGGCGGTCTCGGTCTTGCGTCCGGTGGCACGCAGGGGCTCGGCGATCAGTGCGGCGAGGGTCAGTCCGGGGTCGGCGGCCAGGCGGGGCTGCTGGAAGACGACACCGACAGCGGTGCGCTGGGCGCGGGGTGCCCGGTGCCGCCAGCCGGCCGCCCGCTCGCCGAGCAGGTGCACGGTGCCCGCGGAGGGGCGGTGCAGGAGGGCGGCGACCCGCGCCAGGGTGGACTTGCCGCAGCCGCTCGGCCCGAGGAGCCCGACGGCCTCGCCCTCCCGGACGCTGAGCGAGACGTCACGCAGTACGGGCGCCCGCCGGTCGTATCCGGCGGTGATGCCGCGCAGTTCCAGCCCGGGGCCCCCCGCAAGGGGTGCCGCCGCATCCGCGTTGCTCACGCCGCGCTCCCTTCGCCTGCGTTCTCCCGCTCAGCCGCGCCCGTGGGCCCCGCGCCCGGCGTGGTCGGCGCGCCGGGCGCCACCGGATGGTGGCAGGCCACCCCGTCCGTCAGGGCGGGTACGGTCGCGCAGGCGGCGCTCGCCCGTGCGCACCGGGGCGCGAACGCGCAGCCCTCGGGGAGGTCGCCCAGCTCGGGCGGTATGCCGGGGACGGGCACGAAGGCGCGCTCGGGCAGCGCCTCCAGCAGCCCGCGCGCGTACGGGTGCCGGGGGCCGGGCCGGCCGAAGAAGGCGTGCGCGTCGCAGAGTTCGACGATCCGTCCGGCGTACATCACCGCGACCCGGTCGGCGACGCGTTCGGCCGCCGCCAGGTCGTGCGTGATGATCAGCAGGCCCCGTCCGTCGTCCGCGTGTCCGCGCAGTTCGTCCACGGTCCGCTGGACCAGTTCGCGGTCCAGGCCCGTGGTGGGCTCGTCGGCCAGGAGCAGCGGCGCGTCCGCGACCAGCGCCAGCGCGGTCGCCGCGCGCTGGGCGAGGCCGCCGGAGAGCTGGTGGGGGTAGCGGTCCAGGTGTCCGGCGGGGAAGGCCGCCCGCTCCGCCGCGGCGCGGGTCGCCTCCGCGAGCGCCGGGCCGCGCGCTCCGGTCAGTTCGCGCACGGTCTCGCTCAGCTGGGCGCGTACGGTCCGCACGGGCGTCAGGTGGGCGGCGGGGCTCTGCGGCACGAGTCCGACGCGGCGTCCGCGCACGGTGCGCGCGAGCGTGGCCTCGTCGGCCGCCAGCAGGTCGAGCCCTCCGGACGCCGTCCCGCCGCCCGGACCGCCGTCGGTGTGGCGGGCGGCGCCGCCGTACAGCAAGGCCCGTCCTCCCGTGCGGGCGTTGCCGGGGAGCAGCCCCAACAGGGCGGAGGCGAGCACGGACTTGCCGCAGCCGCTCTCGCCGACCAGCGCGAGGCACTCCCCCGCGGCCAGGTCGAACGAGGCGTCCGTGACCGCGGCGATCTCGCGTCCGCCGCGCATCCGGAAGCGCACGGTCAACTCCCGTACGGCCAGCAGGATCCCGTCCGCCCGGCCCTCCTGCGGCGCCGTCTCACGTGCCGTCGTACGCGCGGGTGCCGTCCCCTGGGTCACAGCATCAGCTCCGATCGGCGGCGCGGGTTGATCCGCTCCCGCCACACGCCGGCCAGGCCCGCGAGGGCGAGGGTGGGCACGATGATGAACAGGCCGGGGAAGAGCGTGGGCCACCAGTCGCCGGCCAGCAGCGTGCCGCGCGCGTCCTGGATCATGTTGCCCAGGCTCGCCCGGTGGGTGGGCAGTCCGAGCCCGAGGAAGGAGAGCGCGGACTCGTGCCAGATGGCGTGCGGCACCATCAGGACGGCCGCGAGCCCGGCCTGGGGCAACACCCCGGGCAGCAGATGGCGTACGGCAACCCGCAGGCGGGATGCCCCGCCGGATATCGCCGCGTCGATGAAGGGCCGTGAGCGCAGCGAGAGCATCTCGGCCCGGACGATCCGCGCGGTGGACAGCCAGTGGGTCAGCCCCACCGAGACGACCACGGGCCAGACCCCGGGCCGGAACATGGCCACGATGAAGATGCCCAGCAGCAGGTGGGGCACGGAGGAGAAGACGTCCACGACGCGCATCACCATCCGGTCGGTCCTGCCGCCCGCCGCACCGGCCGCGGCGCCGACGGCCGTGCCGATGACGGTGGAGGCCAGCGCGGCCACGACGCCGACGAGCAGCGAGACGCGCAGCCCGTAGACGCAGCGCAGCAGCACATCGCGGCCCACGTCGTCGGTGCCGAACGGGTGGGCGGGGGACGGCGGCCGGAGCTTGTTCGCCATGTCCACCGCCTGCTCGTCCAGCGGGAAGAGCAGGGGGACGAGCACGACGGCGAGCACGACCGCGACGGCGACCGCCCCTGGCATCCACACCCGCAGGCCACGGCGGCCCCGCTCCGCGCGTGCCGCGCGGGCACCTCGTCCCTTGCGGGTGCCGCGCCGCCCCGGCGGCGCGGACCGCTCGCGTACGGTGCTCACATCTCCTCCCAGGCGACGCGCGGATCGGCCAGCCCGTAGAGCAGGTCGGACAGCAGGTTTCCGGCGAGCACGGCGGCGGTCGCCAAGGTGGTCAGCGCGGCCAGCAGCGGGAAGTCCGCCGCGGTGGCGGCCTCCACGGTGGCGGAGGCGATGCCCGGCCAGCTGAAGACGGTCTCCACCAGCAGTGCGCCGGTGATCAGTTCGGGCACCCGGGAGCCGATGAGCGTGAGCACCGGCAGCAGTCCGGAGCGCAGGGCGTGTCCGAGCAGTACGGTGCGCTCGGCCAGTCCTCTGGCCCGTGCGCCGCGCACCGCGTCCTCCTCCAGCGCGTCACCGACGCCCTGGCGTACGTACAGCAGGAACCACGGCACCTGGGAGATCCCGAGCACCAGTGCGGGCAGCGCCAGGTGGCGCACCAGCGCGCCGGTGGTCACCGCGTCGCTCCCGGAGTCGGTCAGCCCGCCGGCCGGCAGGACGCCCAGCTGGACGGCGAACAGCCAGATGCCCAGCAGTCCCAGCCAGAAGGGCGGCGCGGCCTCCAGGGTGTAGGAGACGGAGGTGACGGCCCGGTCCAGCAGCCCTCCCCGGCGGCGCGCCGCGGCCACGCCGAGCGCGGTGCCGGCCAGCACGGCGAAGGCGAAGCCGACGGCGCACAGCAGCACCGACCAGCCCAGCCGTTCCCCGATGGCCTGGGTGACGGGCTGGCGCAGCGCTGTGGAGTCGCCGAAGTCGCCGCTCAGCGCGCTGGTGAGCCAGTCCCACCAGCGCTGCGGGAAGGGGCCGTCCACGTTCAGGTTGTGGCGCAGCTGGTCGAGGGTCTCCTGGGAGGCGCTGAGCCCGGCGGAGCCCGCGTACTGCTGTACGGGGTCGAACGGCGAGGCGGCGGCGACGGCGAAGACCCCGAAGGTCACGGCGGCCAGTACCGGCAGGCAGGCCAGCAGCCGCCGCCCGATGAGACGCGCCATGGGCGCCCACAGAGCGCGGCGGGCGGTCACTTCTCGGGCTGCCAGTCCTGGACGTTCCACCAGGGTCCGGCGCCGATGCCGTGATCGTGCGGCTCGACCTGGGTGGTCAGGCCCCGCCACTTGTCGTCGAGGACGTAGACGTGGTCGATGTGGGTGAGGAAGGTGTAGCCCGGGTTCCTCTCAAGAGCCTGCTGGGCCTTGTCGTAGGCGGCCTCGCGGACGGACTTGTCGCGGCTGCGGCGGCCCTTGTCGAGTTGCTCGTCCACGGTCTTGTCGCGGTAGTGGCCGAGGTTGTTCCAGCCGTCGCCGATCTGCGAGGAGTGCAGGGTCGGGTAGAGGTCGAAGTCGGGGTCGGCGGGGAAGCCGTTGCCCATCAGCATCGCGTCGTGCTCCAGCTTGGGGCGGATGACCTCGCGGCTGCCGGCCTGGACATGGACGTCGATACCGGCCTTCTTCGCGTCGGAGGCGTAGGCGAGCGCGTGGTCCTGGCGCAGCTTGTCGCCGGAGAAGTACCAGAGGGTGAAGGCGGCGCGCCTGCCGTCCTTGACCCGGATGCCGTCCTTGCCCGGCTTCCAGCCCGCCTTGTCGAGGATCTTCTTCGCGCCGCCCAGGTCGTGGGGGCGTTCGGTGCCCTTGGCGAACCAGGGCTCGTCCACCGGCAGCGGCCCGTAGGCGGGCTTGCCCGCGCCGTTGAGGATGGACTTGACCATGGCCGCGCGGTCCACGGCCACATCGAGGGCGCGGCGGACGGCCTTGTCGCCGGTCACCGGGTTGTCGGTGGGGAGCGTCACGGCGCGGTAGTCGGCGGTCTTGGCGCTGAAGACGCGCCTGTCGCCGTCCTTCTCGTACGCCTTGGCGAGGTTGGGCGGCAAGATGGCGCCGTCCAGGTCGCCGGAGCGCAGCCGGGTGGCGCGTACGTCGTCGTCCTCGATGACCGCGACGGTGAACCGCTTGATCTTCGGCTTGCCGCCCCAATAGTGCGGGTTGGCCTTGAAGCTGAGCTTCTCGCCCTTGCGCCAGCTGGTGAGGATGTAGGGCCCGGTACCGACGGGCTTGGTGTTGTACGCGCCGGTGTTGACGTTGGTGCGGCTCGCGACGGCCTGGGAGGCGATGGGCAGGACGGTGCGCTCGGCGAAGGCCGCGTAGGGGTACTTCAGGGTGAAGACGACCTTGTGGTCGCCCTCGGCGCGGACGCTCTTGAGCGCGTCCAGCTCTCCCTTGGAGGCGTTGTTGGTCTTCTTGTCGAGGATCGTCTCGTAGGTGTAGACGACGTCCTTGGCGGTGAAGGGCTTGCCGTCGCTGAATTCGACGCCCTTGCGGAGCGTGTAGGTGTAGGTCCGGCCGTCGGAGCTGACCTTGGGCAGGTCCTCGGCGAGGGCGGGCTTGAGCCGCATGCGCGCGTCGTGGGTCAGGAGGCCGTCGAAGATCTTCGAGTTGCCTTCCTTGCCGTAGCCGAGCAGCGGGCTGAGGGTCTCCGGCTCCTGTGCGACGCCCACGGTGAGGGAGTCCGTGCCGCCGCCCGGACCGCCGTCGCTGGGCGCCGAGCAGGCCGCCACGCCCGCGAGGACCGCCGCGGCGGTCGCTGTCGCGGCGGCTGTCCGTACGGTCCGGACCGTCATGGGTGGCACACTCCTTGTTCAAGATCGCGAGTTCTTGCGAACGATTCGCAATTAAATCATGGGCCGAAGGATCACCCTCCGGCTACCTTTGTGCCGTCTTCGAGCCCGACCGCGGCATGCGCCGGAGTGCTATGCACCGATACCTCCGGTAAGCACCGACAGGATCCCGATGAGATCCGGTCGCAGAACCTTCGTTTCCTTCCGCCCGCCGCACCCGGGTCAGTAGCCTCGTGCACCCGACCGGAACTCCCCGGTGAACTCAGCGAGCTGGAGACCCCCTTGATGGAACGTCCCGCCTGGGCCCCACAGGGCATCGATCTCAACGTGCCGAGCGTGTCGCGGATGTACGACTACTACCTCGGCGGCTCGCACAATTTCGAGATCGACCGGGAGACCGCGCGGCGCGCGATCGACGCCTGGCCGGGACTGCCCAGGATCATGCAGGCGAACCGGGCCTTCATGCGCCGCGCGATCCGGTTCGCGGTGAGCGAGGGCATCGGGCAGTTCCTCGACATCGGCTCGGGCATCCCCACCTTCGGCAACGTCCACGAGGTCGCCCGCGGCCTCGACCAGGACGCCCGGGTGGTCTATGTGGACAACGACCCGGTGGCCGTCGCGCACAGCCGCGCGGTACTGGAGGGCGACCCCAAGACCGGCATCGTCTCCGCCGACTTCCGCTCGCCGCAGGACATCCTGGAGAGCCCCGAGGTCGAGTCGCTGCTGGACCTGCGCAAACCCGTCGCGCTGATGCTGGTGGCCCTCCTGCACTTCATCGAGGACCGCGACGAACCCCGCAAGACCATCGCCGACCTGGCCCGCGAACTGGCCCCCGGCAGCCTGCTGATCGTCTCCCACGGCTCCGCCGACAACGCCCCGCGACGCGACGGGGGCAGCGCGCTGCGGAAGGTCTACGAGTCGGCGAGCGCGCCCCTGATAGCCCGCTCCCAGGACGAAATCGCCCCATTCTTCGAGGACTTCGAGATGATCGACCCCGGGCTCGTCCCACTCTCCAGATGGCGCCCCGACAACCCGTCCGAACAGGAGGACACCGCCGTCCTCGCCGGCGTCGCCGGAGTGGGCCGCAAGGCAGGATTGTCCGGGTGACCTGCGAGGACGAGCGCGAAGGGCTCGACGACAACCAGGACGGGCTACGCCGCTTCGCCAGGATCTGGAGCCGCGCCATCTACCCGGCCACCCAGACCTCCTTGACCCGCGCGGAGCTGGAGGACTACCTCTACCCGCTGGCCCGCCGCCTGGCCGACGCGCTGCACGACCACCCGTTCACCCCGGCGCCGGGCCGCGAGGTCGGCGAAGCGCTGGTCGCCGCGCACTGCACCAGCCCCGACGCGCTCCCCCACATCCTCGGCGTCATCGAGTCCTACCTCGTGCTCTACGGCAGCACCCCGGGACTGCTCAGCGTGGACGACGCCAGATCGCGCAGTGCCAGGCTCCAGCACGCCATGGCAGCCGGCTTCACCCGCGCCGTGCGCGAGCGCACCCTCGCCGAACAAGAGGCGCTCTCCCGTGCCGCGCTCGCCGCCCAATCGGCCGTCGGAGAAGCGCTGCACGCCTCGGAGACCCGCTTCCGCACCGTCTTCAAGGACGCCACCATCGGCATCGGCATCGCCGACATGAACGGCCGGCTGCGCGACGCCAACGGCGCCCTCGCCCGGATGTTCGGCCACTCGGAGGAGGAGATGCGCCGGCGCAACATCAACGACTGGGTGCATCCCGACGACGCCCCGGAGGTGTGGCGGCTCCACCGGGAGCTGGCCCGGGGCGAGCGCGACCACTTCCGCGTCGAGAAGCCCTACCAGCGCCCGGACGGCACGGTGTTGTGGACCAACCTCACCGTCTCGCTGCTGCGGGACGCCGAGGGCGAGCCCCGCTACCAGCTCGCGCTCATGGAGGACATCACCGAGCGCCGCCTGCTCCACCTGCGGCTGCGCTACGAGGCGACCCACGACGAGCTGACCGGGCTGCCCAACCGCACGCTGTTCGCCGAACGCCTCGACCGGATCCTGGCGCCGGGCAGCGGGATGAAGCGCTTCGGGCTGTGCTACCTCGACATCGACGGCTTCAAGACCGTCAACGACAGCCTGGGGCACGCCGTCGGGGACCAGCTCCTCATCTCCGTCGCCGAGCGCCTCCAGTCGTGCACCACCGTGCCCGCCCACCTGGTGGCCCGCATCGGCGGGGACGAGTTCGTCATCCTGATCTCCGACCCGGCCGACCGCGAGGAGGTCACCGCGCTGGCGCGCGCCGCGCTGGCCGCGCTGGCCACCCCCATCGCCGTGGACGGGCGCGAGCTGTCGGTGCGCGCCAGCATCGGCATCGTCGAGGGCCCCTCCAAGGAACTGGACCCGGCCGAGGTGATGCGCAGCGCCGACATCACGATGTACCGCGCCAAAGACGCCGGCGGCAACCGCTACGAGCTGGCCGACCCCGACTCGGACGCGCGTGCCATAGACCGGCACAGCCTCACCAACCACCTGCCCGCAGCGCTGGAGCGCGACGAGTTCTTCCTGGAGTACCAGCCGCTCATCCGGATGAGCGACGGTCATGTGGACGGCGCCGAGGCGCTGGTGCGCTGGAAGCATCCGGTGCACGGCAGGCTGGGCCCCGACCGGTTCATCCCACTGGCCGAACACACCGGGCTCATCGTGCCGTTGGGCCGCTGGGTGCTGGAGCAGGCCGTGGCCCAGACCTCCACCTGGGCGGGCGGACAGCCGCTGCGGGTGAACGTCAACCTCTCGCCGCGCCAGCTGCACCACCCGGACCTGGTGCCCGACACCATCGCCGTCCTGGAGGCCGCCGGGGTCCCACCGTCCTCACTGTGCCTGGAGGTCACCGAGAGCGCGCTGATAGGAGCGGACGAGGACGAGCTGAAGCCGCTGTGGCAGCTGGCGGAACTGGGCGTGGACATCGCCCTGGACGACTTCGGCACGGGCTACTCCAACCTCGCCAACCTGCGCAAGCTGCCCGCCACCACCCTCAAGCTGGACCGCTCCTTCACCCAGGGGCTCCAGCGCCACCCCTCCGACCCGGTGGACGTCACCTTCGTGGAGGGCATCGTCTCGCTGGCGCACGCGCTGGGGCTCGCGGTGACCGTGGAGGGCGTGGAGACCGAGCATCAGGCCGACCAGCTGCGCGACCTGGGGTGCGACACCGCGCAGGGCTGGTACTACGCGCGGCCGTCCGCCGCCGCCGAGTTCGCCAAGGACTGGGCCACCACAGGGTGAGCGGGTGAGGCGGGTGCCGCGCCCGCGGTTCTCGCCGTGGCCGCCGCGGGCCCCCGGCGTTCCCGCTCAGCCGCCTGCCGTCAGGTGCGCCTCGAACCACTCCAGCAGGTCGGCCCGCACCGTCTCCCGGTCGGTCTCGTTGAGGATTTCGTGCCGCGCCCCCGGGTAGCCGCGCCAGGTCAGGTCGCGCAGCCCCGCGTAGCGGTAGTCCTCCAGGAGTTCGTAGACGAGCGTCATGCCCTGGTTGCACGGGTCCAGTTCGCCCACGGCGATATGGACGGGCAGCTCGCGCGGCACCCTGGCGAGCTGGGCCGGGTCGTTGATCTTGCGGGAGCCGAGGACCCAGTCGCGCGAGAGCCCCGCGCTGAAGGCGAAGCCGCACCGCTCGTCCTGGGCGTAGCGATCGACCTCGGCCTCGTCGCGGGAGAGCCATTCGAAGCCGGTGCGGTGCGCGAAGGCGTCGTTGAAGGAGCTGAACAGCTCGGCGGTGAAGTCACTGGCCGCATCCCGGCCGCCCTCGGCGATCTCGGCCTCCAGCCGGGCGAGGTCGCGCTCGGCCTCGCTGCCCGGCAGCGAGCGGAACGTGCCCGAGAGCACCAGCCCGCTCAGCCCCTGCCCGTGCTCCTGGGCGTAGTCGCGGGCCAGTTGGGAGCCCATGCTGTGCCCGAGGAAGAAGAACGGGGTGCCCTCGGGGATCTCGGCGCGCACCCGGTCGCCGATCTCCTTGAGGTCGGCGACCGTGCTGCGCCAGCCCTCGGCGCCCACGGCGCCGTAGCCGCCGGTGTGCTGCGCCGTCGCGCCGTGGCCCCGGTGGTCGGAGGCGACCACGGCGTAGCCGCTGCCGGTCAGGAAGCGGGCGAACCCGTCGTAGCGCTGGGCGTGTTCGGCGGCGCCGTGTGCGATCTGGACCAGGGCTCGCACTCCGCCCCCGGGCAGCCACGTGTAGGTGGCCACCCGCGTCCCGTCCGCCACGGTCGTGAAATCGTCGCGCCGTTCCCTCACATCCAGCACAGCAAGCCCCTTCGCGCTTCCGCTCCCCGGCCGCGGCGGATCATCCCGCCGCGCGCAGCCGGTAACCGTAGCGGTAGGTCCGGTCCGCGTGAAGGAGGTACTCCTCCAGCGGCGGAGCACCCCAGGAGTCGTTGCCGCCGACGCCCATCTGCCGGTGGTTGACGCCCAGGACGGTTGCCTCGCGCGGCTTCAGCTCGTAGGGGTGCCCGGGGCCGTCCAGGTCGAACGGGGTGAACCGCAGTGCGCTCAGCTCCAGTTGCTCCCCTTGCCCCCTGCCCTCGGACTCGACGCGCAATCCGGTGCCGTCCTTGGCGGTGAGCGTGGCCCAGCGCACATCGGTGACGTTGCCGCACTGCTGCGGGCGCACATACGGCGTGAACTGGTCCGCCACGCTGGAGCGGTAGTGCCCCACCCTGGCCCCGGTCTTCCGGTCCTGGTAGTTCTCCTGCGGCCCGCGCCCGTACCAGCCGAAGGCGCCGTAGCGCTCGGGAAGGGTCAGCAGCGCACCGACCATCGGCAGATCGGGCAGCCCCTTGCCCGGCTCCAGCGTGTGCGCGACGCGGACCTCGCCGTCTCCGCGCACCGTGAAGACGGTGGTGTACGAGGAGGTCGCGGGCGCGGTCGGCAAGGTGGCGCGCACCTCGATCCGGACGACGGAGCGGCCCTCGCGGGAGGTGCGCACCGAATCGGTCGTCCGCTTGCCGCCCGCCTCCTTCCAGGTCTTCGCCGTCTGGTGGAACTTGCGGCCGATGTCGTTGTCGGTCGGCCCCCGCCAGAAGTTGGGCACGGGCCCCTCGGTGAGCAGCCGGGTGCCCCGGTGCCGGAAGTCGGTGAGTGTGCCGGTGGACTTGTCGAGGGTGAGGGTGAAGTCGCGTCCGCTGACGGTCACCGCGTCGCCGGTCTCCGCCACCTCGACCGGTGGCAGCCCCTCCGGGTCGGGCTCCCCGGGTGCGGGCCGCTGCCAGTCGGTGAGCTGGAGCTGCCCTCCGGCGACCTCGTGCCCGGCCTTCGCCCAGGCGGTGTCGCGGCGCAGGACGAGGGAGAGGTCGAGCCAGTACTCGGCGCCGGGAGCCGACCGCGCGGGGCGCTGGAGCGGGAGGTGCACAGTGCTGCTGCCGCCGGGTTCCGTGCGGGGCGGGCGCAGGCCGCCGTGCTGGAGGCGCTCGCCGTCGCGGGTGACCTGCCAGCGCAGTTCGTAGGCGTCGAGCCCGGTGAACAGCTGCTTGTTGCTGATCTCGACCTCGCCGCGCGCCACCGCGCCCCCACCGCCGCCTCGGAAGGAGACGCGCTGGTAGACGTGCTTGACCTCCTGGAGTTCGGGGTCCGGCTCCCGGTCGGCGCGCACGACGCCGTTGCAGCAGAAGTTCTTGTCGGTCGGATATCCGGGCACCCAGTCGCCGCCGTAGGAGAGATAGGTGCGCGAGGGGTCTCCGGGGACGGGGCGGGTGATGGCCTGGTCCACCCAGTCCCAGATGAAGCCGCCGTGGAGGTTGGGGTAGCGCTCGAATATGTCCCAGTATTCCTGGAAGTTGCCGGTGCTGTTGCCCATGGAGTGCGCGTATTCGCACAGCAGGAACGGCTTGGGGTTGCCGGATTTTCCGTACTTCTCGACCTCGGCGGGCGGCGCGTACATGCGGCTCTCGATGTCGGCCACCGCGTTCATGCCCTCGTAGTGCACGGGTCTGGAATCGTCCCGCTCGTGGATCCAGTCGGCCATCGCGCGGAAGTTGTCGCCCTGGCCCGCCTCGTTGCCCAGGGACCATATGACGACGCACGCGTGGTTCTTGTCGCGCTCGACCATGCTGCGCGCCCGGTCGAGGCAGGCGGCTTTCCACTCGGGCAGCGAGGCGGGCAGGTCGTCGCGGACCTCGTGGGACTCCACGTTCGCCTCATCGACGACGTAGAGGCCGTACTCGTCGCACAGCTCCAGCCAGCGCGGCGCGTTGGGGTAGTGCGAGGTGCGGACGGCGTTGATGTTGTGCTGCTTCATCAGCCGGATGTCGCGCAGCATGACCTCCTCGGGCACGGCCTGACCGTGCACCGGGTCGGTCTCGTGCCGGTTGGTGCCGGTCAGCACGAGGGGCTTGCCGTTGATCTCCAGGGCGCCGGGCCCGAAGGTGATCTCGCGGAAACCGAAGCGCACCCGCTGGACCTCGGTGCGCTCCCCGCCGGGTGCCCGCACACTCAGGACGAGCGTGTAGAGGCTGGGGCTCTCGGCCGACCACAGCTTCGGCCCGCGCACCTTCCCGGTCAGCACCACCGCCGCCGTGCCGGAAGCCGGCGGCTCCACGCTGCCGCTGAGCGGGCCGGCGTCGGTCTCCCGGCCCTCGGCGTCGTAGAGCGTGCCGGTGACGGTGTACGCGCCCGCGGCCCCTCCCGTGGTGTCGCGCACCCGCACATGGACGTTCAGGCCGGCGCGGGTGCGGGCGCCGTCGAAGGCGGTGCGCACCTCGACGTCGTGCAGGTGGACACGGGGGACGGAGTAGAGGTGGACCTCCCGGAAGATCCCGGACAGGTCGATCATGTCCTGGTCCTCCAGCCAACTGCCGTCCGACCAGCGGTAGACCTCGACGGCGAGGGTGTTGTCGCCCTCGCGCAGCCACTCGCCGATGTCGAACTCGGCCGGGGTGTAGCTGTCCTCGCTGTATCCGACGCGCTGCCCGTTCACCCACACGAAGAAGGCCGACTTCACGCCCTGGAAGGACAGGAGGGTGCGGCGCCCGCGCCAGTCGTCCGGCACGGTGAAGGTGCGCCGGTAGGAGCCGACGGGGTTGAAGTCCTGTGGCACGTGCGGCGGTTCGGGCCGCTCGTAGCCCGTCCACGGGTAGGCGATGTTGAGGTAGATCGGCTCGCGGTAGCCGTGCATCTCCCAGTTGGACGGTACGGGGATGCGGTCCCAGTCGCTGTCGTCGAAACCGGGGAGGTGAAAGCCCACGGGCCGCTTGTCCGGGTTCTCGGACCAGCGGAAGCGCCAATTGCCGTTCAGTGAGCGGTAGTAGGGCGAGGCGGCGCGATTTCCCCGGAGTGCGGAGGCAGTGTCCTGGTACGGCACGAGCGCCGTGCGCGCCGGTTCACGGTTGACCGCGAAGGTGGTCGGGTCAGCGTCCCACTCCTTCCCGGCTCCGCCGCCCTTCGGTCCGCTGTCGGCGGCGAAGGCCGCCTTCTGTTCACCGAGGGCGGCCCACCCTGCGAGAACACCGCCACTTGCCGTCAGAAAACTCCGTCGTGCCCATGGCTTGGCTTCCATAGCTCACAAGACACCACAGGGTTCAAGGGATATCAACGCTTTCGCACAGCCCCTTTCCCGCTCCCACATCACTACCGGGCGCCCCCGCACCCACCCGCACGCCAGTCCCAGAGGGTAACGGTGCCATGCCACTGGGTAATGCTCCCCGGGGCGTCGAGGGCGCTGGAAGATCGCGCACCGAAACCGCGCAACGGGACCGCGCGCCCCTCCCCTGCCCGCGCACCACCGGCTCAGCCGGAATCGCAGCCCGCAGCCCCCGCCGGCCCGGCCGGCGGCGGCCATCTGGGAGGAGGGCTCGTCATGGACAGCTACTTCACAGCTCCCCGGCACACCCGGCTACGTGCCGAGGTGCGCGACTTCGCCGACCGGGAGGTGCGCCCCCGGGTCCCGGAGATGGAGGCGTCCCGCACGGTCTGCCAGGAGGTCTCCCGGCGCATTGCCCGGCGCGGCTGGATCGGGGTGACGGTGCCGCGCGCGTACGGCGGGATGGGCGCCGGCCACCTCGCCAAGACCGTGATCATCGAGGAACTGTCCCGGCAGAGCGGGGCGATGGGCGCCATGGCGCAGGCATCCCAGCTGGGGGCCGCGAAAATCGTCCACTTCGGAGACGAGACGCAGAAGAAGGACTGGCTCCCCGCGATCGCCGCCGGCGACTGCCTGCCGACCATCGCCGTGACCGAACCCGGCTCCGGCGGCCATGTCCTGGGCATGACCAGCACCGCCGAACGGCGCGGAGACCACTACCTCCTGAACGGCCGCAAGGTATACGTCGGCAACTCCCACGTGGGGGACCTGCACGGCGTCGTCGCCCGGACCGGCCCCGGCTCGCGCGGCCTGTCGGCCTTCCTCGTCGAAGCCGACCGCCCCGGCTGTGGCCTGGCCGAACAGCGGCCCACCATGGGCCTGCACGGCTTCAGCTTCGGAGAGCTGGTCTTCGACAACTGCCGTATCCCGGCGGCCAACCGGATCGGCGAGGAGGGGGACGGCCTCGCGGTCGCCTACTCCTCCAGCGTCCTGTACGGCCGCGCCAATCTCACCGCCGTCTCCCTCGGCCTCCACCAGGCGATCCTGGACGAGACGGTGGCCTTCTGCACCCAGCGCGAGCGCTACGGCGCCCCTCTCTCGGAGCTGGGCACCGTCAAACTCAAGCTCGGCCAGATGCAGTCCCGGCTGATGACGGCCCGGCTCGCCGCCTACCACGCAGTGCACCTGCTGGACCAGGGTGCCGCGTGCGACGCGGAGCTGATGAACGCCAAGCTGGTGAACGTGGAGTACACGCTGGACTCGGCCCGCACCGCGATGGAGATCCACGCCGCCTGCGGACTGTTCACCGACCGGCCCGTGGAGCGCTTCCTGCGCGACGCGCACCACCTCTTCGCCCCCGCCGGCACCTCCGACATCCAGCTCCTGCGCCTGGCCGAGACCGCCCTGGGCACCGCGAAGGGCTCCTGGTCGCACCGGCTGGCGGCCTCGGGCCACTGAGGGACAGGCCGTCGGGGCCCCAGGTCGACATGGCTTCGGATCGCCGAGGTTCAGCGCCCGGTGGAGCCGTCGACGAGTTCGCGGAGGATGTCCGCGTGCCCCGCGTGGCGACCGGTTTCCTCGATCATGTGGGTGAGGGCCCAGCGCACGCTCGGCGCCTGGTCCGTACGCCCCGGCCGGGGAAGCGGCGTGCCGAGATCGGTGCACGCGTCGAGAGCCTCGTTCGCGCGCTCGACGGTCTCCCGGTACCGGGCCACGACGTCGGCGACGCTGTCGTGCGGGGCAGGCCGGAACGTCGCTGGCCAGTCGGTCGCCCTCTCGCCGAGAAACATCATCTTCTCGACGGCGATCAGATGGGTGAGCAGGCCGAGCAGACTCGTGCCCGAGGGCACCGCCGACGCCCGGACCTGCGGTTCGGCGGCTCCCTCGACCTTGGTGGCGACCGACTCGCGCAGATAGTCGAGGAATCCGCGCAGCACCTCCGCTTCGCTGTCGGCGGTACGGGGCGGCGGGGTGTCACGGCGGCGGGATGCGGCGGTCACGACGTTCTCCTTGTGCCTGTTGTGCGTGTGTGCGTGTGCATGGGGCAGGCGTGCGCGGGGCCGCGCGCGGTCAGTGCGTACGGCGGATGAGCAGGACGTGGTCGATGACCTCGGCGGTGCTTCCGTCGGGACCGGTCGCGATCCGGTGCGGCATATCGGCGCGTTCGACCTTCCAGCGCTCGGTGGAGAGGTCCAGCGCGGCGGCGACCTCCCCGGGGGCCGGATACCGGACCTCCGGGTCCTGGTTCCACGACCACGGCGCTGTCGATCCGTGATCGACGACCAGCAGCCACCCGCCCGCACGCAACTGGTGGGCGGCGGAGCGGAGGGTGACCGTCCGGTCTTGCTCGTAGGGGGTGTGAAAGTAGTGGGCGGTCACCAGGTCGAATTCCCGTGCGGGCAGCGAGGAGCGTACGTCGTGCTGCTCGGCGGTGATCCGGTCGCTCAGGCCGATCGCGCGGGCCCGCCGGGCGAGCCTCGTGGCCGCCACGGCGGAGATGTCGAGGGCCGTGACCTGCCAGCCCCGGTCCGCGAGCCACAGCGCGTCACCGCTGCCACCGCATCCGAGATCCAGCGCGTCCCCCGCCGGCAGTCCGGTGACCGTCTCGACGAGGCGGACGTTCGGCTGCGGATCGGCGGCCGCGGGCCGCTCCGCGTACACCGCGTTCCAGTACCGTGCCGCATCGGAGCTGTCCATCGGGTTCCCCTTCCCTCGATTTTCCCTCGGTTTTTCCCTCGGTTTCGATGCGGCCAGTGTCGGCCGGGGTACCGCGAAGTGGCGCGAATCCTTGCCGTTTCGGCAAGCTGGACCCATGGACCCCGCAATGGAAGACGTGCTCGACACGGTCGGGCCCCGGCTGCGTGCGCTCCGGCATACGCGCGACATCACCCTGGCCGGCCTGTCCGCGACCACCGGAGTGTCCGAAAGCACTCTGTCCCGCCTGGAGAGCGGCCAACGCCGGGCGACCCTGGAACTGCTGCTGCGGCTCTCCCACGTCTACGACGTCCCGCTGGACGATCTCGTGGGCGCCCCGCGCGCCGGCGACCCCCGGATCCACCTGAAGCCGATCCGGCGGTTCGGGATGACGTTCGTGCCCCTCTCCCGGCGGCCGGGCGGCACACAGGCTTTCAAAATGATCATCCCGGCGCGGCCGGAGCCGCTCGAACCGACACCGCAGACCCACGAGGGCTTCGAGTGGCTGTACGTGCTCAGCGGCACCCTGCGGCTGGTGGTGGGAGAGCGTGACTGGACGGTGCGGGCCGACAACGCCGCCGAGTTCGACACCTCGTTGCCGCACTGGCTGGGGAGCGCGGACGGCGGAGCGGTGGAGCTGCTCGTCCTGTTCGACATGCAGGGGGCGCGCGCCCATGTACATTCCGGCCGCGCGCCCCGGAAGAAGTCCTAGCTCGTCGCGGTGCGGCCCCCGACGGCTGCGCCCCGCCCCTCCCCGGTACTGCCCACCGCGGCAGGCCCGTTCAGCCTCGTGTCGCAGCCCCTGCCTCGCGCTGGTGGATCCGCTCCACCAGTTCGGCCGCCATCGACTTGATGGTCTTCAGCCCCTGGCGTCCCCAGGGCCTGGGTTCCTGGGCGACCACGCACACGGTGCCGAGCGTCATGCCCGTACGGTCGATCAGCGGCGCGCCCAGGTAGGAGCGGATGCCGATCTCGTCCACGACGGGGTTGCCCGCGAAGCGCGGGTAGTCGCACACGTCTTCCAGCACCAGCGCCTTGCGGCGCACCACCACGTGCGGGCAGTAACCGTGGTCGCGTGCCATCACCCGGCCCGGCCTGGCGGACTCGGCCTCGCGGGGATCCAGCTCGACGGCCCGGCCCGTGGCGGGAGCGTAGAGGCCGGCGAAGTACTGCCGGTGCTCGTCGATGAAGTTGACCATCGCGTACGGCGCCCCGGTCATCCCGGCCAGCCTGCGCGCGAATTCGTCGAACTCGGGCAGCGGTGCCTCGCCGAGCCCCAGCTCCCGCAGTCTGACGACACGGCGCGGCGCCTCGGCGTCTTCAGGAGTGAGGAGGAGGTGGCTCGTGGGGTCGAAGGACGTCGGGGGCATACGGGCTCCATGTGTCGATCAGATGCTGCACCAGTGAGACCAGGACTCCCGTGCCGGAGCTGGCGTGCCGGGCGTCGCAGCGCACGACCGGCACTTCCGGCTTGAGGTCCATCGCGGCACGTACCTCCTCGGGGGCGTAGCGGAAGGAGCCGTCGAACTCGTTGACGGCGACGATGAAGCCGATGCCTCTGCGCTCGAAGAAGTCCACGGCGGAGAAGCAGTGTTCGAGCCTGCGGGTGTCGGCGAGCACCACAGCGCCCAGCGCCCCCGCGCACAGCTCGTCCCACAGGAACCAGAAGCGCTCCTGGCCGGGGGTGCCGAACAGGTACAGGACGTGCTTGGTGCCGAGGGAGATGCGGCCGAAGTCCATGGCCACGGTCGTCGTCGCCTTGTCCTCCACCCCGGTCAGGTCATCCGTGCCCACACTGGCCTGGGTGAGCAGTTCCTCGGTGCTCAGCGGCTCGATCTCGCTGACGGCACCGACGAAGGTCGTCTTGCCGACCCCGAAGCCTCCCGCGACCAGGATCTTCAGCGCCGTGGGAAAGGGATCGCCGGGCCGCGTGTGCGGCTCAGAGTCGTCTACGGAGCCCATCCAGCACCGCCTCCAGCAGTTCTCGGTCGGTCGGGTCGGGGCCCAGCGGCGCGCGGGCGGGGGCCCGGGCGGAGATCGCCCCGCAGTCGGCCAGGTCCGACAGCAGGACCTTGGTGACGACGGCGGGCAGCCGTATCTGCGCCGCGAGTTCGGCCACCGGGACCGGGCCGCCGCACAGGCCCAGCACCTGGATGTGGTCGGGTCCCAGATAGCCCTGCGGGCGCGCGCCGGTGGCCCGTACCAGGGTCATCAGGTCGAAGTGCGCGCTGGGCCTGGTCCGTCCCCCACAGACGGTGTACGGCCTCACCAAGCGGCCGGCGTCCTCGTCCAGCAGCGGGGGCGCCACCCGCGCTCCAGCGGCGTCCGGCCCTGCCGGGTGGCCCCCGCGTGCCTGGCGGGGGCTGCCGGGGCCCTGCTGGGGAGTGCGCATCGGCGGCCTCAGTGCCCCACGCGCTGCCGTGCGGGGGACGCCAGACAGGGCCGGACGCTCTTGACCAGCATCGCCATCTCGTAGCCCAGCACCGCGGCGTCCGCCTCGCGGTCCGCGAGCACCGCCAGGCAGGCGCCCTGTCCCGCCGTGGAGACGAAGAGCAGCGAGACCTCCAGCTCCACCACCACCTGCCGCACTTCGCCGCCCTCCCCGAGCCGGACCCCCGCGCTGCGGGCCAGGGAGTAGAGGCCGGAGGCGAGGGCCGCCATGTGGTCGGCGGTGTCGGGCTCCAGGCCGTGCGCGGCTTTCACCAGCCCATCCACCGACAGCAGCAGCGCGCTGGTGGTATGCGGTACGCGCTGCACCAGGCCGGTCAACAGCCAGGAGAGGTCGGTGTTCTGCGCCACCGGGGCTTCGCTCACCATGATCGCGTTCTTCTCCTTGAGGGCGGGCCACGCTAGAGGGCGGGGCGTGAGGTGTCCCCGTCGGAGGCGGGGGACGAAGCACCGGGGGCCCCGCCCGCGGCGGGGTCGGATCCCTCGGTGAGATCGGGGCGGTCGGGGCGGTTGGGGCGATCGGGATGACCGGGGCGGTCGGACAGGCCGGGCGGCCCCGAGGCGCCGAGCGGCGAACGGGCGCCGAGCGGCCCGGTGACATCGGGCCGCCCCCGGGTGTCGGGTCGCCCCGGCGTCCGGGCGGAGCGGGCCGCGCCACCGGTTCCCGGGCCTCCCTCATCGGTCTCGCACGCGTCGTGGGCCAGGCTCGTACCCCGCCGGAAGGCCGCCATCAGCCCCGGGTCGTGGCCCTCTGCGGCGATCGCCTCGGCGCGGGAGCCCAGACGGGCGGGCGGCGGATCGCGCAGTTCGGGCACCAGGTGTTCCTGGCGGCGGCGCTTGGGCAACAGGGGGCGGCCGTTGCCGGGTTGTTGCTCACCGGCGCTCCCCCACGGTTCGTCGCCGCCCTCCCAGAACTCCCCGCCCCTCCCCCGGGAGCGCCGCCCGCCGCGCGGGTCGGCCGCGACCGCCTCCGTCTGCTCGCCCGTCGCGGGCCGCGCCGAGGACCGGCGCGTCGGGGCCCCCGGGGGCACGGCGGGCGGCTGTTCGTCATACGTCCATGACTGGTCGGGGCGGACGGGTGGCACCGTCTCCCGCCGGTGGCCGTGCGGGGACCGGGTGCGGCTTTGCGAGCGGGGCCGCGGGTCGGGCACCCCCACGGCCGGATGCGGTACGCCCTCGGCCGGACACACGGGCACCGGCTGCCCGTCGGCCTGCTCCTGGCGCGGCGCCGGCCCCCGCTGCGACCCGGCGGACGGCGAGCCCGCGTCCTCCCGGCCCGCGCCCGCCTGCGCCGGAACGGCGGCGGCCCCGGCTCGCACCGGCCCCGTCGGGGGGCCGCTCGCGGTCCCGGTCCGGCTCGCGGCATCGCCTGCGACGCCGGCAACCCCTGCCTTCCCGGCTCCCTCGCCGGGGTCCCCCAGCAGTCCCTTGGGCAGCACGAGTACGGCCTGGACGCCGCCGTAGATGTTGCTCTGGAGCTGTACGACGACGCCGTGCCTCCGAGCCAGCGCCGAGACCACGAAGAGCCCGATACGGCCGTCCCGCAGCAGGCCGGGGACGTCGATCCGGCCGGGTTCGCAGAGCACCGCGTTCATATGGCTCTGCTCTCCCGCCGTCATGCCCAGCCCCCGGTCCTCGACCTCGACGGCGAGTCCGGCGGTGACGTACTGGGCGCGCAGGAGCACCTGGGTCTGGGGTGCGGAGAAATTAGTGGCGTTCTCGATGAGTTCGGCGAGCAGATGGATGACGTCCGCCACCGCGTGCCCGCGCAGCGTGCCCTCGAGGGGGGGCACGAGCTTGACCCTCGGATACTGCTCGACCTCCGCGATGGCGGAGCGCAGCACTTCCGTCATCGAGACCGGGCGGGTCCACTGGCGCCGGGAGACGGCGCCGCCGAGCACGGCGAGGTTCTCCGCGTGGCGCCGGATGCGGGTGGCCAGATGATCGACGTGGAAGAGGCCCTTGAGCAGGTCCGGGTCCTCGACCTCGTTCTCCAGCTCGTCGAGCAGTTCGATCTCCCGGTGCACCAGGGACTGCAAGCGGCGGGCGAGGTTGACGAAGACCTCCACCTTCTCCTCGCTGCCGCTGTACGTGCCGCGGACCAGCGCCGCCGCCTCGGCGACCGCGGCCTCGGCGCCGCGCCGGGCGAACGCCGCCTCGTAGGAGAGCAGGTCCAGCACGTCTCCCGCGGGCTCGCCCTCGGGGGCCGGGCTGCGGGGTGCGGGGCGCTCGCCACGCTCCAGCGCGCGCAGCATCGACTCGATCTCGCTCTGTCCGCGTGCGGTGGAGCGGCGCAGCGCGGTGCACCGCTCAACGGTGCCGCGCGCCTCGGAGGAGGCCAGCATGGCGGCGGTCACGATCACCGCGCAGACCAGCAGCAGGCTGCCCGCCAGCACGCCCCAGACGGGAGCGCCCAGGGCGCCGGGCCCCGGGACGGCCGTGACCTCGATCCCGCCCCGGAGCCGCAGCACATAGGCGACCACGGCGGCGCCGGCGACCGCGACCAGCCCCGCGGGCAGCACGGCCAGCCGGACCAGGCGGCGGCGCACCGCCACGTCGCCGGCGCTCTCGCGTGCGGAAGCCCGGCCGTGCCGCCGCCGCTCGCCGCTCGCGCCGGGGGACCCGGACGGAGCGACATCCGCGGAAGCGGTACCGGAGGTTCCCGTTCCTGTCTGCGCCGTGTAGCTCGGGGGTTCAGGCATGCGGTCCTCGGAGGGAGTTGAGGGGTGCGGAGGTGCGGGGGTGACGGAGCCGTCGCCACGCTAGCTCTCGCGATGCCCCCTGACCGGCCGGGACGGGGTATTCGCCACCCCTCGCCAGCTCCCAACGAGTGAGAGCCCAGGTTTCCGCTTGACCCCCCGCGCCCCCCGCCTGCCCCCTCACGCCCCCGCCCTCTCCCCCACGCGCCCCTTCGCATGCCTCTCAGGCGGGGTTCGGCAGGGGACCGGCAGGGGGGAACAGGGACTCGACGGGGGCTGAACAGGGGTTCGGCGCGGGGCAGTTCAGTAGGCCCGCACCGTCACGTTGACCCGCCCGTCCAGCCCGAGCGCGGCGGGCGCCGTGCCCGCCTCCGTACGGGGCACCCCGTGGTACGCGAGCCTGCTGGGACCGCCGAAAACGAACGCGTCGCCGCTGCGCAGCACCACCTCCCGCCAGGGCCTGCCCCGTCCTCGGGCGGTCCCGAACCGGAAGACGCACTCGTCCCCCAGGCTGAAGGAGACGACCGGTTCACCGGAGCGCTCATCGCTGTCGCGGTGCATGCCCATACGCGCCGAGGCGTCGTAGAAGTTGACGAGCGCGATGTCATACGGGGCGGCGCACGGCCCCTCCCCGTACGCCCCACGCCCCGGCCCCGGTCGGGGCCCGGACCCGGCTGCCAGGACGGCCGAGGCGTCGTCCACGGCGGACCGCGCCCACTCCCCCAGCCACCCCGGGAACGGCTTGACGCGCTCGCCCCCGCCGTCCACCACGGTCGGCGCGTAACCGTAGGGGAACCAGTGGCGGCCGAGGCTCAGCTGGCGTACCGACATCTCCCCGCCCCCTGGCATCCGCACCGTCCGCAGCCCCGCCGGGGGCCTCGCCCACTCCCGGCACGCCGTCAGCAGTTCGCGCTGCTCCTTCTCGGGCAGCCAGTCCGGCAGGTGTACCGCGCCAGGGGCGATCTCCTCCGGTTCCCGCGAGAACAGCTCACCCAAGGTCATCCGCCGATTCTGCCCCGGCCGTCACCCGGCGCCATCACGGCCCCCGGGACAGCCTGGCAGGGCCTGGGTACGGCGCGGATACGGCAGTGGCTGCGGGTCGGCCGGCCTGCGGCGACAAGCCCTGGAGCTGCGAAGATTCCGTGTCGTATGGTCGGTGCGATGCCGTCGCAGAAACGAGGAGAAGCCGTGAGCCGACAGCCCGCCGAACCGCAGCTGACCGGGGTGCGCAACTTCCGTGACCTAGGCGGCCTGCCCACAGCGGACGGGCGGCGGGTCCGCCAGGGCGTGCTCTTCCGCAGTGGTCACCTCGCGCACGCGACGGATGAGGACACGGTCTTCCTCGGCGGCCTGGGCCTGCACACGGTCTTCGACTTCCGCAACAAGGCCGACCAGGCGCTGGAGGGGCCCGACATCGACCTGCCGGGCGTGCGCAACCTCAACATCCCGCTGTCGGACCCGGCAGACGGCGCGGAGTTCTGGCAGATGGTGCGGGACGGCGAGCTGGAACAGCTCCGCGCGATCCTGGGGGACGGGCTGGCCGCCGCGCGGATGACCAGCTCCTACCGCACGATGATCTCCTCCCGCACCGCCGAGCACAGCCGCATCCTGCACGCACTGGCCGAGGACAGCGTGCCCGCGCTGATGCACTGCGCCGCGGGCAAGGACCGGGCGGGGCTCTCGATAGCCATCACGCTGCTGGCGCTGGGCGTGGAGCGGGGCCCGATCGAGGCCGACTACCTGGAGTCGAACTCCCCGCACCGCCGGTACCGGGTGCGCCGCAGCGAGAAGTCCAGCGCCGGGATGTCGCCCGAGGTCATGGAGCTGCTGGCGCCGCTCTTCGACGCGCGGGCCGCCTATCTGCACGCGGCGTTCACCACCATCGACCAGACCTGGGGCGATGTGGACACCTACCTCACGGAGGGGCTCAAGCTCTCGCCCCGGACCCGGGCCCGCCTCCAGTCCCGGCTGCTGGAGGACTGACCCCGGGGCCCGGGCCGAGCCACGCCCCGGACTCCCCACCCCGCTCAGCGGTTGGCGACCGCCTGCTTGACGAGGGTGCGGCCGAACTCCCACATGAGGCCGCTGCCGCCGTGCGCGTCGTCCATGACCTGGGTGAAGGCATCGACGAAGCGCTCGACCTCGGCCTCGCCCACCACCAGCGGCGGAATCAGCTTGATGACCTCCAGGTGGTCGCCCGATACCTGGGTGAGGATCCGGTGCTTCTGGAGCAGCGGAGCCACCACCAGCTGCGCGAACAGGCCCTTGCGGGCGGCCTGGAGCATCGCCCAGCGGCTGCGCAGGCCCAGGGACCGGGGCTTGCCGAACTCGATACCGATCATCAGCCCCCGGCCGCGCACCTCGTGCAGCAGCTCGTACTTGTCCACCAGGGCCGCCAGCCGGGTGCGCAGCAGGTCTCCGGTGCGGCGGGCGTTCTCGGTGATCCGTTCCTCGTCCATGACGGCGAGCGTGGCCAGGCCGGCGGCCATGGCCTGCGCGTTGGAGCCGAAGCTGGCGGAGTGGACGAGCACCCGGTCCATCGAGGAGTAGACCTTTTTGAAGATCCACTCCTTGCCCAGTGTCGCCCCGACCGGCACATAGCCGCCCGAGAGCGACTTTGCGACACACACCAGGTCGGGCGCTACGTCAGGACCGGCCAGTTCGTGCTGGTAGGCGAAGAAGTCCCCGGTGCGGCCGAGCCCGGTCTGCACCTCGTCGGCGATCAGCAGCGCCCCGTGCTTGTGCAGCAGCTCACGGGCCGCGCCCAGATAGCCGGGCGGCGCCGCGTGGACGCCCTTGCCCTGGATGGGTTCGACGACCAGCGCGGCCACGTCGCCCGCCGCCAGCTCCCGCTTCAGCGCGTCCAGATCGCCCAGCTCGACGGCGGTGTCCGGCAGCAGCGGTGCGAATCCGTCGCGGAAGCCGTCCTCGCCGTTGACGGACAGCGAGCCGGTGGTCAGCCCGTGGAAGGCGTGGGCGCAGTAGAGGACGCGCGGCCTGCCGGTGGCGTAGCGGGCGAACTTCAGCGCGGTCTCGACGGCCTCGGTGCCGCTGTTGCCGAAGAAGACACGCTCCAGTCCCGGCGCGTTGGACAGCAGCCGCTCGGCCAGCAGTCCGGGCAGCGGCTGGCAGTCGAAGCGGGTCAGGTCGGCGAGCTGCGCGTCCAGTACGTCGTGCAGTGCCTGCCGTACGACGGGGTGGTGACGGCCCAGGCCCATGACGCCGAAGCCGGCGAGCATGTCGAGGTAGTCGTTGCCCTGGTCGTCGTAGAAGTACGCGCCCTCGGCCCGCTCGTAGTTCCGGTCGA
This sequence comes from Streptomyces axinellae, assembly GCF_039532135.1. NCBI lineage: Bacteria > Bacillati > Actinomycetota > Actinomycetes > Kitasatosporales > Streptomycetaceae > Streptomyces > Streptomyces axinellae. The sequence goes on from NZ_BAAARJ010000023.1 coordinate 123,434, forward strand.
AACCGATGGTGTGCAGCATGCGCGGCAGCTGGTGGTTGAGATATCGCGTGTGCAGCTCATAGCGCTCGCCGCCTCGTTCGGCAAGCAGCTTCGTCAGGTCGAAGCCGGTCACGCCACGCTCCCTTCACTCATGCGGGCGGGTGCGCCGGCCGGGTCCCGCCGCCTCTCCGCCTCCCAGCGCTCCCGCCTGACCCGCTCCCGCTCCTGGGCGCGCGCCAGCTCCTGTGCGGCACGGGATGCGATCTCGACGGGGGTCAGCCCCAGTTCGGCCAGCAGTTCCTCGCGCTTGGCGTGCGGCAAGAAGCGCTGCGGCAGCCCGAGGGAGCACAGCGGCACCTCGGCTCCCGCGTCGCGCAGCGCCTCGGCGACGGCGGAGCCGACGCCGCCGGTGCGCCCGTTGTCCTCGACGACGGTCACAGCCCGGTGCCGTTCGGCCAGCGGCACCAGTTCGGGGTCCAGGGGCTTGACCCAGCGCGGATCGACGACGGTCGCGCCGATACCCCGCTCCGCCAGCAGCGCCGCCGCCTTCAGGCAGGCGGGCACCATCGCGCCGACGGCGACCAGCAGCACATCCTCGCCGTCGCCCTCTTTGAGCACGTCCACACCGCCCACGCGGCGCAGCGCCTCGACCGGCTCGGCCACGCTCGCCTTGGGCAGCCGCAGCACCGTCGGCGCGTCTTCCACCGCCACGGCCTCCCGCAGTTCCTCGCGCAGCCGCTCGGCGTCCCTCGGCGCGGCCAGCCGCAGCCCCGGGACGATCTGGAGGAGGGACATGTCCCACATTCCGTGGTGCGAGGCGCCGTCGGGCCCGGTGATCCCCGCTCGGTCCAGTACGAAGGTGACGCCGCAGCGGTGCAGCGCGACGTCCATCAGAAGCTGGTCGAAGGCGCGGCCCAGGAAGGTGGCGTAGACGGCGACGACCGGGTGCAGCCCGCCGGTTGCCATTCCGGCGGCGGAGACGGCGGCGTGCTGCTCGGCGATCCCCACGTCGTAGGTCCGGCCGGGGTACGCCTCGGCGAAATCGGCGAGGCCCACCGGGTGCAGCATGGCCGCCGTGACGGCGACGATGTCGGGCCGCTCGGCTCCCAGGCGCACCATCTCCTCGCCGAAGACGGAGGTCCAGGACCGGCCTTTCGACGGTTCGACCGGCTCGCCGTTGACGGGATCCATCCGGTTGACGGTGTGGAAGTGGTCGGTCTCATCGGCGAGCGCCGGCTCGTAGCCCCGCCCCTTCTCGGTGAGGCAGTGCACCAGCACGGGCCCGCCGAACCGTTTCGCCCGGCGCAGTGCGGACTCGACGGCGGCGATGTCGTGCCCGTCCACGGGGCCGACGTACTTCAGCCCGAGGTCCTCGAACATGCCCTGCGGCGCGAAGGCGTCCTTGAAGCCCTTCTTCGCGCCGTGCAGGGAGTCGTACAACGGCCTGCCCACCACGGGCGTGTGCTGGAGGACGCCCTTGCCCCAGGCCAGCACCCGTTCGTACTCGTCGGTGGTGCGCAAGGTGGCCAGGTGGTCGGCGAGGCCGCCGATGGTGGGCGAGTAGGAGCGCTCGTTGTCGTTGACGACGATGACCAGCGGACGGTCCTTCGCGGCGGCGATGTTGTTCAACGCCTCCCACGCCATACCGCCGGTCAGCGCCCCG
>NZ_BAAARJ010000024.1:0-117063 GCF_039532135.1 Streptomyces axinellae
GGGTGGTGAGGACGGGGTGGGGGCTGGTTTCGATGTAGGTGTGGTGGCCTTCGTTGTTGAGGTGTTGGAGGGTTTGTTGGTAGAGGACGGGGTGGCGGAGGTTGTTGTACCAGTAGTCGGGGGTGAGTTGGGTGGTGTCGAGCTTGTTTCCGGTGAGGGTGGAGTAGAAGGGGGTGTGGGAGGTGTGGGGGGTGATGCCGTCGAGGAGTTCGGTGATGTGGTGGAGGTTTTCGATGTGGGGGGAGTGGCTGGCGTAGTCGACGTCGATGGTGCGTGCGCGGATGCCGTCGTTGTGGCATGCGGTGACCATGGCGGCGAGGGCTGTGGGGTCTCCTGAGATGACGGTGTTTTGGGGCCCGTTGTGTGCGGCTACGTACAGGCCCTCGTAGGGGGTGAGTCGTGTTGTGGTGTCGTCGGCGTTGAGGGGGATGGAGGCCATGCCGCCGGTTCCGGCGAGGGTGACCAGGGCTTGGCTGCGCAGGCACACGATGCGTGCGGCGTCGTGGAGGGTGAGGGCTCCGGCGATGTGGGCGGCGGCGATTTCTCCTTGGGAGTGGCCGATCACGGCGTCGGCTGTGATGCCGTGGGATTCCCACACGCGGGCCAGGGAGACCATCAGGGCGAAGAGGGCGGGTTGGACGACATCGACCCGTTCCAGTCCGGGTGCTCCGTCGCGTTCGTGGAGGACGTCGAACAGGTTCCAGTCCACGTGCGCACTCAAGGCGTCGGCGCATTCGCGCAGACTTTGCGCGAACACGGGGGAGGAGTCCAGTAGTTCTACGCCCATGCCGGCCCATTGCGAGCCTTGTCCGGGGAAGACGAACACGGTCTTCCCGGGTTCGGCGGGGGCGACCCCTTCCACCACCGAGGCGTGCGGCTCGCCGTTCGCCAGCGCGCCCAGCGCCTCCAGCAACTCCTCGCGTTCTTGGCTGACGATGCCGGCCCGGTGGGGGTGGTGGGTGCGTGAGGTGGCCAGGGTGCGGGCGATCTCGGCGACATCAACCTCGGGCCGTTCGCTGATGAACGTGGCCAGTTGCGCGGCCTGTTCCCGTAGCGCGGGTTCGTTCTTGCCGGACAGCAGCACAGGGAGGTTTGAGGGTTCGGGGTGCTCTTCGGCGGGGGCTTCGGGTGCGGCTTCGAGGATGACGTGGGCGTTGGTGCCGCTGATCCCGAAGGAGGAGACGGCGGCGCGGCGGGGGTGTCCGGTGTGGGGCCAGTTTTCGTCACCGGTTAGAAGGGTGACGTTTCCGCTGGACCAGTCCACGTGCGGCGTCGGCTCGTCCACATGCAGCGTGCGCGGCAGTACGCCGTGGCGCATGGCCTGCACCATTTTGATGACGCCGCCGACACCGGCCGCCGCCTGCGTGTGCCCGATGTTCGACTTGAGCGAGCCCAGCCACAGGGGGCGGTCGGCCGAGTGGGCCCGGCCGTAGGTGGCGAGGAGCGCGTCCGCTTCGATGGGGTCGCCGAGTGCCGTGCCTGTGCCGTGGGCCTCGACCAGGTCGATGTGCGCGGGATCGACCCCCGCGCTGTCCAGCGCCTGGCGGATGACGTGCTGCTGTGACAGCCCGTTGGGTGCGGTCAGGCCGTTGCTGGCGCCGTCCTGGTTGATGGCCGAGCCCTTGAGGAGGGCGAGGACGGGGTGACCGTTGCGGCGGGCGTCGGAGAGCCGTTCGAGCAGCAGCATGCCCGCGCCTTCGGCCCAGCCGGTGCCATCGGCGCCCGCCGCGAAGGCTTTGCACCGGCCGTCGGGGGCGAGCCCGCGCTGGCGGCTGAACTCCACGAACATGCCGGGCCCGGACATCACCATCGCACCCCCGGCCAGGGCCAGCGAGCACTCGCCGTCGCGCAGCGCCTGGGCGGCGAGGTGGAGCGCCACCAGGGAGGACGAGCACGCCGTGTCCACGGTGACAGCCGGTCCGCGCAGCCCCAGCGTGTAGGCGATGCGGCCGGAGGCGACGCTGGAGGTGCTGCCGGTCAGCAGGTGACCCGCGAGTCCCTCGGGCGCCTCGTGCAGACGGGGCCCGTACTCCTGCGCGGTGACGCCGACGAACACCCCGGCGGGACGGTCCCGCAGCGTGTCGGGTGCGATGCCCGCGCGCTCCAGCGCCTCCCAGGAGACCTCCAGCAGCACCCGTTGCTGCGGGTCCATCGCGGTCGCCTCGCGCGGGCTGATGCCGAAGAAGGCGGGGTCGAACAGGTCGGCGTCGTACAGGAAGCCGCCGTGCCGTACGTACGAGGTGCCGTGGGTGTCCGGGTCCGGGTCGTAGAGCCCGTCCAGGTCCCAGCCCCGGTTCGTCGGGAACGGGCCGATCACGTCCCTGCCCTCCGCGACGAGCTGCCACAGCTCCTCGGGCGAGCTGACTCCGCCCGGATACCGGCAGGCCATGCCGACGATGGCCAGCGGCTCGCCGACGGTGTCCGCGAAGTCCCCGCCCGCGGGCGCGCCGTGGCCGGTCCGCGTACCGGCGCTGATCCCGGCGCCGTCTTCGGAGCCGGCGCCGTCCTCCGTGCCGTCCTCCGTGCCGTCCTCCGTGCCGTTCTCCGCGGCGGCGGCCAACTCGGCGCACAGGTGTTCCGCGAGGGCGTCGGGTGTCGGGTAGCTGAAGGCGAGGGCGGCGGGCAGCCGCAGTCCGGTCGCGGTGGCCAGCCGGTCGCGCAGCTCCACGGCGGAGACCGAGTCGAAGCCCTGTTCCTTGAACGTGCGCCGGACATCGACGGACTGCGCGGTCACATGTCCCAGGACGAGGGCTGCCGTGGTGCGCAGCAGATCCAGCACCGCGTGCCGCCGCTCGGCCTGCCCGAGGCCCGCCACCCGCCCGCGCCACGGCGTCGTCCCGGCCGTCCCGGCCCCGTCCTCCGGCCGTTCCGCACCCTCCGACCCTCCCGGCTGGTCGGCGTCCTCCTCCGAACCTCCCGAACCTCCCGAACCTCCCGAACCTGCCGAGCCCGCCGAACCGTCCGTGGTCTCGTTCCCGTCCATTCCGGGGCCGAGTTCGAGTTCGAGTCCGGCGGGCCAGTGGCGGGTGCGCTGGAAGGCATACGTGGGCAGCTCCACCGTGCGGCCCGCCCCGCCGAACACCGCGCTCCAGTCGACCTCGGCGCCCCCCGCGTACGCGTGCCCCAGCGCGGTGAGGACGGCCTCCGGGTCGGGACGCCGCGTGCTGAGGGTCGGGATCAAGGCGGGGGCCTCCCCGCCTCCCTGGACGGCCGGTGCCAGGCAGGACCCGGCCATCCCGGTCAGCACGCCGCCGGGGCCGAGTTCGAGATAGCGGGAGGTGCCCAGCTCCCGTAGTGTGGCGATGCCGTCGGCGAACCGCACCGCCTCCCTGACATGGCGTACCCAGTAGTCCGGGTCGCACAGCTCGGCGGCGGTCGCGGCGCGTCCGGTCACGTTGGAGACGACGGGGAGCGTGGGCGCGTGGTACGTCAGCCCACGGGCGACGCGGTCGAACTCCGCCAGCGCCGGCGCCATCAGGTGCGAATGGAAGGCGTGGCTGACGCGCAGCCGCTTGACCTTGCGCCCCCGCCCCCGCCACAGCTCCGCCAGCCCGGCGACGGCGTCCTCCTCGCCGGACACCACCACCGAGGCCGGGCCGTTGACGGCGGCGAGCGAGACCCGCCCCGCGCCAGGCGTCTGCGGCGTGTCCTGGATCTGCGATGTCTCCAGCGTCTCCAGGACCTCCGCCTCGGTGGCCTCGACCGAGAGCATCGCGCCGCCAGGCGGGAGCGCCTCCATCAGCCGCCCGCGCGCGGCGACAAGCGTGGCCGCGTCCTCCAGCGAGAGGACGCCCGTGATGTGCGCGGCGGTCAGCTCGCCGACGGAGTGGCCGATCAGGTGGTCCGGGCGCAGCCCCCAATGGGCGCAGAGCCGGAAGAGCGCGGTCTCCAGGGCGAAGAGCGCGGGCTGGGTGTAGGAGGTCCGGTGCAGCAGCTCCGCCTCCGGGGTGCCGTCCTCGGCGAAGACGACCTCGCGCAGGGGCATGTGATCTTCGCCGAGCCGCCGGTCCAAGGCCGCGCACAGCTCGTCGAACCGGGCCGCGAAGTAGGGGACACGGGCGTACAGTTCGCGCCCCATGCCGGGGTACTGGCTGCCCTGCCCGGTGAACAGGACGGCGGTGCCACCACCGCCCGCCCCGGCACCCCCCGCCCCGGCATCCCCCGCGCCGCTGGTGACCGCGCCGCCGTGCGGGCCCGTCACGAGATTGCCGGAGGGCTCCCCCGACAAGAGGGCCGCCAGCCCCGCCGTCAGTTCGGTCCGGTCGCGGCCCAGCAGTACGGCGCGGTGAGCGAAGGCGGTCCGTGTGGTCGCCAGGGACCATCCCACCGCGCGGATGTCGCTCCCGGCACCGTCCAGGCTCCCGGCCGCGTCCAGAGAGAGGTGGTCGCGCAGTCGCTCGGCCTGCGCCCGCAGCGCGGCGGGCGACCGCCCGGACAGCAGCCACGGCACCACCGGCACCACCGGCCCCGCGACCTCGTCTCCTCCACCGACGGCGGCGGCTTCGGCAGCCTCCGCGGGCGCCTCGGACAAGATGACGTGGCAGTTGGTGCCGCCCATGCCGAACGAGCTGACGCCCGCCGTCAGCGGAGCGTCCCCGCGCGGCCAGTCACCCGTCGCGGTCTGTACGCGCAGCCCCAGCTCGTCCAGCGGGATACCGGGAGGCGGCGCGGTGAAGTTGAGGCTCGCGGGAAGCTGCCGGTGCCGGATGCTGAGCGCCGCCTTGAGGAGCCCCGCGATCCCCGCGGCGCCCTCCAGATGGCCGATGTTGGTCTTCACCGACCCGACCCGCAGCGCCCGGCGCCCGCCACCTTCCGCCGTCCGAACGCCGTCACCTTCCGCCGCACCCGCGCGGCCCTCGTCCCCCGCGCGGCCCTCGTCCCCCGCGCGGCCCTCGTCCCCCGCGCGGCCCTCGTCCCCCGCGCGGCCCTCGTCCCCCGCGCGGCCCTCGTCCCCCGCGCGATCCTCGTCCGCCGTGCGGTCCCCGTCCCCGGCCCGCGCCCTCCCGTACGCGGCTCCCAGCGCCGCGGCCTCGACCGGGTCGCCCACCGGGGTGCCCGTCCCGTGGAGTTCGACGTACTGCACCTCCTCGGGTGCCGTACGCGCCCGCCGGAGGGCCCGGCGCAGGACGTCCTCCTGGCCGGCCGGGTGCGGCACGGTCAGGCCGTCGGTGGCTCCGTCGTTGTTGACGGCGCTGCCCCGGATGACGCAGTACACGCGGTCGCCGTCGGCCAGCGCGCGGTCGAGCGGCTTGAGGACGACGAGGCCGCCGCCCTCTCCGCGCACGTACCCGTTGGCGCGTGCGTCGAAGGTGTAGCAGCGGCCGTCGGGGGACAGGCCGCCGAAACGGCGGGTCCTGGCGGTGCTGTCCGGGCCGATGATGAGGTTCACGCCTCCGGCGAGGGCCAGCGCCGACTCGCCCGTGCGCAGGCTCTCGCAGGCCATGTGCACCGCGACCAGCGACGAGGACTGCGCGGCGTCAACGGTCAGGCTGGGCCCGTGCAGTCCGAGGATGTAGGAGAGCCGGTTGGCCAGGATGCCGCGCGCGGTCCCGGCGAGTGCGTGATGGCTGAGCGCCGAACGCCCGTGCCGGGCCAGCAGGTTCGCGTAGTCGTCGGCCATGACGCCGAGGAACACCCCGGTCCGGGTCTCCCGCAGCGCGCCGGGGACGAGCGCCGCGTCCTCCAGGGCCTCCCAGCCGAGTTCGAGCATCAGCCGCTGTTGCGGGTCCATTCCCTCGGCCTCGCGGGGCGAGATGCCGAAGAACTCCGCGTCGAACCCGTCCACGCTCTCCAGCAGCCCGCCGTGACGGACCGCCGCGCCGGGGTCGCCGGCCCGGGCGCCCAGCGTGTCCGAGATCGCGCTCTCGCCCCGCTGGAGGAGCCTCCAGTAGGCGCCGGGGTCGGGGGCGGAGGGGAGCCGGCAGGAGAGCCCCACGATGGCGATCTCGAAGGGAGGCTCGTCGGCCAGGTCATCGGACAGGGCTGTTTCGTCCGACACGGTCAGTTCCTCCGCCACGGTCAGTTCCTCCGACACAGCCGCCTCCTGCGAAGGGGCCGCCTCCTCCGCCACAGCCGCCCTCTCCGAAGAAGCGGCCTTCGCCGAAAAGGCGGCCTCCTCCGAAAGGACCGGCTCATCCGACACGGCCGGCTCGCGCGGGGCCGCCGACTCACGTGGCGCGGCCGACCCGCATGGTGCCGAGGCTTCAAGCGCGCGGTGACTACCCATCGTTGCGGGCCGACCTCCCCTACCCCACGGCCTTCCGGGACCGGACGACGGACGACGAGGTCCCCGGGAGGCCGTTCGAAGACATTTCTGGATCGAATTGCGAGCGTCGCCGGGGCAGCTAAGGGGCTGCTTGCCAGGCTCTAAAGCACCGCGGGCTTTAGGGAAATGCATGCCGGGATTTATGTACGGGCTAGCGGTATGTGCTGCCCTTGAATGGTTCGCTCTGTCGGCGTATTCCGTCGTGCCCCCCACGGAGCCGACGTGACCGCTTTTCGGCAGGCGACAGTGGAGTGGATGTGCGCGTACTCTTCGTTCCTTTGGCCGCGGCGGGCCATTTCTACGCGATGGTTCCCCTCGCCTGGGCGCTGCGTACGGCGGGCCACGAGGTGCGGGTCGCCGTACCGCCGCAGCTGCGCGGCATGGTGGAGAGTTCCGGACTGCCGGCCGTGAGCGCCGGCGGTTCCTACGACACCCTGGGCGGCATCCGCGAGTCCAGCGAGGCGGTGCGCCGTCTGACGGGCCGTTCCCTCGCCGACTTCGGGGGGCTGGACGCCCTGCCCGGTGCGGTACGCGCCGAGCTGAGGGACCTGCGGCGCGCCGCGCTGGTCGCCGACGCCGCGCACCAGGCCGATGACCTCGTGGCCTTCGCCCGCGCGTGGCGGCCCCAACTGGTCGTGGGCGATCCGGTCGCCTTCGCGGCGGCGCTCGCCGCCGCTACGGTGGGGGCGCCGCTGGTGCGGCACCTGTCGGGTCCGCTGCCCGCCGCCGCCCGCTCCCTGGGCAACGGGCTGCCGCCGGCCGAGTGGCCCGACGGACTCCACCGGCTCTACGCCGCGTTCGGCGTCGAGGAGCGCGCGGACCCGGCCGCCGCCACTGTCGATCCCACTCCGCCCAGCCTCCAGACGCAGCCGGTGCCCGGCCGGATCGCCATGCGCTACGTCCCGTACAACGGGCCCGGCCCCGTACCGCCCTGGCTGCTGGAGCCGGCCGCGCTGCCCCGGGTCTGTGTCTCGTGGAGCATGTCGCACACGGCGACGTCGGGGGAGTCGGACTACCCGGCGGCGGCCACCGCCGGGGCCCTGCACGCCCTCGGTGGCGTGGAGGTCGTGGCCACGGTCAAGGCCACGGACCGGCGGCGGTTCGGCCCGGTGCCCGAGGGGGTGCGGGTGGTGGCCGAACTGCCGCTTCAACTTCTCCTGCCCACGTGCGCCGTCGCCGTCAACCACGGGGGCGGCGGCACCTCGCTGACGGTGGCCGCCTACGGTGTGCCGCAGGTGATGATGCCGCACGATCCGGTGCACGTCGTCAACGCCGAGCGGATCGCGGCCGTGGGCGCGGGAGTCGCGCACCGGTCGCGGCCCGTTGACGTCGCCGGTATCGCGGGCTGCGTGAAGTCCCTGCTGGCCGAGGACCGTTGGCGGCTGGCGGCGGACGCGCTGCGCGCGGAGAACGCGGCGCAGCCCGAACCCGCCGAGGCGGTGCGTGAGTTGGAGGCGGTCGCCGCGTCGGGCCGGCCGCGCTGACCCCCGTGGCCGTCACCAGGGGCCGTCAGAAGACCGGTCAACGGGCCCGTGCCCGGAGCGGATCGCGCCGGGCCGAGGCGAGATGCCGGAACCCTGGCGTCGGCCGGGCCCCCGGCCGGGTCCGGCGCGACCAGTGGGCGGGAGGCCCCGGCGAGCGGGCGGGACCGGGCCCGGAGAATGCCGTCACCTGCTGCGGAGTTGTCATCCTGCGGAGTCGTCACATCCTGTGAGCCGTCACACACTGCGGAAGGAACCAAGCATGGAGATCGTCGGCCGTGGATTCATCGCACAGAACCTGGAGCCGATAGCGGCCCGTCACCCGGACGTCGTCGCCCTCGCCTCGGGGGTCTCGCGGGTGGACGGGGTGCGCGCGGACGAGTACCAGCGCGAGGCCGACCTGGTGTACGAGACGATCCGCCGCTGCGAGAAGCAGGGCCGGCTCCTGCTCTACTTCTCCACGGGCAGCGCGGGCATGTACGACGCCGCTCGCGGCAGCCAGGGCAAGGAGGACGATCCGGTCTTCCCCGGGAACGCGCACGGCAGGAACAAGCTGCTGCTGGAGACGGTCATCCGCTCCACCGGGGTCCGGCACCTCATCGTCCGCCTCAGCCACGCCTTCGGCCCCCGCCAGGCCGACCACCAGCTGATCCCCTCCCTCGTGCGGGCCGTGCGCTCGGGCAAGGTCCGCATCCACCGGGGCGCCTCCCGCGACATCATCCACGTCGCGGACGCGGTCACCCTCGTCGACGGCCTGCTGACCACGGGCATCAGCCAGGAGGTCGTCAACGTCGCCTCCGGTACGACCGTGCCCTCCGAGGCCCTCATCGAGCACATCGCGCAGCGCCTGGGCCGGACCATCACCGAGCGGCAGGTCGTGGAGGGTGACGCGTCCGTGTGCCTGGTCTCGACGCAGAAGCTGCTGCGGCTGCTGCCCGAGGCCAAGGACCTCGGCTTCGGCCCGGACTACTACAAGAGCGCCCTGGACCGCCACCTTGCCGCATGTCCGTAGCCGCCGCCCCTCACTCCGCCCGCCGCGCGCTCGCGTAGTCCGGCAACAGCCCGGCCGCGCGCGCCTCCTGGAGGGTGGGGGCTTCGCGGTCCCGGTCGGAGACGAGGGGTTCGATGTCCTGCGGCAGGGGGAGGCCGAGCGCGGGGTCGAGGGGGTTGAGGGTGTGCTCGTGCTCGGGGGCGTAGTCGGCGGACACCAGGTAGGTGACGACGGTCTCGTCCTCCAGCGCCAGGAACCCGTGCCCGACGCCCACGGGCACATGGACGGCGCGGGCGTTGTCCGCGTCGATGCGCACCACGTCCCATGCCCCGAAGGTGGGGGAGCCGGCGCGGGTGTCGAGCACTATGTCCAGGGCCGCGCCGTGCGCGCAGTACACGTATTTCGCCGAGCCGGGCGGGACGGCCGTGAAATGAATACCGCGCAGGGCGCCCCGGCCGGAGCGGCTCAGGTTCACCTGGGCGACATCGAAGGGCGGCCGGCCGGTGGCTTCCCGGAAGACGGGACGCTGGAGCTGGGCTGTGAAATGCCCGCGGGCGTCGGCGAACTTTCTGGGCGAAAACTCCACCGCGCCCTCGACTTTGAGCTTTCGGTGGTCCATGTGCTGCCTCCCCGTGGGACTGCGCCTTCGTGGGGGTTCAACCTATACGCGCCCTCCGGGGCCCACGCGGTGCTCGGCCGGTCCGCTTGCACCCCTCCCGGAGGTTCTGTAAGTATTTACCGCATGGCAGGCAGCAGGGAGTCGCTCTTGGCAGCGGCGGCGGAGGAGTTCGCACGCTACGGGGCGCGGGGCACGCGCATCCAGGCGATCGTCCAGCGCGCCGGGGTCAATGAGCGCATGATCTATCACCACTTCGGCAGCAAGAAGGGGCTCTACAAAGCGGTCCTCGTCGATCAGATGCAGCAGTGGCGCGACAGCTGGCATCCGGCGGTGGAGAAGGCGGTCTCCCTGGAGCCCTACGAGGGGATGCGGATGGCCCTCGGGGCGTTCGCGGAGACGCTGCACAGCAAACCGGTGCTGGTGGGGCTCTGGCTGCACGAGGCGCTCGACGGCTGGCAGACGCTGCCGGCGCCGCCCCTGGACGCCCTGCCGGCCGGATTGCGGGAGCTGTATGAGCGCGGGCAGGCCGAAGGGGTCTTCCGCACCGACTGCCCCTTCGAGGTCGCGCACGGTATGGCGATGAGCGCGCTGGTGGGGGCCCTCGTCATGTCGGGCAGGGGTTTCCAGGCCCGGCAGGAGGCCAATATCGACTTCGACGCGGGCCCGGCGCGGGACAGGGCGCTCGGCCAGCTCCTGGACGGCATGACGGGGCCTGGGTAGCCCTCCGGACAGGCCGCGGTCCCCGGTCCGCGGCCTTGCTCATGACCGGGTAAGTAAATTTTTACCGCACAAATGTCGCACCGGCACAGAGACAGAAATCCGAGGTCTGGAAGATGGCAGTGACATCCGATTCCGCGCAGGAGCAGGACCGGCGCATCCCACCCTCCCTGGTCAAAGTCATGGTCGCGGTCGCCCTGGGCGCGATCATGATCCAGATGGACGCGACGATGACCAACATCGCGTTCAACACCTGGCTCAAGGAGTTCGACACCACGTTGGTCACCATCCAGTGGGTGGCCACCGGCTATCTGCTGGCCATGGCCGCCGTCATGGCGCCCTCCGGCTGGGCCCTGGAGCGCTTCGGCGCCCGCAACACGTGGCTGGTCTGCCTGGCGCTGTTCATCATCGGCAGCGTGCTGTGCGGCCTGGCCTGGTCCGTGGAGAGCCTGATCTTCTTCCGGGTCGTCCAGGGCCTCGGCGGCGGCATGATCATGCCGCTGGGCATGGCGATCCTCGCGCAGGAGGCCGGGCCCTCGCGGATGGGCCGCGTCATGAGCGTGATGGGCATCCCCACCGCGCTCGGCCCGGTCCTCGGCCCGGTCGTCGGCGGCTGGATCGTCAGCGACGCCGACTGGCGCTGGATCTTCTACATCAACGTCCCCATCTGCCTGGCAGCGATCGTGCTCGCCTGGCGCGCCATGCCCACCAAGCGGGCCGCCGCCTCCAGCCGCCTCGACGTCATCGGACTGATTCTGCTCTCGCCCGCCTGCGCCGTCGTGGTCTACGGACTGGCCGAGGCCGGCAAGCGCGGCAGCTTCGCCGACGCCCACTGCATCGTCCCGCTGGTCATCGGCGTCGCACTGCTGGGCATCTTCGCGCTCCACGCGCTGCGCACCGAGAACCCCATCCTCGATCTGCGGATGCTGAAGATCCGCAGCTTCACCTCCTCCACCTCCGTGCTGTTCTTCGCCTCCGTCGCCCTGTTCGGCGCGATGGGCGTCCTGCCGCTCTACTACCAGCAGGTACGCGGGCACAGCCCCATGGAGACCGGGCTCCAGCTCATCCCGCTGGGCGCCGGAATGGCCCTGTCGATGATGGCGGCCGGCTGGCTGGCCGACCGGCTCTCGCCCCGGTTGCTGGTCATCGGCGGGCTGGTGCTGACCGCGGCGGGCTGCGCCGTCTATACGCAGCTGAGCGCCGATACCAACCAGGCCCTGCTCGGGGTGGCGCTCGTCCTCAGCGGCGCCGGCATGGGCGGCGTCATGGTGCCCGCCATGGCCACCGCCGTGCGGGACGTACCGCCGCCGGCCATTCCGCGGGCCAGCGCGACCAACCGCATCATCATGCAGGTCGGCTCCTCCTTCGGCGCCGCCGTCCTGCTGATCGTGGCCCAGTCGCGCATCATCCACCTGTCCCACAGCGGCCCGGTCACCCCCGACGGGCTGGCCGGCGCCTACGGGCGCGCCTTCTGGTGGGCACTGGCCTTCGCCGCCTTCGCCGCGATCCTGGCGATGCTGATGCCCAACAAGGCCACGGTGCGCGTGAAGCCGAAGGAGGGCGCGGCGGCGCCCACCGCCCCGGGAGCGGCGAGCGCCTGACCGGGCCGGAGGCCGCCGCCGGCCCCGGCGCCCGGCCCCGGAAGCACACCTGGAACGGGCGGCCAAAAGGGCGGCGACGGCGAAGGGGCGGGGGAGGCCGATGCCTTCCCCGCCCCTTCGGTGTGCGGCCACCGTGCCCTTGCCGGGCACGGTCCGCGCGGCCGGCTCCCGGATGCGGGCTACCCTGCCAGCGTCGTGCGGATGAGGTCGCAGACCCCGGCGATCTCCGCCTCGCCCACGGCGCTGCCGGTCGGCAGCGCCAGCACCCGGGTGCTCAGCGCCTCGGTGTGCGGCAGGGGGACGGGGGCGTGCACGGCGGGGGCGTGCACATAGGGCTCGCTCTGGTGGCAGCCGGGGTAGAAATAGCGGCGCGAGAAGACGTTGTGGGCGTAGAGCGTCTCGTGCACGGTGTCGCGGTGCACGCCCGAGGCCGCCGCGTCGATCTCCAGCACCAGATACTGGTGGTTGGCCCGCTCCTTGGGGGCCTGCGAGCGGACGGTGACGCCCGGGAGCCCGGCCAGCCCCTCCCGGTACCACAGCTCGTTGCGCATGTTGACCTCGATCAGGTCGTCCATGATGTCCATCGACACCAGGCCCATCGCCGCGCTGATCTCGCTCATCCGCCCGTTGGTGCCCGCCGAGACGATGTCGCGGTCCGGGCTGAGCCCCAGGTTGCGCATGGCGCGCACCTTCGCGGCCACCTCGTCGTCGTTGGTGACCAGCGCTCCGCCCTCGAAGCTGTTGATGTATTTCGTCGCGTGGAAACTGAAGATCTCCGCCGACCCGAACCCGCCGAGCGGCTGTTGCTGGTAGGTGCTCCCGAAGGCGTGCGCCGCGTCGAACAGCAGTGGCAGGCCGTGCCGGTCGGCCACCTTCGCCAGCTCCGTCACCCGGCAGGGCCGGCCGTAGACGTGCACGCCCAGGATGCCGCCGGTACGCGGGCCGATCAGCTCCTCGACGCTCTGCGGATCGGCGGTCGCCGTCTCCTCGTCCACGTCGCAGAAGACCGGTACCAGGCCCGCCCACTCCAGCGCGTGCGGGCTGGCGATCCAGGTGAAGGCGGGCACGACCACCTCCTGGCCCTGCCGGATTCCGCAGGCGCGTGCGGCCAGTTGGATGCCGGTGGTCGCGTTGGAGAGCGCCACGCAGTGGCGGGCGCCGGTCAGCGTGGTGACCCGCTCCTCCAACTCGGCCACCAGCGGGCCGTTGTTGCTCAGCCACAGCCGGTCGAGGGCGCCGTTGATGCGCTCCAGCAGGCGTTGCCGGTCTCCCACATTGGGCCGGCCCACATGGAGGGGCTCACTGAACATCGGTGTGCGGGGCATGAGCGCGCCCCTCCTCTCTGAGGTGTTCGCTTCTCGGGTACGCGCTCCCGGACCCGTGACGCGTGGACGCGGGCCTGAGATGTCGGGCCCCGCATCGGAGCCCGGGCGCGGGGCGGTACGGCTACCGGCCGGCGGCCTGCTCGGCGCGGTCCTTGACCAGCGGCTCCCACCAGCCGCGGTGCTCCCGGTACCAGTCCACGACGTCCGCGAGGCCGTCCGGGAAGGGGACGCGGGGCTCCCAGCCCAGCTCACCGGTGATCTTGCTGATATCGACGGAGTAGCGCTCGTCGTGGGCCTTGCGGTCGGGCACTTGCCGCACCCGCTCCGCGCCGGCCCCGCACAGCTTCAGCAGCCGCTCCGTCAGCTCGGCGTTGGTCAGCTCGGTGCCGCCGCCGATGTTGTAGGTCTCCCCGGCGCGCCCGCCCACGGCCACCAGGTGGAGCGCGCGGCAGTGGTCGTCCACGTGCAGCCACTCGCGCACGTGATGGCCGTCGCCGTACAGCGGCACGTCCTTGCCGTCCAGCAGGTTGGTGATGAACAGCGGTATCAGCTTTTCCACGAACTGGTAGGGCCCGTAGTTGTTGGAGCAGCGGGTGAGGGAGATCTCCAGGCCGTGGCTGCGCCAGTGCGCGCGGGCCACCAGGTCGCTGGCCGCCTTGGAGGCGGCGTACGGCGAGTTGGGCTCCAGCAGGTCGCGCTCGGTCGAGGAGCCGTGGGGAACGGATCCGTAGACCTCGTCGGTGGACACGTGCAGCACGCGGTGCACCCCGGTGGCGCGGCAGGCGTCCAGCAGGGCGTGGGTGCCCATCACATTGGTCGTCATGAACGCCGCCGCGCTGTCCAGCGACCGGTCCACGTGGGACTCCGCCGCGAAGTGGACCACCAGGTCGTGGCCCGGCAGCAGTTCGCGCAGCAGTTCGCCGTCGCAGATGTCGCCGTGCACGAAGGCGAGCCGGGGGTGCCCGTCGGGCAGGTTGGCCAGGTTTCCCGCGTAGGTCAGCTTGTCCAGCACGGTCACCCGGGCGCCGACGGTGCCGGGCAGGCGGTCGGCGAGCAGTTCGCGCACATAGTGCGAGCCGATGAAGCCTGCTCCGCCCGTGACGAAAACCCTCATGCTGTTATCTCGATTCTGCTGTCGTCACCGATCAACAACCGGTGGGGCGCGCCCAGTTGGGGCCCCCTCCGCACCTCACCAGATTTCCCGATGATCGACCCCCGCACGTGGCGGACTCCTTCGACGGAGGCACCCGTCATGAGGATGGAGTCGCCGACCCCGGCGCCCCGCAGCCGGCAGCCGGGCCCGACCGCCGTGTACGGGGCGACATGGCTGTCCTCGACCAGTGCGCCCGCGCCGATGACGGCCGGCCCCTCCACGTGCGAGCGGCGCACCACGGCACCCTCCTCGACAGTCACCGGCCCCGACAGGCGCGAGCCGGCATCGACGCTGCCGCGCACCCGGCTCTCCAGGCCCTCCAGCAGGGCCCGGTTGCAGTCCAGGAGGTCGGCCAGCGTGCCGGTGTCCTTCCAGTAGCCGGTATACGGCCGGGCTCGCACGGTGTGGCCCCGGCCTACCAGCCACTGGATGGCGTCGGTGATCTCCAGCTCGCCGCGGGCGCTGGGCCCGATGGCGGCGACCGCCTCGTGGATGGCGGAGGTGAACACATAGGCGCCGGTCACCGCCATGTCACCGCGCGGGTCGGCGGGCTTCTCCCACAAGGCGGTGACCCGGCCCGCCGCGTCCAGCTCGGCGATCCCGTACTGCGAGGGATCCTCGACCTTGCTGACCACCAGCTGGGCCGCGGGCGAGTCCGCGCGGAAGGCCGTCAGATGCGGCGCGATGCCCTCGGCGAAGACGTTGTCGCCCAGGTACATCACGAAGTCGTCATCGCCCAGGAAGGGCCGCGCGAGCAGCACACAGTGCGCCAGCCCGCGCGGCGCGTCCTGGGAGAGGAATTCCACCGCCATCCCGAAGTCCGAACCGTCGCCCACCGCCTCCCGGATGGGACGCCCGTGCCCGGCGACGATGACGCAGGCCCGCGTCACACCCGCCGCACGTAGCGCGTCCAAGGCGTGGAAGAGCACCGGTCTGTTGGCGACGGGGACGAGCTGCTTGGGGGTGCTGTGGCTGAAGGGGCGCAGCCGGGTGCCGTGGCCGCCCGCCAGCACGAGTGCCTTCACGATGCCCTCCGCTCCTCGGCCAGTTTCTCCAGCGTCCGCACCACTTCGGCGGGGCCGGGCTGGGCGGCGATCTGCTCGCGCACCGCCTCGGCGGCCCGCCGCCAGCTCCCCCCGGCGAGCATCCCGGCGACGGATGCCGCGATCCGCTCCGGCTCCATGGGCCGGGACGCGTGCCGGACCCCGGCGCCCGCCGCCGCGAGCCAGTCGGCGTTGACGGCGTGCACCGGGTCCAGTGGCAGCAGCACCTGCGGCACCCCGCAGGCGGCGATCGTCAATACCGTGCCGGTGCCGCCGTGGTTGACGGCGGCGGCACAGGAGGGGATCACCAGCTGCAACGGCAACTCCTCCACCACCCGCACCCCCTCGGGCACGGGGCCGAAGCCCTCCCGGTCGCCGGCCCTGACCGTCGCCACCACCTCGGCGCCGGTCCCGCGCAGCGCCTCGGCCACAGCCGCCGCCGGGTAGGTGCGCCCCCCGGAGGTGGCCGTGTGGGACATGCTCCACGACACGCACACCCGGGGCCGCTCGGTCGGCTCGCGCAGCCAGTCCGGCGTGCTGCCGGGCCCGTTGTAGGGGATGTGACGCATGCCCAGCCGCCGGGGCACGGGCACCGTGCCCAGCCCCGGCGGACACGGGTCGATGGTGGCCACCGCGTACGAGGCGCGCTCCGGGACGCCGTAGCGCTCGAACAGCGCGTGCAGCGAGGCGGGCCACTCCTCCACCGGCAGTCCGCAGCCCGGCCAGTGCCCGGCCGACGGCGGCAGCGGGCCCCACATGTGGTGCACCAGCGGGACGTCCGCCGCCCCGGCGACCAGCGCCCCGGCCAGCATCACCGGATCGCTGACCACCAGGTCGGGCCGCCAGGCGCGTGCGAAGCCCACCAGGTCCCCGGCCATCTCGGCCGTGGTCGCGATCAGCGCCTCGCGGCGCAGCCGGCGGAACCTGGCTTCCACCTCGGGGGGCATCGCCTCCGGCGTGCCGAAGTCGCTGAGGCTCTTGCCGGTCTCCTGGCGCAGTTCCTCCACCGCCTCCCGGATGCCGGGCAGCGCCTCCTCGGATCCGGACACCCGGACCGCCGTCAGGCCGGAGGTGCCGATGGCCGCCAGCAGCGAGGGGCGCCCCGCGACGCGGACCTCGTGCCCGGCCAGGCGCAGCGCCCAGGCGAGGGGAACCATGGCGTAGTAGTGGCTCGGCAGAGCCACCGGAAGGAAAAGGACGCGCACGTCTACTCCGTTGCCGCCGATGTGAGGGACGGCCCGCCGTCCGCGGGCTCGTTCAGTTGGCCGAGCTGGCGGTCACGACCCGGGGCCGGGGTATGGGCACGATGAACCGGCCGCCCGCCTCCAGGTAGTCCCGCTCCTTGCGGAAGATCTCCTCCGAGTAGTTCCAGGCCAGCAGCAGGTAGTAGTCCGGCCGGTGTTCCTTGCCGTACGACGGGGAGCGCACCGGCACATGGGTGCCCGGCAATACCTTGCCCTGCTTGAGTTCGGTGGTGTCCGTGCAGAATTCCAGCTGCCCGTGTCCCAGGCCGCACGTGGTGAGCAGCGTGTTGCCCTTGGCCGGCGCTCCGTAGCCGGCGATGCGCCGGCCCTCGGCCCGCAGCTCTCCCACCAGGCGGGTCAGCGCCTCGCGGGTCTCCTCGACGCTGCACGCGAAGCCGCTGTAGGTCGAGTCGTCGTGGAGCCCGGCGCGCTGTTCCTTCTCCCGCATCTGGTCCACCACCGGGCGGGTGGGCCAGGGGCCGTCCTGGTGGCCGACGAAGACGAGGATCGAGCCGCCGTGCACGCCCAAGTGCTCCACGTCCAGCACGCGCAGCCCGTGCCGGGCGAAGAAGGCCGCCAGGGTATCGACCATGAAGTACGACAGGTGTTCGTGGTAGATGGTGTCGAACTCGTTGCGCTCCAGCATGTCCAGCGCGTACGGCACCTCGATGGCGAACACCCCGTCGGAACGCAGCAGTTGCCGCACCCCGGCCGCCACATCGGCGATGTCGTCGATGTGCGCGAAGACATGGCGGCCCAGAATCAGCCTGGCCGGGCCGTGTTCCTCCCTGATGTGCCCGGCGCTCGTGGCGGAGAAGAACTCCGGCAGCGTGCGCACGCCGTGCTCGGTGGCGACGGCCGCGAGGTCGCGGGCCGGATCGACGCCCAGGACCCGCATGCGGTCCTCCTGGAAGGCGGCGAGCTGCTCTCCTGTGTTGCTTCCCATTTCGACCACGAGGGAGCCGGCCGGAATACCGAAGCGCTCCTCGCACAGGTCCGCCACGCGGCGCATGTGCCGCTTCATCGTCTCCGACGGGGAGGTGACATACAGATACTCCCGGAAGAGCACGGCCGGATCGACGACATGGGTGAGGCTCAGCAGTCGGCAGCCGCGGCAGGAGACCACTTCGAGGGGGAAGCGGGGCTCGTCGTCGTAGGAATGCCCCTGCTCCAGAAAACCGTTCGCCAAGGGCACTTCGCCGAGGGAGACGACGTTCTGCCAGTCCGTGGAACCACACGCCCGGCACTCCCGGATCCGCCGGGCCCAGGATTCTGTGCTGTTGCCGTTGCTGCCCATCCGACGCCTTCCCGATCTCTTTTGCTGCGCAGTTGGTGGGGGGAAAGAGGAATAGGAGGAATAGAGGGAAAAGAGGCGGGCTCTCAGGGACGGGCCCAGTCCGGAATGCTGTGGATCTTGAAGACGGCGGCCGAGACGGTGACGCCGGGCGCCACGCTGAACATCAGCACGTGATCGCCCGCCGACAGCCGCCCCGTGGACAGCAGATGGGCCAGGGAGAAGAACTGGTCCCCGGCGCCGGTGTGCCCGATGGTGCGGCCGTACTCCCAGGTGGAGCGGGACAGCGGCAGGCCGAGCGCGGCGAGGAAGCCCACCTCGGTCTGCTCCTTGGAGGCGTTGTTGGGCAGCACCCAGGCGACCTCCTCCAGTGTGCTCCCGGCCTCCTCCAGCGCCTGGCCGACACAGTCCACCAGGGTCTTCTGGATCTTGAACAGGGCGAGCGAGCCCAGCCCTTCGGTCACGACCTTCTGCTTGAACGCGTCGATCCGCGAGGCGAAGTTCAGCGGCCGGCCCGTGGTGACCGTCGGGGGGAAGAGCGGCTCGCCGCAGCGGTGCAGCTCCTCCGCCTCCGGGATGGTGGACATGGTGAGCGAGACCAGTTCGGCGAAGCCCGGCCGCCGGGTGAGGGTGAGCGCGCAGGCGCCGTCGCCCATGATGAACTCGGCGCTCTGGCGCCAGCGGTCCAGCAGCGGCGTGCCGTAGTTGTCGCTGGTGACCAGCAGGGCCGCCGCGTCGCCGGGGCCCTCCGTACCGGGCGTGCCGGTGGTGGCGCCGGGCGCCCTGGCCGCGAGGTGGTCGGCGGCCAGCCGCAGCGCGCTGAACATCCCCGTACAGCCGTGCTTCAGTTCCACCGCCAGCGCGTCGTCCATCAGCAGCTGCCGCTGGAGGTGGTATTGCGGATGCCAGCCTTCCGGGCCCTGGTGCCAGCAGTCCGGGTAGAGCAGCAGCCCGACCGAACCGGGGCTCAGCCCCGAGCGCTCGAACGTCTGCCGGGCGGCGCGCAGGGCCATCTCCGGCGCCTCGATGTCTCCGGCTACTGTCGCCGAGAGCCAGCCGCCCGCCGCCGCGTCCTCGGCGGGGTACCAGCCCCGCGCGACGGCCTCTTCGACGCTCATCGGCTCGGGCACGAATGTGCCGAGGCTTTCCACGTAAACGTCGCGGATGCGCACCGCCGCCTCCTCATTCGGGCCATCGTCACGGAACTTCCCGGAGTCTTCACGCCGGTTCTTAAGGCGTACTTGTCTCAGCCTGTGCTCACGCCAGGCAGGGCAGTCCGGCGGACAAAGGCGAAAAAATGACGCTCCCGGTTGCGAAAGAGGAGCCTTAGCGGCTCTTAAGGCGCATGGCGAACAGTGATCCCGTCGCGGGCCCGTCGGCCCTCATTCCGGACAGCCGTAGGAGCCTCATGGCAGCCACCGCAACCGAAAGCGCAGTGACCGGGAAACTGATCGCCTTCATGCGCGAGCGGTTCATTCCCGAGGAATTCCGCGAGAGTTTCGACGAGGACACCAAACTGCTCGAACTGGGCGTCCTCGACTCGCTCAACGCGGCCCGCCTGCTGAACTTCATCCGCAGCGACCTGGGCGTCGGCCTGCCGTCCTCGGCCATCGACAGCGACACCTTCCAGGACGTACGGCACCTCGCCGCCGCGGTCTGCGCCGTCCAACCGGACGGGGCCGCGGCCCAGGCCCGGGCGACGGACCGGACCCGGGCCCCCGCGCCGCCGCCCGCTCCGGCCGCGCCGAAGGAGAGCCGGGCGTGATCGAGGACATCGAGCTGCTCCACACCGTCATCCACGGCCACACCGCCTTCGAACTCCTGCGTACCGGCCTCGAACTCGACCTGTTCGGGCACCTGGAGGAGACGGGGGGCCTCGACCTGGCCGGGGTGGCCGCCGCCTTGGACACCGAGGAGCACGCCGCGCGGGTGCTGCTGCTCGGGCTGG
The DNA here is from genome assembly GCF_039532135.1 of Streptomyces axinellae. Classification (NCBI taxonomy): domain Bacteria; kingdom Bacillati; phylum Actinomycetota; class Actinomycetes; order Kitasatosporales; family Streptomycetaceae; genus Streptomyces; species Streptomyces axinellae. The sequence goes on from NZ_BAAARJ010000024.1 coordinate 19,682, forward strand.
CCTCGCTGCGGCTCCTCCACAAGGAGGGCGACACCTACCGCAACGCGCCCCTGGCTCGGCGCTGTCTGCTGCGCGGCAGCCCCAACTACCTCGGGCCGCGCGTGGAGATGCAGCGCCACGTCACCAACCCCGGCATCGGCGACCTGCTGGAGTCCGTGCGCCGGAACACCAACATCGGCCTGCGGCACCTCGCGGGCAGCGGCCCCACGCTCTACGACCGGCTCGCCGCACACCCGGAGGTCCAGCGGGTCTACTACGAGAACATGGGCGACGCCTCCAGCAAGACCTTCCCGCTGGTCGCCGAGACCTACGACTTCTCCTCCGCGCGGCACGTCATCGACGTCGGCGGCGGCGAGGCCACCAACGCGCTCACCCTCGCCCGCGCCCACCCCCACCTCCAGGTCACCGTCTTCGACCTGGACGAACCACTGGCTCTGGCCGTCCGCAACATCAAGGACGCCGGGCTGGAGGACCGGGTGCACACCCGCGCGGGCGACCTGTTCGCCGATCCGCTGCCCGAGGGCGCCGACACCGTCGTCTTCAGCCACCTGTTCGAGAGCTGGTCGCCGGCGCGCAACACCGAACTGCTGCGCAAGTGCCACGACGCACTGCCGCCCGGCGGCAGCGTCCTCGTCTACAGCTTCGTCTCCGACGACGACAACACCGGCCCGCTCTCGGCCGCGTTCATGTCCGCCTACTTCCTCGCGATCGCCACCGGCGAAGGCATGGTCCCCTCCGGCCAGGACATCAGCCGCTGCCTCGTGGACGCCGGGTTCTCGCGCACGGAGCGCCACGACGGCGTGGGCTTCCAGCACGCGCTGATCGCCGGAATCAAGTAGCCGCCCTCGTCGGTCCGCGAACGCCGCCCCCGTCCGCCCGCGCACACCACGCCCGCCCGCGAAGGACACCCGCCATGCGCGTCACCGATCTCTACATCAGCGGCCTGGGCACCTACCTGCCCGAGGCGGTCAGCGTCGAACAGGCCGTGGCCGAGGGGCTGTACCCGGAACTGGAGGCCGAACTCCACGAGCTGGGGGGCGCCGCCGTGGCCGGTGACACCCCGGCCCCCGAGATGGCGCTCTACGCCGCGCAGCACGCCTTCAAACGCTGCGGGCGCCGCCCCACCGACCTCGACCTGCTGCTCTATGTGGCCACCTGGCACCAGGGGCCCGAGGGCTGGCTGCCGCACTCCTACCTCCAGCGGCACCTGACCGGCGGCGGGATGACGGCCTCGGAGATCCATCTGGGCTGCAACGGCATGTTCAGCGCCCTCGAACTCGCCGTCGGCCACCTGCGGGCCGAGTCCGGGCGGCGAGCCGCGCTGCTGGTCGCCGCCGACAACTACGGCACGCCCATGACCGACCGGTGGCGCATGGGACCCGGCTACATCTGCGGAGACGCCGCGAGCGCCCTCGTCCTCACCAAGGACGAGGGCTTCGCCCAGCTCGCGGCCGTCCGCTCCGCGACGGTGCCCGAGGCCGAGGAGCTGCACCGGGGAGCCGAACCGCTCTTCCCGCCCGGCATCCTCGACGGCCGCGGCCTCGACTTCGGCCGGCGCAACGAGGAGTACCGGCAGCGCTCCCGGTCCGACGGCGGCGGGACCCTCGCGCTCTTCACCATCCAGCAGCGGCTCACCGAGGTCATCGACGCCACCCTCGCGGACGCGGGCATCACCGTCGGCGACCTGACCCGGGTCGCCTTCATGAACTACGCCCGCGACATCGTCGAACAGCGCTGCATGGTGCCCCTGGACCTGCCGCTGGAGAAGTCCACCTGGGAGTTCGGCCGCACCATCGGCCACTGCGGAGCCAGCGACCAGATCCTGTCGCTCGACCACCTGGTGACCACCGGCCGGCTCGGCCCCGGCGACCACATGCTGCTGCTCGGCACCGGCCCCGGCGTCACCCTCTCGTGCGCCGTCGTGAAGATGCTCAGCGCACCGCCCTGGGCGGCATGACCCACGGCCCCGGGCGGAACGCCCCACGGCCCCGGGCGGAATGACCCACGCCCGGCACCGGGCGTCCGAGAACCGAAAGGAATGACGTCGATGGCCGACGGACAGCAAGCGGGAGCCGAAGAGGCCGGGGCGGGAGCCGCACCGGCACCCGGCGAGCCCGTGGCGGTGATCGGTATCGGCTGCCGCTTCCCGGGCGGGGCCGACACCCCCGAGGCGTTCTGGCAGCTCCTCCTCGACAACCGCAACACCGCGGGCGAGGTACCGCCCGAGCGGTGGCGCCCCTACGAGGAGCTGGGCCCCGAATACAGCACCGTGCTGCGCCGCGCGCTGCGCAAGGGCAGCTTCCTGGACGGCATCGACCAGTTCGACGCCGAGTTCTTCGGGATCTCGCCCCGTGAGGCCGAACTGATGGACCCGCAGCAGCGGATCCTCGTGGAGGTGGTCTGGGAAGCCCTCGAACACGCCGGGATACCCCCGCGCTCCCTGGCCGGCACCGACGCCGGGGTCTTCGTGGGCGCCTGCACCGACGACTACCGCCGCTTCCTGCTGGAAGACCTGACGCACATGGACGCCTGGAGCGGCATCGGCGCCGCCCGCTGCGCCACCGCCAACCGCGTCTCCCACCTGCTCGACCTGCGCGGCCCCAGCCTCGCGGTGGACACCGCCTGCTCCGCCTCGCTGGTCGCCCTCCACCTGGCCTGCCAGAGCCTGCGGCTGGGGGAGAGCAGCATCGCGCTGGTCGGCGGCGTCAACCTCGTCATCTCGCCCGGCGAGACGCTCACCCTGGACCTGGCGGGCGCACTCGCGCCCGACGGCCGCTCCAAGGCGTTCGACGCCTCGGGCGACGGTTACGGCCGGGGGGAGGGCTGCGGGGTGCTCGTCCTCAAGCCGCTGGAGCGGGCCCGGGCCGACGGCGACCGCGTGCTGGCCGTCGTCCGGGGCAGCGCCGTCAACCAGGACGGCTACACCAACGGGATCATGGCGCCCTGCGGCACCGCCCAGGAGTACGTGATGGCCCGCGCCTGCGACCAGGCCGGTCTGGCGCCCGGCACCATCGACTACGTCGAGGCACACGGCACCGGCACCCAACTCGGCGACCCCATGGAAGCCTCCGCCATCGGCGCCGTCTACGGCGCGCGGCGGCCTGCCGAGGCGCCCTGCCTCATCGGCTCCGTCAAGGCCAACATCGGCCACCTGGAAGGCGCCGCCGGAGTCGCCGGGCTCATCAAGGCCACCCTCGCGCTCTCCCACGGACACATCCCCGGCAACCCGCTGGTCACCGGCCTCAACACCGAGATCCCCTGGGACAGCACGGGGCTGCGCGTCGTCACCCGCGCCGAGCCCTGGCCCGAGCGCGACCACCCGCGCCGCGCCGGGGTCTCCGGCTTCGGCTACGGCGGCACCATCGCCCACATCGTCCTCGAACAGGCCCCCGCCCCGGCTCCCGGTCTCCGCCACGGCCCCGCCCGGGCAGGGCAGTCGGAGGCCGCGCCTGCCGGGCAGGCCCACCACCTCTTCCCGCTCTCCGCCGGGTCGGCGCCCGGACTGCGCCGCCAGGCCGGGGCGCTCGCCGACTGGCTGGAGCGCCACGGAGCACCCGCCGCCACCGCGCCGGGCGAGGAGCCGGAGCGGATACAGCCGGAGCCGGGACAGGGGGAGCGGACGCAGGGGGAGCAGGCGGAGCGGACGCTGCTGCGCTCGCTCGGGCACACCCTCGCCCACCGCCGCTCCCCGCTCGCCCACCGCGCCGCCGTGGCCGCCCCGAGCCGCGCGGAGCTGACGGCGGCCCTGCGCGCACTGGCCGCCGACGAACAGGCCGACGGGCTGACCACGGGCCGGCCCCTCAGCGAACCCGGCAAGGGCCTCGTGTGGGTCTTCTCCGGACACGGCTCCCAGTGGGCGGGCATGGGCCGCGAACTGCTCGCCACCGAGCCGGAGTTCGGCAAGACCATTGATGCCCTGGAGCCCATATTCCAGGAGGAGATCGGCTTCTCACCCCGTCAGGCCCTGGTCGAGGGCGACTTCGCCACCGTGGACCGCGTCCAGTGCATGATCTTCGCCACCCAGGTCGGCCTCGCCGCCGTGTGGCGGTCCTACGGAGTGCGGCCGGACGCGGTGATCGGGCACTCCGTCGGCGAGATCGCCGCCGCCGTGACCAGCGGAGCGCTCGGCCTCCAAGGCGGCGCACGGCTCATCTGCCGCCGCTCCCTGCTGCTGCGGCGCGTCGCAGGCCAGGGCGCCATGGCGATGGCCGGGCTCACCTTCGAGGAGGCCGCGCGCCGACTGGACGGAAACGAGCGGGTCGGCCCGGCCATCGCCTCCTCCCCGGTCTCCACGGTCATCGCGGGCGACCCCGAGGCCGTCGCCGAGACCGTCGCCGCGTGGCAGGCCGAAGGCATCGTCGTCCGCAAGGTCGCCTCCGATGTGGCCTTCCACAGCCGGCACATGGACCCGCTGCTGGACGAACTGGCCGCCGCAGCCGCCGACCTGGACACCGGCAGCGCCCAACTGCCCGCCTACACCACCGCGCTCGTCGACCCCCGCAGCCGCCCCGTGCTCGACGGCGCCTACTGGGCGGCGAACCTGCGCAGCCCCGTACGCCTGGCCGCCGCCGTCACCGCGGCGGCCGAGGACGGCTACCGGGCCTTCCTGGAGATCTCCCCGCACCCGGTCGTGACCCACTCGATCAGCGAGACACTCTCCGAACGCGGCATCGAGGACGCCTTCGTCGGCGGTACCCTGCGCCGGGACCGGCCCGAACGCGGGGCGCTGCTGGCGGCGATCGGCGCGGCGCACTGCCACGGCCACCCCGTCGAGTGGGCCAGGCTCCAGCCCTCCGGCGCCCTCCTCGACGTACCCACCATGTCCTGGCAGCACCGCAGCCACTGGCGCGATCCGCGCTACGGCACCCCGGGCGCCGCCTTCCAGCACGACCCCGGCACCCGCACCCTCCTGGGCGCGGCGACCACGGTGGCGGGCAGCGGGATCCAGCTGTGGCGCACCACCCTGGACGACGGCAACCGCCCCTACCCGGGCAGCCACACCATCAACGGCGTCGAGATCGTCCCGGCGGCCGTCATGGTGGAGTCGTTCTTCCGCACCGTCAGCGACGACCCCGCCACGGCCCCGGCACTCACCGGCTTGACGATGCGTCAGCCACTGATGACGGGCGCGCGCCGCGAGGTCCAGATCCTGCGCGAGGGGACGGCGCTGCGGCTCGCCTCGCGCGCCTGCCCCGAGAACGAAGCACCCGGCACGGTATGGCTCACCCACGCCGAGGCCGAACTGGCCCCGCAGGCGGGCCCGGCCCCGAAACTCCTCGCGGAGGGAACGACCCTGCCGCTGGTGGACAGCGGACTGGTCCACCAGCGGCTCAGCGCGGTCGGCGTACCCTCCACCGGGTTCACCTGGACCGTCGAGGAACTGCGGCGCGGGGCAGGGCGGTTGCGCGGACGCGTGCGCTGCGAGCGCGACGAGGACGGCACACCCGGCTGGGCCCCGGTTCTGGACGCGGTGATGACGCTGGCTCCCGTCACCTATCCGGGAGACCCGGTGCTGCGCATGGTCGTGGCGGCGGGCGAGATAGCCACCCTCGGGGCCCCTCCCGGAACAGTGGTGGTCGAGATCGCCGTCCGGGACGGGAGCGAGGACACGGTGGACGTCCTCGTCCGCGATCCGGCGGGCGCTCCCGTGGCGCACGTCAAGGGCCTCGTCTACGCCGTCATCGGGCAGGAGGACTCCGCCGCCCCCGACCCGGCCCGGCTCGTGCACACCCTCGCCTGGCACCCCGCCGCCGAACAGCCACGGCCCGCCGAACCCGTCCGCGACCTCGTCCTCGCCGGGGCGCACGACGAACTGCCAGCACTCGCCGACGCGTTGCGCAAACGCTGGAGCGCTGCCGGGCGCGGCTGTGTGACGGCCGCCTCCGACGCCGACGGCCTCCCCCCGGCGCCACCGGACGGCGCCGACGTCCTGGTGATCGCCGGGCAGCCGGGGCCCTGCACCGCACCGGATGAGGCCGCGACGGCTGCCGCCGCGGCGCTGCGGGCCACCGCCCACCGGCTCAGCCTGGAGCCGGGCGCCGGCTCGGCCCGGCTGTGGCTGCTGACCTCGGGCCTGCTGGACGAACACCACGAGGCGAGCCTCGTCCACTCCGCGCTGGCCGGACTGGGCCGCGCCCTGGCGGCCGAATACCCGGACGTGTGGGGCGGTGTCATCGACGCGGCGGACGGCACGCCCGAGGAGGCCGCCTCGATGGTCGCCGCGCTGCTCGTCTCCGCCGCCCCCGGCGAGGTGACGGTGGTGCGCGGGGGCCAGGCCCGCACCGCCCGGCTCGCCCGCGCCGAGGGGCACCCGGCGGGCGGCCCGCTGGAGTGCCGCGCGGACGGCACCTACCTGGTGACCGGCGGGCTCGGCCCCGAAGGGCTGGAGGCGGTGCGCGGGCTGGCGGACCGGGGCGCCCGCAGGCTCGTGCTGGCCGGGGCCGAGCAGCTGCCGCCCCGCGCGGCCTGGGAGCGGCCCGCCGATCCGGCAACGCGCCGGCGGATCGCCGCCGTCCAGGAACTGGAAGCCTCGGGCGTCACGGTGCGCACCATGACGCTGCACGCCGGAACGGACAGCCTGGAGGAGGTCCGGCGCAGGCTCGACGCACTCGAACTCCCGCCGGTACGCGGCGTGGTGCACATCCCGGCAGGCGACCCGGACGCGCAAGGCACCCCAAGCACACCGGACGGCAGCACCGACGCGGGCCCGGACGCGGTCTCAGACGGTGAACCGGCGGCAGCCCGCGATGTGGCCGGGCCGTCCCTCGCCGGGGCATGGCTGCTGCACCGGCTCTTCCCGCCCGGCACACTCGACTTCCTGCTGCTGGTCTCCTCCTGCGGCCCGCTGCTCGGCCTGCCCGGCGCGAGCGGCCGGGGAGTGGTGGCCGGCTTCCTCGAAGCCCTGGCCGCACACCGCACGGCGCTGGACGAGTCCGAAGGCACGCTCTGCCTGGGCCAGTTGCCGCCCGCCGCCGACGAAGAGGCGCTTCGGCGACGGTGCCTGGGAGCCGTGCCCGCCACGGAGATGTGGGAGGTCTGGGACGCGGCACGGCAGCACGGCCCCGGCACCTACACCGCCGTACGCACCTTCCCGCCGAGCCCCGAGGACGGCCGCGTACTGCCGCCCGTACTGGCGGACCTCACCTTCGAGGAGGAGGCGACGCGCGGGGACGGGAGCGGGGACGGGGACGGGGCCCCCGCGTGGTCCGAGTTGTCTCCCGAACAGCTCGCCGCGTCTCTGACCGAGGAGGTGGGGGCGCAGATCGCGCTGGAGATGAAGCTCCCGTGCGACGACCTCGATCCGCGCAGGTCGCTGGTGGAGCAAGGGCTGGACTCGGTGTTGACGATCATGGTCAGGCGGCGGCTGGAGAAGCGGTTCGGGCACAAGCTGCCCGCGACCTTGCTGTGGCAGAAGCCGACCGTGCAGGCGATAGCGGGCCATCTCGCCGAACTGCTCACCGAGCCGGACGAGGCCGCGGAGGCCGACGGGACGGCCGACGGGAGGAGCGCAGGGAAGGCCGTGGCCGCCGGGCTGTGAACCGCGACGTCCAGAGCACAGTTCACAGCGGAACTCCACCAGGAAGTTCACCAGGAAGTTCACCACGAAGTTCAGAACAAATGGGGCACGGGCTCTTCTCAACAGGCGGTGCGCAGTATATGTTTACTGCGCGCGCTGTTCGGAAGCTGCCCGAGCTGGACGGCGCCGCCTGTGCGGCGTCGTCCGAAGCCCCGCTCCCATCCCCCGTGGGGAGCGGGGCTTTCCGCTTCCCGGGATCGCACTCCCCGCGATATCGCGGGGCGGCGAACCGACAGTGTGAAGGAGAAGGGCACGTGGTCAGTGCTGGACGGCCGTTCGGCCGCCGATGGATCAACGGGCTGTGGGACGCGCTCGTCCTGTTCGGCGGCACCTGGGTGCATGTGGGCCCGCATCAGCCGCCCTTGGGTACCCCGGCTCCTTCGCAGCCGCCCCACCGGGACCTTCCCGCCCCGCACCCCGAACGACTGTGCCCCGAGACTCCGTTGACCCCCACCGAGCGCGCCCTCGACGCCCAGCTGCGCGACCTGTGAGGCGGCCCCGGCGCGCCGGGGCCCGCGTCATGGGTCCGTGTCGCGGGTCCGTGTACCGGGTCCGCGTGAGTGACTGGGCTCCGGGATCCACTCACCCTGAGTGATAGCCCGTTATGCCTGAATTCAACGCATATGTACCCTGAAGGGGGCGGGGACGGCAGCTTGTGCGGCGGGAAGGCGGACAGATGGCTTCGGTCGGTGGAGTGCCCTGCTGGGTGAGTCTGATGGCCCCCGATCCACAGGCCGCCGAGAGCTTCTACGGGCCCGTGCTGGGCTGGACCTTCGAACCCTCCTCCGCCGGGCCAGACTCGCGGGTCGCCACGGTGGAGGGGCAGCCGGTCGCCGGTGTCAGCGAGCTGTCAGCCGGTGCCGACCAGGGCTCCGAGCGCTGGACCGTGTACTTCCAGGTGCGGGACGCGGACCTGGTGGCCGAGCGCATCGCCGAGCGCGGCGCGACCGTCGCGGTCGGACCGCTGCGCACCGGCGGCGGACGCGCGGTCATCGCCGCCGACCAGGCGGGCGCCCCCTTCGGGCTGTGGCAGGGCGAGCGGCCGGCCTCCTGGACGGTCGGCACGGGCCGGGCCCCCGCCTGGCTCCAGCTGCACACCCGGGACGCCTTCGCCTCCGCTGTCTTCTACGGCGAGATCTTCGACTGGATGGGCGACCCCCGCCACGGAGTCACCTACGAGGAGCAGTACGAGGAGATCGTCATCCGGGTCGAGGGACACCCCGTCGCCGGGGTGCGCGGCGGGGCGCTGGAGTCGCCGCCCGATCCCCGTATCCGCTCGCGATGGGAGCCGTACTTCCGGGTACCCGATCTTGACGCGGCGGTGAGCGCCGCGGAACGGGAGGGCGGCGAGACCGTCTCACCGCCCAGGGCGGCGCCTCTGGGCAGGACAGTGACGCTCCGTGACCCCAAGGGCGCCTCCTTCTGCCTCCTCAGCACCTGATAAGGAGCACGACATGCAGGAGAACGACAAGAACGGCCCGATCCAGGACGACGAGGCCAAGAAGCGGCTTCAGGGCGATCTTCGTTCGAACCGCATGGAGGGACGCGAGATGGAGCCCTCCGGTGAGGACCAGCCCGAGCCCACCCGCGACCCCCAGGCGCTGCGCACCGGAGGCACCCCTTCCGGGATGACGCCCCGGGATGTGGAGCTGCGCTCGGAGATCGCGACCTACCTCGGCAGGCACCTGTACCCGACCGACCGCGAGGCGGTCCTGGACGCGCTGCGCGCCGAGCACGCCCCCGACCGGCTCGTCGAGATGGCCGCCGGTCTGCCCGCGGACGCCCACTACACCAATGTGCAGGAGCTGGCCCAGGCTCTCGGGCTGCACACCGAGTCGGGCCGGGGCTGACCGGGACAAGGCCGCCCTCGGCCACCATTTGCCCGCCTGCCTGCCGGATCGCCCGGACCCAGCCGGTGCGGCGGTTGTCAGGGCAGGATCGAGTCCACGTAGCCGCCATCCACGCGCAGTGCGCCGCCCGTGGTGGCCGAGGCCAGCGGTGAGCTGAGGTAGACGACCATGTTGGCGATCTCCTCGGGCTCGATCAGCCGCTGGATGAGCGACTGCGGACGGTGCTCGCGCATGAAGGCCCGCTGCGCCTCGTCCCAGGGCAGCGCGCTGTCCACCAGTTCGTAGACGAAGTCCTCGACGCCGCCGGTGCGGGTGGGCCCCGCGATCACGGAGTTGACCGTCACGCCGCTGCCCGCCGCCTCCTTGGCGAAGCCGCGCGAGACTCCCAGCAGGGCCGTCTTGGACATGCCGTAGTGGATCATCTCGGCCGGGATGACGACGGCGGAGTCGCTGGCGATGTTCAGGACCCGGCCCCAGGCGTTGTCCTTCATGCCCGGCAGGTAGGCCCGGATCATCCGGACGGCGGTCAGTACGTTGACCTCGAAGTAGCGGCGCCACTCGGCGTCCTCGATGTCCAGCGCCGGCCTGGCGCCGAAGACGCCCAGATTGTTGACGAGGATGTCGGCGCCCGGGACGGCCTCCAGTACGGCGGCGCAGCCCTCGTCCGTGGCGAGGTCGCCCGGCGCCCCGAGGAACGTGGCGCCCTCGCACTCGGCGCCCAGCCGCTCCACCGCCTCGCCGACGGACCGCTCGCTGCGGCCGTTGACCGCGACCCGGGCCCCGGAGCGGGCCAGCCCCGCCGCGATGGCGGCCCCGATGCCCTGCGTTGACCCGGTGACCAGGGCCGTCTTCCCGGTGAGGTCGATGAGCAAGGGACTCCCCTTCCGCGCGTGTGCCGCCCCCGGTTCGGCCCCCGTTGCCGTTGACCAGTATGAACGCCGTCCACGCGTTCGACCGTCCGCAACGCCGCCCCGCAACGCCGCCGCGCGAGGGTTCGGCCGGTCCGGGGTGGAACGGTCCGGGGCGGAACGGGCCGGGCCGCGGACAACCTCTGAACCATCAGCTCCCGTATGTGGCAGGGGAGTTGCGCCGCCCCTCTTGACGTCATGTTCACATCAGAGAAACATCCCCGGCAAGAGAGCGCTCTCGGCACCTTCACCCGTTCACTTCCTGAACCAGGAGTCCGGAAGACCAGGAGAGTTGCCATGCCCACACCCCCCACACCCGTAACGCCCTCCCCGGACAGCGGCGGCTCCAGACCCGCACGGCGCGCGGTCCTCGGTGCGCTGGCCACCGCGGGCGCCGCCCCCGCGCTGACGGCGCTCGCCGCCGGCCAGGCGTCCGCGAAACCCACCGCCGGCCGGCCGCGTGCCGTCCCCGGCGGTGGCGACCTCGGCCCGAACGTCATCATCTTCGACCCCGCCACCCCCGGCATCCAGGGCAAGCTGGACGAAGTCTTCCGCAAGCAGGAGTCCGCGCAGTTCGGCACCGGCCGCTACGCCTTCCTCTTCCGCCCCGGCAGCTACAGCGGCCTCAACGCCCAGCTCGGCTTCTACACCTCCATCGCCGGCCTCGGCCTCTCGCCCGACGACACCTCGATCAACGGCGATGTGACCGTGGACGCCGGCTGGTTCGACGGCAACGCCACCCAGAACTTCTGGCGCTCCACGGAGAACCTCGCCCTCACCCCCGTCAGCGGCACCAATCGCTGGGCCGTCGCACAGGCCGCGCCGTTCCGCCGTATGCACATCCGCGGCGGCCTCAACCTTTCGCCCGACGGCTACGGCTGGGCCAGCGGCGGCTACATCGCGGACAGCCGGATCGACGGCAGCGTCGGCCCCTACTCCCAGCAGCAGTGGTACACCCGCGACAGCTCCGTGGGCGGCTGGCTCAACGCCGTGTGGAACATGGTCTTCTCCGGCGTCCAGGGCGCCCCGGGCCAGAGCTTCCCCGAGCCGCCCTACACCACCTTGGACACCACGCCCCTCTCCCGCGAGAAGCCGTTCCTGTACCTGGGCGGCGGGGGTGCTGAGGACTTCCGCGTCTTCCTGCCCGAACTGCGCCGCGACGCCTCGGGCGTGACGTGGGGCAACGGCACCCCGCGCGGGGAGTCGCTGCCGCTGAGCGAGTTCTACGTCGTCAAGGAGGGGGCGACGGCGACGACCATCAACCAGGCGCTGGAGCAGGGGCTCAACCTGCTGCTGACACCCGGCGTCTACCACTTGGACAAGACCGTCGAGGTCAAGCGCGCCGGGACCGTCGTGCTCGGCCTCGGCTACGCCACACTCGTCCCGGACAGCGGCGTCACCGCACTGCGGGTCGCCGACGTGGACGGCGTGCGGCTGGCCGGGTTCCTCATCGACGCCGGGTCCGTCAACTCCAAGACGCTGCTGGAGGTCGGTCCCGAGGGTGCCTCCGCCGACCACGCGGGCAACCCCACCACCGTCCAGGACGTCTTCATCCGGATCGGCGGCGCGGGCCCCGGCAAGGCCACCACCAGCATGGTCGTCAACAGCAACCACACCCTCGTCGATCACACCTGGGTCTGGCGGGCCGACCACGGCGACGGCGTCGGCTGGGAGACCAACCGCGCCGACTACGGGGTCGTCGTCAACGGCGACGACGTGCTGGCCACGGGCCTGTTCGTCGAGCACTTCAACAAGTACGACGTGCAGTGGAACGGCGAGCGCGGGCGCACGGTCTTCTTCCAGAACGAGAAGGCGTACGACGCGCCGAACCAGGCCGCCATCGACAACGGCGGCATCAAGGGATTCGCCGCCTACAAGGTCGCTGACTCGGTGGGCACCCACGAGGGCTGGGGGATGGGCAGCTACTGCTTCTACAACGTGGACCCGTCCATCCGGCAGGCACACGGCTTCGCCGCGCCGAACGTGCCAGGGGTGAAATTCCACGGACTGCTCGCCGTCTCGCTGAGCGGCCACGGGCAGTACGACCACGTCATCAACGACACCGGAGCGGCCACCTCCGGCTCGGACACCGTGCCGTCCAAGGTCGTCTCCTACCCCTGAGCGCCGGGGCACCGGGGGCTGCCAGGAACCACCGGGTTCCTCGGTGGCCCCTGGGCCGGGCCCGGGTGGTCCGGCGCCACCGGGCCGCCCGGCCCCGCCCCCGAGACCGGTTGCGCTGTGCGAGGGGCGCGCCGATGCGGCCGGGAGGCGCGGGCGAGTGCCCCGCGTATGCGGAGATGGTCCGAGCGGCGGCGCGCACGGCCACGGGGCGCCGCATGAGCGGAGGAGTGAGCGCATGGTCAGCGGCGGCGACAGCACAAGGGGAACCGGGCCCGGAACCGGAACCGGTGGGGCCGCCCGGCCCGGCGGCGGGGCGGCACGCGGCGCGGACGGCGGCGGCGACGGCGGCAGGGAAGAGAACGGGGTGCCCCCGCTGCGGTGTCTGGTCACCGGGGGCACCGGCTACATCGGCGGGCGGCTGGTGCCCGAACTGCTGGCGGCCGGGCACCAGGTGCGCTGTCTGGCCCGCTCGCCCGAGAAGCTGCGGGACCACCCCTGGTCGGAGCGGGTGGAGCGGGTGCGCGGCGATGTCACGGACGCGGACTCGCTCGGCCCGGCGATGCGGGACATCGACGTCGCCTACTACCTGGTGCACGCGCTCGGCGCCGGACGCGGGTTCGAGGAGACCGACCGGGAGGCCGCCCGTACCTTCGGCGAGGCGGCCCGCGCGGCCGGGGTACGGCGGATCGTCTACCTCGGCGGCCTCACCCCGCCCGGCGTCCCTGAGGCGCGGCTCTCCCCGCACCTGCGCTCCCGTACCGAGGTCGGCCGCATCCTGCTGGAGTCGGGGGTGCCCACCACGGTGCTGCGCGCGGCCGTCATCATCGGCTCCGGTTCCGCGTCCTTCGAGATGCTGCGCTATCTCACCGAGCGGCTGCCGGTGATGGTCACCCCGAGCTGGCTGACGACCCGCACCCAGCCGATCGCCGTCCGCGACGTGCTGCGCTACCTGGTGGGCAGCGCGCGGATGCCCGGCGAGGCGAGCCGGGCCTTCGACATCGGCGGGCCCGACGTGCTGACCTATGAGGACATGATGCGGGGCTACGCCGCCGCCGCCGAACTGCCCCGGCGGCTGATCCTGCGGGTGCCCATGCTGACTCCCGGGCTCTCCAGCCACTGGATCGGGCTGGTCACCCCCGTACCGGCCTCGATCGCCCGGCCGCTGGCCGAGTCGCTGCGGCACGAGGTGGTCTGCCAGGAGCACGACATCGCGCGGTACGTCCCCGATCCGGACGGGTTCCCGCTGCCGTTCGACGCGGCCTTGCGGCTGGCCCTGCGCAGGGTCGGGGAGGCGCTGGTGCCCACGCGGTGGTCCTCGGCCGCCGTGCCGGGCGCGCCGAGCGACCCGCTGCCCACCGATCCGGACTGGGCGGGCGGCAGCCTGTACGAGGATTGCCGGGAGCGGACGGTGGACGCCTCGCTGGCGGCGCTGTGGCGGGTGATCGAGGGCATCGGCGGCAGCAACGGCTGGTACTCCTTCCCGCTGGCCTGGGCGGTGCGCGGCTGGCTGGACCGGCTGGTGGGCGGGGTCGGCCTGAGCCGGGGGCGGCGGGATGCCGCACATCTGCGGGTGGGGGACTCACTGGACTTCTGGCGGGTGGAGGAGATCCAGCCCGGGCGGTTGCTGCGGCTGCGCGCCGAGATGCGGCTGCCCGGGCTCGCCTGGCTGGAGATGTGCGTGGAGTCCGAGGGCGGAACGGACGGCGCGACGGCCGGGGAGGGCGGCGTGCGCTACCGGCAGCGCGCCCTGTTCCATCCGCACGGGCTGCTGGGGCACTTGTACTGGTGGAGCGTCTCGCCGTTCCACGCGGTGGTCTTCGGCGGCATGGCCCGCAACATCGCCCGCGCGGCGGCCGGGGAGCGGCCCGTGGCGGAGAAGGCCCGTACCGGCCATTGACACCCGTCATCGCCCTTCATACTGTCGCAACGCCATTTCGAACGGGTTTCGAAATACCGAACGACAGGAGCGGCTCTCGTGCGCATCACCGGCATCACCACCCACGTGGTCGGCACGCCTTGGCGGAACCTGACCTATGTCCAGGTGCACACCGACGAAGGGCTCACCGGGGTGGGCGAGACCCGGATGCTCGGCCACACCGACGCGCTGATCGGCTACCTGCGCGAGGCGGAGGCCAACCACATCGCCGGCTCCGACCCGTTCGCCATCGAGGACCTGGTGCGCCGCATGAAGTACGGCGACTACGGGCGGGCCGGGGAGATCGTGATGTCCGGCATCGCCTGCGTGGAGATGGCCTGCTGGGACATCAAGGGCAAGGCGCTGGGCGTGCCGGTCTGGCAGCTGCTCGGCGGCCGGGTCCACGACACCGTCAAGGCGTACGCCAACGGCTGGTACACCACCGAGCGCACCCCCGAGGCATACCACCGGGCCGCCAAGGAGGTCGTGGCCCGGGGCTACCGCGCTGTGAAGATCGACCCGTTCGGCACCGGCCACCTCGAACTCTCCCAGGAGGACACGCACTACGCCGTCTCGCTCATCGAGGCCGTACGCGATGCCATCGGGCCCTCGGCGGAGCTGATGCTGGAGATGCACGGCCGCTTCGCCCCGGCCACCGCCGTACGGCTCGCCCGCGAGATGGCACCCTTCCGCCCCGCCTGGCTGGAGGAGCCCGTACCGCCGGAGAACCTCAAGGCGCTCTCGAAGGTCGCCGCCAAGGTGGACATGCCCGTGGCCACGGGGGAGCGCATCCACGACCGGATCGAGTTCCGCGAGCTGTTCGAGAGCCAGGCCGCCGACATCATCCAGCCCGACGTCGGCCATATCGGCGGCATCCTGGAGACCCGCAAGCTCGCCGCCACCGCCGAGACCCACTACACGCTGGTGGCCCCGCACAACGTGGGCGGTCCCGTACTCACCGCCGCCACGCTCCAAGTCGGCTTCACCACACCGAACTTCAAAATCCTGGAGCACTTCAACGACTTCGCGGACGCCGAGATCAAGAAAGTCGTCAAGGGCGCGCCGCAGGTCGATCCCGCCACCGGCTGCTTCACCCGCTCCGAGGAGCCCGGACTCGGCGTCGAGCTGGACACCGACGCGGCGGCCGAATTCCCGCAGCAGCGCGCCCACTTCGACCTGTGGGCCGAAGGCTGGGAGACCCGCAGGCCCGGGGCGTCGGCATGACCACGGGGCAGGCCGTCGTGCTCGACGGGCCCGGGGCCGTCCGGCTCGTGCCGCACACCCCGCGCCCGCCGGGGCCGGGTGAAGTGCTGGTGCGCGTGCACGCCGCCGGGGTGTGCGGCAGCGACCGCGAGGTCTACCAGGGCAATCGCCCCGAGGGATATGTCCGCTACCCGGTCACCCCGGGCCATGAGTGGTCGGGGACGGTGGCCGAGGCGGGCGAGGGCGTGCCCGTGGCGCTCACCGGGCGCAAGACCGTCGGCGCGGGCTTCCGCAACTGCCAGGTGTGCGAGCGCTGTCACGCGGGGGAGACCACGCTGTGCGGCGCCGGGTACGAGGAGACCGGCTTCACCCAGCCGGGAGCCATGGCCCCCACCCTCACCCTCCCGGCCCGGTTGCTGCACCTGCTCGACGACGCGGCCGATCTGACCGCCGCCGCACTGCTGGAGCCCGCCGCCTGCGTGGCCGCCGCCGTGCTGAAGGCGCAGGTGCGGGCGGGGGACAAGGTGGCCGTCGTCGGCGCCGGAACCCTCGGCCTGCTCGCCGCCCAGCTGTTGCGGGCCGCCTCGCCCGCCGAACTGCTGGTCGTCGGGCTCGATGCCGAACGCGCGCAGCTGGCCGAGGAGTTCGGTGCCACCGACTACCGCACACCGCCGGAGGCGGCCGGCCTCGGCGGCTACGACGTGGTGCTGGAGGCCGCCGGGTCCGCGAGCGCCGCGCGCGCCGCAGCGCGGCTGCTGCGCCGGGGCGGGCGCCTGGTGCTCACCGGTTTGCCCGCACCCGGCGCCGAAGGGCTCGACCCGGGCGACCTCGTCCTACGGCAGACCGAGGTGCGCACCGTCTTCGGCGCACCGCCCGCCGCCTGGGCGCACGCCGTGCGGGCCTTCACCGCCGGGCTGCTCGCGCCGCTCCCGCTGGTCACCCACCGCCTGCCGCTCACCGACTACGAGCAGGCCATCGCCCTCACCGGCAGCGGCGACCCCGCCATCGGCAAGGTCCTGCTGCACCCCTGACGGGAACCCGCACCACCGGCGCCCCGCCCCGCACCGACTCGCATGAGCGCCCGCACCCTGCGCTCTGCCTCCGCACCCCGCACCCCGCACCCCGCACCCCGCACCTTGAGCACTTCAGCACCGAAGGAGCCGTATGCCGCCCGATTCCACCACCGCCCCCTCCGCCCCCGCCGGGCCGTCCGCCGGTCGCCGGCCCGGCGAACCCGCGCTCGGCGCGCTGGGGCTCGGGGCGCCGGAACCCGACCCCGCCGACGCCTCGCCGCACGCCTTTCCCGACGGCGGACGGTGGCGCACCGAGGTCCCCTCCGTCGAGGGGCCCGAGGCACTGGCCGCCGTCCTCAAGGAGTCGGCACGGCTCGATGTGCCGCTGCACCGCGTCAGCCAGGGCAGCGGCGTATGGATGCTCACCGATGCCGAGATCACGGAGATGGCCGAGGCGTGCGCCGCGCGTGAGGTGGAGCTGTGCCTGTTCACCGGCCCGCGCGGCACCTGGGACACCGGCGCCTCGTCCCGTACCGACTCGCGCGGCGGCGGGCTGCGGGCCCGGGGCCATGACGCGCTCGCGGGCTGCGTCGAGGACGCGCTGCGCGCCGCCGAGTTGGGGGTGCGCTGCCTCCTCGTCGCCGATGAGGGCGTGCTGTGGACACTGCACCGGGCGCGCGCCGCAGGGATCCTCCCCGCCGACACCACGTTGAAGGTCTCCGCACTGGTCGGGCCCGTCAACCCGGCCTCCTACGCGGTCCACGAGCGGCTCGGCGCCGACTCGCTGAACGTGCCCAGCGATCTGACGCTCGCTCACCTGACGGAGATCCGCAGGGTCAGCGGGGCCCCCATGGACATGTACATCGAGGCCCCGGACGACCTCGGCGGCTATGTGCGCATGTACGAGGTCGCCGAGCTGATCCGGCGCGGCGCGCCGCTCTACCTCAAGTTCGGCCTGGCCAAGGCGCCCAGCCTCTACCCCTCGGGCCGCCACCTGCGTGACGCCGTGCTCGAATCGGCGCGCGAGCGCGTCCGGCGCGGCCGGCTCGCCCTGGATCTGCTGGCCCGGCACGGCGCCGACGGCGGCATGTCCCCCCTCGGGGCGCGGCTGCCGGGCCCCCTGCACCGCTTCCCCGCAACAGAGTCCGAAGGGAACTGAGCCCATGCGCAAACCCCCGCGCACCCGCGGTCCGCGGATCGCCGCCTGCGCCGCGCTGGCCGTCACGCTCACGGCGGCGCTGGCCGGCTGCGGCCAGGAGGCCCGCGGCGGCAGCCGCTACCAGCCCGAGAAGGGCAAGGGCGGCACCGTCGGGCTGGCCATGCCCACCAAGTCCTCCGAACGCTGGATAGCCGACGGCAAGAACATGGCCGAGCAGTTCAAAAAGGCCGGGTACAAGACCGACCTCCAGTACGGCGACGACAAGGTGGAGAACCAGGTCGCCCAGCTAGAGAACATGATCACCAAGGGGCACCGGCTGCTCGTCGTCGCCGCCATCGACGGGTCGGCCCTCACCGATGTCCTCGCGCAGGCCCACGACGCGGGCGTCCGGGTCATCTCCTACGACCGGCTCATCCTGGGCACCAAGAACGTCGACTACTACGCGTCCTTCGACAACGAGCGGGTCGGCGAGCTGCAAGGCCAGTACATCCTCGACCGGCTGAAGCTGAAGAAGCCCGAAGCCCCCGGCGACAAGGCCGACGAGCAGCACATCGAGCTGTTCGCCGGCTCGCCCGACGACAACAACACCAAGTATTTCTGGAACGGCGCGATGAAGAGGCTCAAGCCGTACTTCGAGTCGGGCCAGCTGGTCGTGCGCAGCAAGCAGACCAAGATGAACCAGGCCACCACCTTGCGCTGGGACGGCGGCACGGCGCAAAAGCGCATGGACGACCTGATCAGCAAGAACTACGGCAACACCGACGTGGACGCCGTCCTCTCGCCCTACGACGGGATCTCCATCGGCATCATCTCCGCGCTCAAGAGCGCCGGCTACGGGTCCAAACGGCACCCGCTGCCCGTCGTCACCGGGCAGGACGCGGAGCTGGCCTCGGTCAAGTCCATCGTCGCGGGCGAGCAGACCCAGACCGTCTTCAAGGACACCCGCAAGCTGGCCAAGCA
Organism: Streptomyces axinellae; assembly: GCF_039532135.1. Lineage (NCBI taxonomy): Bacteria > Bacillati > Actinomycetota > Actinomycetes > Kitasatosporales > Streptomycetaceae > Streptomyces > Streptomyces axinellae. Next base: position 38,387 of record NZ_BAAARJ010000024.1, read on the forward strand.
GGCCGTGCAGATGGGCGATGCCGTCCTCACCGGAAAGAAGCCCGAGGTCAACAACACCACGGACTACGACAACGGCAAGAAGGTCGTCCCCGCCTACCTGCTCAAGCCCGTCTCCGTGGACGAGAAGAACACCCAGCTCCTCGTGGACGAGGGCTACTTCACGGCAGGGCAGCTCAAGTGAGCGCCGCCGAGGAGCCCTGGGAGGTGCCCGGGGAGCAGGCCCGGGCAGAGCCCCCGGCAGAGCCGCACGAGGAGCCCCAAGCCAACCCCCGCGACCAGCGGCCCGTCCTGCTGATGAGCGGCATCACCAAGACCTTCCCCGGTGTCAAGGCGCTGTCCGGGGTGGACCTCACGGTGCGCGCCGGGGAGATCCACGCGGTCTGCGGCGAGAACGGCGCGGGCAAGTCCACCTTGATGAAGGTGCTCAGCGGGGTGCACCCGCACGGCAGCTACGAGGGCGAGATCAGCTTCCTGGGCGAGCCGGCGGCCTTCAAGGACATCCGCGCCAGCGAACGCCGGGGCATCGTGATCATCCATCAGGAGCTGGCCCTGGTGCCGTTCTTGTCCATCGCGGAGAACATATTCCTCGGCAACGAGCGCACCGGCAGCGGCCGTTCGCTCGTCAACTGGAACGACACGATGGGCGAGGCGGCGCGCCTGCTGGAGCGGGTCGGGCTCCGGGAGAAGCCGCAGACGCCCGTGGCCGACATCGGCGTCGGCAAGCAGCAGCTCGTCGAGATCGCCAAGGCGCTGGCGAAGGAGGTGAAGCTGCTCATCCTCGACGAGCCGACCGCGGCCCTCAACGACGAGGACAGCGCCCAGCTGCTGAAACTCATCCTGGAGCTGCGCGCGCAGGGCATCGCCTGCATCCTCATCTCCCACAAACTCGGGGAGATCCGCCAGGTCGCCGATACCGTCACCATCTTGCGCGACGGGCGCAGCATCGAGACGCTCACGGTCCGCGAGACCCCCGAGCGGGCGCCCGAGCTGTCCGAGGAGCGCCTCATCCGCGGCATGGTCGGCCGCGACCTGGACCACCGCTTCCCCGAGCGCACCCGCTACGAGGGCGACCAGGGGGTGGCCCTGGAGGTGTCCGGCTGGACGGTGCGCCACCCCGTCGATCACCAGCGCAAGGTGGTGGACGACGCGTCGCTGACCGTGCGCCGAGGGGAGATCGTCGGCATCGCCGGGCTCATGGGCGCGGGCCGCACCGAGCTGGCCATGTCGCTGTTCGGCCGCTCCTACGGGCTGTACGAGGGCGGCACCGTGCGGGTGGACGGGCGCGAGGTGCACACCAAGACGGTGCCGGCGGCCATCGAGGCGGGCATCGCCTATGTGACCGAGGACCGCAAGCGCTACGGGCTCAACCTGATCGACACCATCAACCGCAACATCTCGCTGGCCTCCCTGTCCGGCATGACGCGGCGCGGCGTGGTGGACGAGCACCACGAGCGGGCCGTCTCCGAGCGCTACCGCACCTCCATGAACATCAAGGCGCCCTCCGTCGAGGAGCAGGTCGGCCGGCTCTCCGGCGGCAACCAGCAGAAGGTCGTGCTCAGCAGGTGGATCCACGCCGATCCGGAGGTGCTGATCCTGGACGAGCCGACCCGTGGCATCGACGTCGGCGCGAAGTTCGAGATCTACGCCGTCATCGACCAGCTCGCCGCGCAGGGAAAGGCCGTGCTGTTCATCTCCTCGGAACTGCCGGAGCTGCTCGGCATGTGCGACCGGATCTACACGATGTCCGAGGGCCGGCTGACCGGTGAGGTCGCCCGCGCCGACGCCACCCAGGAAGTCCTGATGCGCCACATGACCATGAACAGAGCTGAGGCCCCGTCATGACCACCACCTCCACCCCGCCGAAGGACTCCGCACCCGCCGCCGTACCCGAGGCGGCCCGCTCGGCGTGGGCCGTGCTGCTGGGCAACATGCGCACCCACATGCGCCAGTACGGCATGCTCACGGCGCTGGTCTTCATCGTCGTGCTCTTCCAGATATGGACCGACGGCACGCTGCTGCTGCCCAACAACGTCTCCAACCTGATCCAGCAGAACGGCTACATCCTCATCCTGGCCATGGGCATGATGATCGTCATCATCGCCGGGCACATCGACTTGTCCGTCGGCTCCCTGGTCGCCTTCGTCGGCGCCATGTCGGCCGTCATGATGGTCAAACACGACATGCCGTGGGTCCTCGCGCTGGTGCTCTCGCTGCTGATCGGCGCGGTCGCCGGAGCCTGGCAGGGCTTCTTCATCGCGTACGTCGGCATCCCGTCGTTCATCGTCACGCTGGCGGGCATGCTGCTCTTCCGGGGCCTGACGCAGATCGTGCTGGAGGGCCAGTCGCTCTCGCCCTTCCCCGAGGGCTTCCAGAACCTGGCCAAGGGCTTCATCCCCGAGATGGGCCCCTACACGCAGTACCACAACCCCACGCTGGTCATCGGCCTGGTGGCGCTCGCCCTGCTGCTGCTGCGCGAACACCGCGACCGCAAGCGGCAGTTGGCCCACGACCTGGATGTGCTGCCCGCAAGGCTCTGGGCGGCCAAGTGCGTGGCCATCGCGGCGGCCGTCATCGCCTTCACCCTCACCCTGGCCAGCTTCCACGGCGTGCCCGTCGTCATGCTGGTGATGGGCGCGCTGCTGATCGCCCTCGGCTACGTCATGCGCAACGCCGTGGTCGGGCGCCATGTGTACGCGCTCGGCGGGAACAAGGCGGCGGCCAAGCTCTCCGGCGTCAAGGACCGCCGGGTCACCTTCCTGGTGTTCGTCAACATGGGGCTGCTGGCGGCGCTCGCCGGCTGCGTGTATGCCGCGCGGCTGAACGCGGGCACCCCGCAGGCGGGCCTCAACTTCGAACTGGAGGCCATCGCCGCCTCGTTCATCGGCGGCGCCTCGATGAGCGGCGGCGTCGGCACGGTCATGGGCGCCGTCATCGGCGGACTGGTCCTGGGCGTCCTCAACAACGGCATGTCGCTGGTCGGCATCGGCACCGACTACCAGCAGGTCATCAAGGGCCTGGTGCTGCTGGCCGCCGTGGGCTTCGACGTGTGGAACAAGCGCAGGGCCGGACGCTGAGCGCGCGCCCGCGCGCAGATACACCCCGCCGTCTCCTCCCCAGGGGCCCGGGCCGGGCGCCGTCGCGGCGGAAAGCTGCCGCCGCGACGGCCGCCCCGGCGCAAAGTTCCCGCCCCGGCGGCCGGTCCCGCCCGGACCGTGCGCGCGGCCCTGTCCGTGTGCGGTCCTGTCCGTGTGCTTCCCGGGCCGGTGCGCGCGCCCCGGCGCGGTTCTGCTCGCGCATGCCGCCCGCCGTCCTGCCCGCGCCGTGCGGTCCCCGCTCAGCCCGCGAAGGGCGGTTGCGCCAGCCCCTGTCCGGCGCCGGGCAGCACCAGCAGCGAACCGTCCCGCGAGGACGGCGCGGACAGCCCGGTGCGGGCCGTGGTGACATACAGGTCATCCAGGCCCGCACCGCCGAACGCACAGGCCGTGGGCCGCCGTACGGGCAGCTCCACGACGCGGTCCAGCTTCCCGGCGGGGGTGTAGCGGCGCACCGCCGCCCCGTCGTACAGCGCCACCCACACACAGCCGTCCGCGTCCACGGTCAGCCCGTCGGGGAAGCCGGCGCCCTTCTCGACCTCGGCCAGCGGGCGCCGGCCGGCGACCAGCCCGTCCGCACGGACGTCGAAGACGTCGATCCTGCGGGTCGGGCTGTCCACGTAGTACAGCAGCCGCCCATCGGGGCTCCAGCCCGTGCCGTTGCTGATCGCCACCGACTCCAGCACCGTGTGCGCCCTGCCGTCCGGGCCCAGCCGGATCAGTGTGCCGCCGCCCGGCGCCTCGTCGTAGCGCATCGTGCCCGCCCACAGCGTGCCGTCGGGCGCTACGGCGGCATCGTTGCCCCGGCGGCCGGGGACCGGGTCGTGGCGCAGCCAGCCGAAGCCGCCGTCCGGGCCGTAGCGCCCCACCCCGTCCCGGAGGTTGACGACCAGCCCGCCGCCCGCGCGCGGTTTGGCGGCGCCCACGTGCTGCTCCGTCGCCAAGGCCGTGCGGCGGCCGGTGGCCGGGTCGAAGGTGTGCACCCGGCAGCCGAGGATGTCCACCCAGATCAGCCGCCCGGCCGCCGCGTCCCAGGTCGGGCCCTCGCCCAGCGCGGCGCCCGCGCGTACCGCCGTCTCGGCCCGCGCGCCGCTCACTGTGTACTTCCGTGCCCTGCGTGCTGTCCGTGCCCGAGCCGTTCGGACAGCTGCGCCGCGCCCTTGGCGGCCAGCTCCGCCAGTTCGGGCAGCCGCTCCTGGCTCCAGCGGATCAGCGGTACGGAGATCGACAAGGCGGCCACCACCCGCCCCGAGCGGTCGCGAACGGGCGCGGCCACACAGCTCACGTCCGGGTTCGACTCGCTCTCCTCCACGGCCAGGCCGCGCTCCCGGATCCCGGCCAGCAGACCGCGCAGCCGGGCCGGGTCGGTGACGCTGTTGCCGGTCATCGCCCGCAGCGGGGCGCCGTCGGGCAGGAGGGCGGCCCGCTCCTCGTCGGGCAGGGAGGCCAGCAGCATCTTGCCGACGGCGGTGCAGTGCGCGGGCAGCCGCCGCCCGGCCGCCGAAACCATGCGCACGGCCTGGGTGGAGTCCACCTTGGCGATGTAGATGACGTCGGCGTCCTCCAGGATCGCCACGTGCACCGTCTCCTCACAGGTCTCGGCCACCGTGCGCGCGACCTGTTCGCCCTCGGCCGCCAGGTCGAGCTGCTGGGCGTAGCGGCTGCCGAGCTGGTAGGGGCGTACCCCCAGCCGGTAGTAGCCGGGGCGGCCGGGCGCCGGCACCAGATAGGAGCGGGCCGTGAGGGTGCTGACCAGCTCGTGCACGGTGGTGCGGGGGAGCTGGAGGCGGCGCACGATGTCGGGCGCCGAGAGTGTGCCCTCCCCTTCCAAAAACAGCTCCAGGATGTCCAGGGCCCGCGTCACCGCGGGCACGAGCCGTCCCATGCCACCCTCCCTGTTCGATATCTCAACAGTCGATCGAATTACCGAACAGTCTAGCGGGGCCGGTGAGGCTGGGAAGGGCGGCCGGCTGCCCGGGGGCGTGGGCGCTGTGTGCGCTCGCGCCCCGGTGACTACATCTCGACGAGGGAGAACAGGGCTCCGTGGGGATCGCACAGGGTGGCGCGGCGGCCGTCGGCCGTCTCGCGCGGGGGAGCCAGTACGGTGCCGCCGCGCCCGGTGGCGGCGGTCACGGCGTCCTCCAGATCGGCGGTCCAGAACGTGACCTCCCAGCGGGGCCGCTGCGCCGGGTCGGAGCCGCCCGCCACCGCGTCGTCGCGCAGCGTGGCGAACTGCCAGCCTGTGCCGTCCTCCGGCTCCGGCCAGCCGAAGACCGAGCCGTAGAACAGGACGGCGGGAGCCGCCTCGGGGGTGTGCAGCTCCAGCGCGGCGGGCGCCTGCCCGGTGCCGATGACCCAGTGCCGCGGGGTCGCCCCCTGCCACAGGCCGAACGAGGCGCCGCACGGGTCGGCGGCCAGCACGGCGCGGCCCCCGCCGAACTCCACCGGGCCCACCGCCACCGTCGCGCCGCGCTCGGCGATCCGCTCCGCCCCCTTGTCCGCGTCCTCCGTCAGGAAGAACACCGTCCAGCGCACCGGCAGGCGGCGGGCGGCCTCGGCCTCGCTGATCCCGGCCACCGGCTCGCCCGCCTCCATGGCCACCCGGAATTCGGGCGCGAGGTCGCCGTCCTGGAAGGACCAGCCCAGCACCGCGCCGTAGAACTCCTCCGTGGCCCGCTGGTCGTGGGTCGTCAGGCTGACCCAGCAGGGCGCACCGGGACGTGCGGCCATCTCTTTCCACCTCTGCTTTCGCTCACCGGAGCGGCGGGTGCCGCCGTATCCGCGAGCGGGTGCCCGCTGCGATCTTCGTCAAACGCCCTTCGGCTACCGGGCGTAGAGCGGGGAACACCGTGAGGCAACCACTCTGACCTGCGAAGATGCCCTTGGCTGAGGAGTGTGTCACGGTGAAAATATGCCCCCGGACAGGGGTGGCACGACAGTGTGAATTCCGCTGGAAGCGGCACGGGAATCCGCTTCTTCCTGTCTTGCACAGCACCCGATGTGAGACGCGGGAGTGAGCAGACCATGAGCAGCACCGAGCTTCGTACGAACAAGAAGCAGGCCCCCCGCCGCACCCATCACGACGCCCCGGATACGGCCGCGGACTTCGAGGCACTGGCCAAGCTGCCCGAGGGGCCCGAGCGCCGGCGCCTCCAGGACTGCGTGGTGACCGCCTGGCTCCCGATGGCACACCGTCTGGCCCGCAAGTTCCGCAACCGGGGCGAGTCGCTGGAGGATCTGGAGCAGGTCGCGGCCCTCGCGCTGGTGAAGTCCGTGGAGCGTTACGACCCCGCGCGCGGCAACGCCTTCGAGACCTTCGCCATCCCCACCATCTACGGTGAACTGAAGCGCCACTTCCGCGACAACATGTGGGAGATCCACGTCCCGCGCCGGGTGCAGGACCTGCGCAACCGGGTCCGCGCGAGCCTGCGCGAGCTGGAGCTGACCGCCTCGGGCCGCTCGCCCACCGTGGCGGAACTCGCCGCACACGCCGGGCTGTCCGAGGAGGACACCCTCGCCGGTATGGAAGCTCTCCAGTGCTTCAACTCCCTCTCCCTCGACGCCCCCGTCTCCCCGGACGCGGGCAGCGGGGCCGAGGGGTCGGCCGACGGCACGATCTGCCTGATGGACACCCTGAGCGCCGATGAGAGCGGCTACGACCACGTCGTGGACCGCGAGGCGGTCAGGGCCGTGCTGTGCCGGATGCCCGAGCGCGAACAACTCCTGCTCTACCTGCGCTTCTTCCGCGAGCAGACGCAGACGCAGATCGCCCGCAGGCTGGGCGTCTCCCAGATGCACGTCTCCCGGCTGCTGGCCTCGGCCTGCCGCCGCGTGCGCGAGGAGATCGAGGAGGAGGAGCGCACCCGCACTCCTCGCGCGGCGGCCTGAACAGCGCGGCGGCCTGAACGCCGGGGACGCGCCCGCGCCCGTGGGCAGGGGCGCACCCGTGGGACAGGCCCGGCACGGGCCGAGCCGGTCAGCGCGGGATGCTGAAGGAGGCGGCCTTGGGATCGAAGGCGGTGTCCCCGTCCTCGGCCGTCGCCAGCGTGGCGACGTACCAGGTGCCCTTGGCCGGCCTGGCGGCGTCCTTGGGGGTGACCTTCAGGACGTAGGTGCAGGTGGCCCTCTCCTCCCCGGTCTCCTTGCACGTGGCGTTCTCGGCGTGCGTCATCTCCTTCTTCTTGGGCTCCAGGCCCGAAGACTTGGGCCACGCCAGCACCTTGACGCCGCGCACCCCGGAGTCGTCGCTCACCTTTGCCGTGACGGTGAGCGCACCATCGTTGCCGGAGGTGGGGGCGGTGTAGCGGGCGGAGGTGCTCTGCACGGTCAGCGGGGTCGAAGCGGTGGCCGCCGCGACGCCTCCCGCGGCGATACCGCCGACTGCGACGGCACCGGCGACCGACACGGCAATGGCGCGCTTGGACATGAGAATTCCCCTCGGAAGTGTCATCGGGCGGGCCGGAAGGCCGCCGCCCGCTCTCGCTCAACTGCTGCGCGGAACACGCCAGTTGGCGAGTGCGCCGGGTGCGGCAGCTGGTCGCCGCCGCCGTGTTCCGTGCTGTGTCCGAGCCTATGAGCGGGGCGCCGGACGATCCTCGGACCCGGGGATGAACGTGCTCTCCAACCAGAGATAGAGCGCGGTCCGGCGCGACGTCCTCCGCATGGGAGGGCGCGGCCTGCGCGGGGAAGGGCGCGGCCTCCGCTGGAAACGGAGCGACGGGGAAAGCGGGGGAGGCACGGGGGAGGGGACCGGACCGGAACCCGGCCGAGGCGGCGGGTGGGAGAGCCTCCTCGGCCGGGTCCCGGGGTTCAGCGGGCCGCCGGGAGGCAGGCGGCCCGGCCGTTCAGCGGCCCTGGAGGGACCTGACGTTGTCGCCGAAGGTCCAGGACCGGGCGCCGTCCCAGTTCAGCGACCAGGTCATCAGGCCCTTGAGGGCACCCCCGTAGTGGTTCCACGCCTGGGCGACCAGGCCCGGCGCCATGTAGCCGCCACCCGCGCCCGGCTGCGCCGGGAGGCCCGGGACCTGCTTGCCGTAGGGCACGCGGATGGTGGCACCCCTTCGACTCGGCCTCGCACATCTCGGCCGGGGTGGCGACCTTCACCGTGGCGTCCATCCCGTCCTCCCACAGGGCGGTGCCGTCCGAACGGATCACGGGGAAGGCCGCATTGAGCACGTTGTAGCCGTGGCCGCCGATACGGGAGTCCGTGATGGGCGTCCAGCCGAAGGGCGGGTGGACGCCGTTGGCCGCGCCGTCCCAGTTCTCCCAGTACCCCTGGAGCACCTTGCCCGCGGGTTTCGGCTTGACCGCGCAGGTCTCCGCCCGGGGCGCTCGACCGGAGGCGGAGGTGGAGGCCGCCGCCGGAGCCTTCCGCGCCGTCGCCGAGGCCGCCCCCGGCAGCGAGGCCGCCGTCAACTGCACCGCGCAGGGCCACCGCCGCCCCGACACCCAGCAGCCGCACTCTTCGACCGATCATGCCGCGCTCCTCTCCGACCCTCCGGACCGGTGACAGCGGCGGAACCGCCGCGTCGCGTCGCGGCGCACGGTAAAGAGGTCCAGACCTCTCATCAATAGGTTTGGACCGAATTGCGGCAGGGTGCGCCGGACCGCCCGCCGCTCGCGTCCCGCCCGCACGCCCGACTCGTGCCATACCCGCTCTCGCGCCGCCCGGCGGTGCCACGGCACCCATCGGCGGGCTCTTCCCAGGTCCCTCGTTTCGCCGCGTGCGGCGGGGGTTACCCCTGCGGGGACCCCACCGACCCCGCCGCAGCCGGAGGAACCATGGCGCTCCCGCCGCACGAGACCGAGTCAGCCGACGGACCCCACATCCCCGGACGCCCGGGGCAGGAGGTTCCGCAGCTGGAGGAGCCGACCACGCCGCGCGAGCCGCTGCCGCCCAAGCAGGACCAGTCGGGCCCCGAGGTCTACTCGCCCACCGGGGCCCCGGCCGACGCCGACCCCGAGGTACGGGCCCAGTCGGGCGCGTACCTGACGACCGCTCAAGGGCTGCGGCTGCCCGACACGGACCACTCGCTCAAGGCCGGCGAGCGCGGCCCCGTGCTGCTCCAGGACCACCACCTGCGGGAGAAGATCACCCACTTCGACCACGAGCGCATCCCCGAGCGGGTGGTGCACGCGCGGGGCGCGGCGGCGCACGGCGTCTTCCGCGGCTACGGCACGGCCTCCGCCGTCACCAAGGCGGCCTTCCTCGGCAAGGACATCGAAACGCCGGTCTTCGTCCGCTTCTCCACGGTGCTCGGCTCGCGCGGCTCGGCCGACACGGTCCGCGACACCCGCGGCTTCGCGACGAAGTTCTCCACCACACAGGGCACCTTCGACCTCGTCGGCAACAACATCCCGGTCTTCTTCATCCAGGACGCCGTCAAGTTCCCCGACATCATCCACGCGGGCAAGCCGCACCCCGACCGGGAGATCCCGCAGGCCCAAAGCGCCCACGACACCTTCTGGGACTTCGTCTCCCTGCACACCGAGGCCACCCACCACACCCTCTGGAACATGTCCGACCGGGGCATCCCGCGCTCCTACCGGATGATGGAGGGCTTCGGCATCCACACTTTCCGGCTGGTCAACGAGCAAGGCGGCACCACGCTGGTGAAGTTCCACTGGAAGCCCAGGGCCGGGGTGCACTCCCTGATGTGGGAGGAGGCCCAGATCGCGGGCGGCGTCGATCCCGACTTCCACCGCCGAGACCTGGCCGACGCCATCGAGGCCGGCGCCTACCCGGAGTGGGAGCTGGGCATCCAGACATTCCCCGACACCCCCGAGCAGACCTTCGAGGGCATCGACCTGCTCGACCCCACAAAGATCGTCCCCGAGGAGTGGGCCCCGGTGCAGCCCGTCGGGCTGATGACACTGACCGCCAACCCCTCCAACTACTTCGCCGAGACCGAACAGGTCGCCTTCCACCCCGGCCACCTGGTCCCCGGTATCGACATCACCGACGATCCGCTGCTGGCCGGGCGGCTGTTCTCCTACCTGGACACCCAGATCAGCAGGCTGGGCGGGCCCAACTTCGCCCAGCTGCCCATCAACCGGACCCACGCGCCCGTCAACGACATGCTGCGCGACGGTATGCACCAGACGGCCCTCCACACCGGCGTCGCCCCCTACCACCCCAACTCCCTCGACGGCGGCTGCCCCTTCCAGGCCGGGGCGGGCGCGGGCGGCTATGTGGAGGTGCCGCTGGCCATGAACCCGCAGGCGGCCAAGGTGCGCGCGGCACCCGCCTCCTTCGACGACCACACCAGCCAGCCCCGCCGCTTCTGGCTCAGCCTCACCCCGATCGAGCGCGAGCATGTGATCGCCGCGTACACCTTCGAGTTGAGCAAGTGCTACGAGAACACCATCAAGGAGCGCAACCTGCGCGTGCTGGCCGACATCGACCCCGAGCTGTGCTCCCAGGTCGCCGCCGGACTCGGGCTGCCGGCGCCGGAGCCCTCCGCGCCCCTCGCGCAGGTCGATCCGAGCCCCGCGCTCTCCCAGCTCGGCGCCTCCTGGCCGGTCGATGGCCGGGTCCTGGGCATCATCGCCGACGAGAACAGCGACCTGGCAGCCCTCGCCCGACTGCGCGGCACGGCACTGGAAAACGGCATGGTCCCGCTGGTGGTCGCCCCGCACGGCGGAGAGCTGGCGGGCGGCGGCGCGGCCCCGGTCGTCGTCCAGCGCACCTTCGCCAACGCCCGCTCCGTCGAATTCGACGCGCTCCTGGTCTCGGGAGTCCCCGCCGAGGGCGACGACGCCTACGGGGCCCGCGATGTGAAGGCCGGTCAGGGGCTGTCCAGCGAGGGCACCGACCCGCGCGTGCTGCTCCTGCTGTCCGAGGCGTACCGGCACTCCAAGGCGCTGGGTGCCTGGGGCGGCGGTGGTGACGTGCTGAGCGCGGCGGGCTGCCCGGAGGGCCTGCCCGGCATCGTCGTCGATGACGACCCGGGCACCGTGCTCGCCCGGGTGACCGACCTGCTGGCCACCCACCGCGTGTGGGACCGCTTCCCCACGGCGGCGTTCCACAGCTGACGGCGGGCCGCCGCCACCCGCTGTCGCGCCGCCACCCGTCGCCCGCCCCGGCTCCGGCCGGGGGCGGGCGAGGTTCCTGCTCGCCGGCCCCCGGGCCCGTATGGGTCAAGATGTCTCCTGCCACCGGAGCCGTCCCACGGGGAGATGACATGACCGCACTGCCGCAGCCTTTCGACGACGAGGCGTTCCACGCCGCGCCCTACGCCGTATACGCAAAACTCAGGGAGGAGGCGCCCGTTCACAGGGTGGCCCTGCCCGACGGGACGCCTGCGTGGCTCGTCACCCGCGACGAGGACGTGCGTGCCGGGCTGGCCGACCCCCGGCTGTCGGTGGACAAGGCCCACGCCAAGAGCGGCTACAAGGGTTTCTCCCTGCCGCCCGCGCTCGACGCCAACCTCCTCAACATGGACCAGGCCGACCACCTGCGGCTGCGGCGCCTGGTCGCACAGGGCTTCACCCCCCGCCGTATCGAAGCCCTGCGCGGCGACATCCAGGCCGTTGTCGACCGCCTCGCGGACGGCCTCGCCGCGCGGTTGGAGGCGGGCCAGGAGGCCGACTTCGTCCACGACTTCGCGACCCCGCTGCCGCTGACCGTCATCTGCGACCTCTTCCAGGTACCCGAGGAGGAGCGGCGCCCCTTCGCCTCCTGGGTGACCACGATGATCGCCATGGCCGACCCGCGCGCGGTCGCCGAGGCCATCACCTCCGTGCACGGCTTCCTGCGCTCCCTGGTGGACCGGCGCAGGAAGGACCCGCGCGACGACCTCCTCTCCGCGCTCATCCACGCCAGGGACGAGGGCGACCGGCTCTCCGAGGACGAGCTGTGCTCCCTCGCCTTCCTCGTCCTCGGCGCCGGTATTGAGAACGTCCAGCACACGCTCAGCGCGGGGGTCCTCGCCCTGCTCGGCGACCCGGACACGCTCGGGGCGCTGAGGGCGGAGCCCGCGCTTCGCACCGCCGCCGTCGAGGAGGTGCTGCGCCTCGCCCACCCGAACCACACGGCCCTCCGGCGCTTCCCGCGCGAGGACATCGAGTACGGGGGCGTCACCCTCCCCGCTGGTGACACCGTCCTGCTGGGCCTGGCCTCGGCCAACCGCGACCCCGCCCGCTACGAGCGGCCCGACGAACTGGACGTCCACCGCGCCGACAACGCCCACCTCTCCCTCGGCCAGGGCATGCACTACTGCCTCGGCGCCCCCCTGGCCCGGATGGAGATCGGCCTGGCGCTGGAGACGCTGCTCGGCCGCTTCCCCGGGCTGCGGCCCGCGGTCGCACCCGAGCGGCTGATCTGGCGGACGTCGTTCCGCTCCCACGCCCTCGCCCGGCTGCCCCTCACCCTGAGCTGACTGAGCTGACTGAGCTGACTGAGCGGACTGGTCGGGTCCCGCTGAGTGCGGGGTGGGTGGACGGCGGACAGCGGGCGGTGGTGGGTCCCGGCCCCGTTCCGGTGGTCCGGCCGGCTGCCCCGCCCGGCTCGAACGCACTGCTCCCGGCTCGCGGGGGCTCACGGACGTGCCCCGGCTGAAAAGCGGCGCATCATCCCACGCGTGGGAACGGAGCGCTACCTGACAGATGTCAGGGTCGATATAGGATGCCCGCGGCCGAGGGGGGAGGTTCACCATGGACACGGTCATCGTGCAACTGCCCGAAGGCGAAGGGCAGTTCGAGGGAGCTTCCACCGACCGGCCCCGCCTGCTGCACCTGGGGCCCGGTGAGACGGCCGAATTCGGCCGGGGCGGGCCCGGCAGCCCGGTGGAGGTCGCGCTCCGCGACCCCGGGGTCTCCCGCCACGCGGGCCAGATCACCGCGGCCGAGGACTACTGGCGGCTGTCCAACTACAGCGGGCACGTCACCTACGTGGTGGAGAACATGGAGGGCGCGGGGGAGCACATCAAGGTCGCGCCGGGACGGCTGGGCGCCCCCGTGCCGTTCGAATTCTCCCGGGTGGTGCTGCCCTCCCGCGAAGGCACCGCGTCGTTCAAGGTGTTCGCCCCCGAGCACGCGTACCTGGACGCCGGGGTCGGCCTCCGTACCGGGGAGCCCACCCAGAGCCCGTTCGCCCTGGACCAGACCGCGAAGTATTTCCTCGTCCTGCTCGCCCTGTGCGAGCCCCGGCTCAGGGACCCCTCCAGCGGCGCGATCCCCGGCGTCGGCGAAGTCCTCGACCGGCTGCGCCCGCTGGAGGGCCTGGAGGATCTGACACGCTCGGCCGTCAACTACCACATCGAGTATCTGGCCACGGTCAAACTGCGGCTGCGCGAGGACGCCGAGGAGCGCCCGGCGGGCACCAGCCGCAAGCGGGCCGAACTCGTCGCGCTCGCCCTGCGCTTCGACCTGGTGCGCGAGGAACACCTCGCCCTCCTGCGCCCGTCCCGCGCCGAGGGCGCCGAGGGCACCGGACCGGAGCACCCGGGGGAGCGCCCGGGAGAACGCCCGGGGGAGGGTCGCGCCGATGGATGACGGCCCCCCGCGCCTCGATCTGCCCGCCGGGTACCGGGTGGGGGAGTGGACGCTGAACGGCCGGCTCGGCGCGGGAAGCTGGGGCGTGGTGTACGCGGCAGAGGACGCGGCGGGCGGCCGGGCCGCCGTCAAGCTCCTGCCGACCCACTTGCTGCCACCGGGCCAGCGCGAGTCCATGGAACAACTCGTCCGGCGCGAGGTGCGCTTCAGCCTGGAGGCCGACCACCCGCACGTGGTGCGCACCCGCGCGGCGCTGACCCTGCACGACCCGCACCGACCGGAACTGGAGGGCGTCACCGCGCTGGTCATGGACCGCGCCGAGCGCAGCCTCCAGGAGCTGCTGGCCGACGGGGCCGGAGTGGCCGACGGGGCCGGAGTGGCCGACGGGGCCGGAGGGTCCGGGGGTTCGGACGGGCCGGGCAACGGCGACCCGGACGGGCCGGGCCCGGTGCCCGGGGCGGGGCGCGTCCTCGCCGGGGTCGCGGCGGGGCTGGCCCACATCCACGGGCGGGGCTGGGTGCACGGTGATCTCAAGCCCGGCAACGTGCTGCTCGCACCCGAAGGGGAGGTGTGGCTGGCCGACTTCGGACTGACCGCCGAGCTGGACGGCACCCACGCCTACGTCCCCCCGCTGGGCTCGCTCGACCATGTGCCGCCCGAATGGTGGTCGGACCGCGAGGGAGGGCGCAGCGTCGTGCGCCCCACCGCCGACATCTGGGCCTTCGGCGTGCTGGCCCACCAGGTGCTCACCGGCGGCGCGCATCCCTTCCCGGGCGGCACGGCCCGCGCCCGCGCGCTGGCCGCGCAGGCGTACGCGCGCGGCCATGCCGAACTCCGCCTCGACAACCGCCTTCCCGCGCCCTGGCGCGAGCTGATCGCGGACTGCCTCCGCCCCGACCACGCCTCCCGCGCGGCCCTCGGCGCCGCGGAACTGGCCGCCAGGGCGGAGGCGTTGCGGGCCGTCCCGGCCAGGGACGATGCGGGACGCGCGGGGTGGGGCGGGCGAGCCGGGCGAGCCGGGAAAGATGCGGCACCGAGCGGGCCCGGCCCGGGCGGGGCGTCACGGCCGCCGGGTGCCCGGCGACGTCGTCGTCTCGCCGTTCTGGCGGCGGCCGTCGGCGTGCCCGTTGCGGGGGCCGCCACTGTCGCCGGTTTCCTTCTGGCGGACGGCACCGCGGCCCCCGAGAACAAGCCGGAGGCCACCGCCTCGGCGGGCCGGGTGCCCGGCGCCCTCCCGGCCAGGAGCGACGTACCGCGCTCCCTGCGGCCCATGCTCACCCGCGCCGCCCGGCTGTGCGCGGACGAGGACATCACCCCGGCGCTGCTCGCGGCGATGCTCAAGGCGGAGAGCGGCTTCGACGCCAAGGCGCGGCGCCCCCGGACCGACGAGTACGGCATCGCGATGTGGACGCCGTCCGTCTTCAAGGCGTGGGCCGTGGACGGCGACCACGACGGCGACAAGGACTACATGTCCCCGCCCGACGCGATCTCGACCATGTCCACCTATGTGTGCTGGCTGGACCAGCAGTTCAAGGAGAAGGGCATGCGCGAGGACATGCCCGGCCTCCTCGCGGCCGGGTACCGCACCAGTTCGCGCACGGTCATCGAGGAGGGCGGCGTCCCCCAGCGCACCCGCTCCCATGTGAACCGCGTCAAGCGCTACCTGAAGCAATACACGAGCTGACCGCCCCCGGCGCCGGCCGGCCCCGTACTGATCAGCCCCGTACCGACCGGCCCGCGCCGGGCGGCGCCCCGCCCCCGCAAGGCGCGCCGCGACCGGTGCGGCCGGCCCCCACGGGGGCGGGAGGGCTCGCGCACGCGTCGGCTCCCCCGAGATCCGGCGCGCGCCGCGATTCCCCCGTCCCCCGTGTCTCCCGAACAGCCCGCCGAGCCCGTACTCCGGATGTGAGGTGGCACATCCGCAGCACGCGGGACGTGCGACCCGGCGAACCGCAGGCGATCTCCGTGCGCGGTACACAGCCCCACGAGTGATGATCCTGGGGCCCTGGCGCGCCTTTCCCTCGCCGTGATCCACACACTAGGAACAGCGGGGCCCATGGGGTACCTGACGAATGTCAGGAGTGCGCCCCCCTCAGGCCCGCCCCCCGCCCCCGGCCCTGACCAGGCCGGACCCGGCGTCACGGCGCTCGGGGCGGTGGGGGAGCATGAGCGGCGCACCTGAAGGAGGACCCATGACGACCGCCGAGGACCGCGAGGCGCTGGCCGCAGCGCTGCCGGACAGCAACCTGATCACCGACCCCGACGTGCTGGCCGCACTCAGCGCCGACGACGCGGAATGGGCCGAGGCGGGCAGCCCGCTGGCGGCGCTGCGCGCCACCTCCACGCAGGAGGTGCGGGCGGCCGTACGTGCTTGCGCCGCGCTGCGTGTCCCGGTGGTCACCCGGGGTGCGGGCACCGGGCTGTCGGGCGGGGCCAACGCCACCGACGGCTGCCTCGTGCTCGACCTGTCCCGGATGAACCGCATCCTGGAGATCGACGAGGACAACCTGCTGGCGGTCGTCCAGCCCGGTGTCGTCAACAACGACCTCAAGGCCGCCGTCGCCGAGCGCGGCCTGTGGTACCCGCCGGACCCGGCCAGCGCCCCCTGGTCCACCATCGGCGGCAACGTCGCCACCAACGCCGGCGGCCTGTGCTGCCTGAAATACGGCGTCACCCGCGACTACGTCCTCGGCCTCGAAGCCGTCATGGGCGGACCGGCGGGCGAGTACGGCACCGCCGTACGGGTCGGGCGGCGCACCACCAAGGGCGTCAGCGGCTACGACCTGACCGGGCTGCTGGTCGGCTCCGAGGGCACGCTGGGCGTCCTCACCGAGATCACCGTGCGGCTGCGGCCCGCACTGCGCGAGCCCCCGCACACGGTGGTCGGCGCTTTCGACAGCCTGGTGGCGGCAGGGGAGGCGGTCGCCCTGTGCACCCGGCGCGGACTGCGCCCGGCCGCGCTGGAACTGCTGGACCGGGCCTGCGTGGAGGCCGTCGAGAACTGGAAGCACCTGGGCATCGAAGCGGGCGCCGCCGCCTTGCTGCTGGCCCGGGTGGACGACCCGGGCCAGGCGGGCGAGAAGGAGGCGGCGGCCGTGGCGCGGGCGTTCGACGAAGCCGGGGCGCTGTGGGCGGAGCGCTCCACCGACGAGGTCGAGGCCGAAGCACTCTTCGAGGTACGCAGGCTCGCCTACCCCGCACTGGAGCGGCTGGGGCCCGTGCTGACGGAGGACGTGTGCGTGCCGCGCTCGGCCGTGCCGCGGATGCTGGCCCGCACCGAGGAGATCGGCAAGCGGCACGGGGTGCGCGTCGCCACCATCGCGCACGCGGGCGACGGCAACCTCCACCCGCTGCTGATCACCCCGCCCGGCGACGACGCTGCCCGCCGCGCCGCGCAGGCCGCCTTCGAGGAACTGCTGACCGAGGCCGTCGCGTTGGGCGGCACCGTCACCGGGGAGCACGGGGTCGGCCTGCTCAAGCGCGGCGGCATGCGCGCGGAACTGGGCCCGGAGATCTGCGCGGTGCAGCGGGCGCTCAAGGACACGCTCGACCCGCTCGGCCTCTTCAACCCCGGCAAGGCCGTCTGAGCAAGGCCGTCTGAGCACGGCCGTCCGAGTACGGCAGTCTGCGCGAGGCCGGCTGAGGGGCCGGGTCCTCCGCCGGGCAGCGCGTACCGGCGTGGCGCGCAGCCGGGCGCGCCCGGCCGGCATGAAGCGGTGCGGGGTGCGCGAACCTGGGGCCACCCGCTGGGCGCTGCGCCGCCGCTCGGCGTCGTAGGCCCGCCCAGGCGGCGAACTAGGACCGGCAATGGCTGCGGGGGTTTCTGGGCGCGACGTCATCACGTCACGCGTTTACGGGCGTTGGGACGGGCTACCCGAGCGCCGCCGGGCCCCGGATCCGGGGCTCAACGACCCATCAGATCGGCTCCCGTCACCTGCGCGACGGACCACGCGGACCAACGCGGAGAACATGGACCATGCGGTCCGCGCGGTCCGCGCGGTCCGCGCGCTTCACGCGCTTCACGCGGTGTTCCGGGAGCCGGAGAGGGCGGACATGTTCACCATCTTGCTCATCGTCGGTCTCGTCGTGATCCTGGCCGTCGCCGTCGGCCTGGCCCTCCGCCTCCGGCAGGGCCAGGGCGTCGGCGGCCAGGGCCTCAAGCGGCGCTTCGGACCCGAGTACGACCGTGCCGTGGCCCGCCACAACGGCGACACCAAGGCCGCCGAACGCGAGCTGAACGACCGGCTGCGGCGTTACGGCTCGCTGCGGGAACAGCCGCTGGCACCCGGCGCGCAGGAGCGGTACGCCGAGCGCTGGACCGCCGTGCAGGAGCACTTCGTGGAGTCGCCGCACGCGGCACTGAACGAGGCGGACGTGCTGCTGACCCAGCTGTCCACCGACCGCGGCTACCCCCCGAACCTCGCGTTCGAGGAACGAGTCGAGGCGCTCTCGGTGCACCACGCCCATCATGTGCACGGCTACCTGCGCGTCCATGAGGCGCTGCGCGGTGAGAACACCGAGGAGATGCGCTCGGCCTTCCTGGCGGCACGCGGCCTGTTCGAGGCGCTGACCAGCCCGCACCACGGCGGTAGGCCGCACGGGCGCGGACTCGGGCGCACCCGCGGCACCGGCCGCACACCCGGCAAGCACGAGCCGGCACCCGCCGTGGGCCGTGGAACCGAGCCCGCCCGGCGCGACGGAGCACGCTGGGCGCCGGGCTACCCGATGACGGGAGGCGAAGCCCGATGACCGCTGACGCCGAACGCCCCAGGACAGCCCCGGCCCCGCCCCCGCCCCCGCCCCCGGTACCCGCGCCCCCGCCCCCCGGAGCCGCGGGGACCCCGGGCCGCGCGACCGGAGGGCCGGGTCCCGCCGGGCCCGCCGCATCGGCGGACCCCGCCGGCGCCCCGCCCGGCCGGACCCAGGCGGCACCGGTCCACGCGGGGGCCCGCCGGACAGCGGAGCGGCTGTTCCCCGAGGGGCGGCGTGAACAGCTGGACCTGCGACTCCAGCACGCGCTCAGCGGCTTCGTCGAAGACCCGCGCGCGGCCGTACGGGAAGCGGACGCCGCGTTCGAGGAGGCGGCGAACCAGCTGACCGAGACGCTCGCCGAGCTGCGCCGCTTCCTCCGGTCGGGCTGGCACGACCAGCAGGGCGAGTCCGCCACGGAAGAGCTGCGCCGCGCATTGCAGCAGTACCGCGACAACACGCAGCGGCTGCTGAGGATGTGAAACACCCGCGCGGCATGCGGAACGCGCGAAAGGCTGCCCCCGTACGGCGGACCGGTGCGCACCGGTCCGCCGTACGGGGGCGGTGCCCTCTGGAGCTGAAGCGTGACAAGACGCGGGCGCGTGCCGAACGTTGGTGGGTTACGGTTTTTTGGCTGCTGTAAGAACGGAACAACGCGGCTGCCAAGGGCCGCACAACGGGGAGGCTTCTATGACGATGAACGGTGCCGATCTGGCACGACTGCGCGAGCTGGCGTCGAAGTTCGACGGTGACGCGACCCAGCTCCAGGGTGTGATCACCAGTCTGCAGACGGCCTGCACCGACAGCGGTGGCTATTGGACGGGCAACAAGGCGCAGAACTTCCGCACCGAGTGGGACAGCCTCAAGCCGACGTTCGACCGGTTCGTGGAAACGCTCCGCGAGGCCGGGCGCGCGGCCAGGACCAACGCCGACAACATCGATCACGTCACCAACTGACCGTAGATTCACGGCGGTTGGCGAGAGGAGGCGGGGGCCGCGACCCCCGCCTCCCCCCTTGCGGCCCGCGCCGGGCCCTCCGCCGTGTGCGCGGGCCGGTGCCTCCGGCTGCTCCCCGGCGCCCCGGATACCGGCTGCTCCCCGGTGCCCGCCTACTCTTCGATGACCGCCTGCACCGGCGTCATCTCGCCGCTCAGCACCAGCAGTCCGCGCCCCGGCGTACCCGCGCCATTGGTGCGCGGCAGGCGGACGGACAGCAGCTCGCCGTCCGTGTTGCTCTGCGGGGACAGCAGCAGGCCGCTGCGCGAGCGCCGTGCCTCCTTCACGAACCCCCGGTACTGCGCGGAGAGGGTGTCCGAGTTCCCGGCCGCCAGCACCGCGTGGTCGCCGTCCACGCCCGTGCGCACCGCCGACTCCAGTGCCGCGTCCAGCGGGGTGTCGTACACCAGCTCGGCGTCGTCGATGACGACCGCGTAGCGGCCCCCCGTGGCGCGGGCCTGCGCCTCTCGCAACTCCTCCGCCGCCGAGGTGTCCTGGAGCACGCCCAGCACCCCGGGCGCCCCCGCCAGCTCCCGCAGGGGGGAGCGCTTGGGTGTGACGGCGACCAGCGGCACTCCCGCGCGCAGCAGCGAGCGCGCCGCCGACAACAGTGCCGTGGAGCGGCCCGACTTGGGCGGGCCGCCGATGACGAAGCCGGGCCCGTGCTGGGTCAGGTCCACTCCCGCCGGGGCGAGTTCGTCCCCGCCCACGCCCACCAGCGCCCACATCGGAGACGGCGGTACGAAGTCCGCGTCCAGGGCCAGGGCCTCGCGCACCGTGGCCCGCGCCGGCAGCGCGTCCACCCGGACGGGCCGCAGACCGCGCGGCGGACGGCCGTGCGTACGGGTCGCCTCCGCGGCGATGTCACGCAGCGCCCGCACCTGGGCCTGGCCCGAGGGGTCGGGGGCCAGCAGCGCGATCTGGCTCTCCAGTACGCCGTCTTCGCAGGGGCGCAGCGCCCGGCCCGGCGGCAGCTGGGAGGGCACATCCCGGGGGGACATACCGGCCGTGGTGTAGTCGTTGGGGTCGGCCAGCCGCAGGATGAGCCGGTCGCCGAACGACGAGGAGACCGTGCCCGCCAGGCCGCCCCGGCCCGCGGTCATCACCACCCGCAGGCCCACCGAGGGGCCCTCGCGGAACAGCTGTGTCATGGAGTCGATGAGCTTGCCGTAGTCGTACGACTCGAAGGCGGCCGTGTAGCTCTCCCAGCCGTCCAGCAGCAGCACCATCCACGGCAGCCGCTCCCTCGGCGTGGCGGCCGTGGCCCGCTGCTCGGCCACGCCCGTCACGCCCGCGTGGGCCAGGAGCTGTTGGCGCCGGGAGACCTCGGCGTGCAGCCGGCCCAGCAGGCGGGTGAGCCGGTCGGTCTGGTCCCGGGTGACGATGCCGCCGCAGTGCGGCAGCCCGGCCAGCGGGGCCAGCGCGTTGGAGCCGCAATCGACGCCGTACAGGTGCACATCGGCGGGCGACGCGGTGGCCGCCAGCGAACCGGCGATCGTGCGCAGCGCGGTGGAGCGGCCCGAGCGCGGCCCGCCCACCAGCAGCAGATGGTCCCCGTCCACCAGGTCCAGGGCCAGCGGCATCCGGGACTGGCGCGCGGGTACGTCCGTCACCCCGAAGACTGCCGGCGGAACGTCCGCGTGCGCACGCGCCGGGGCGGTGGGCGGGCCGGATCCCGTCGCCGGAGCGGTCCTCGTCCCCAGCTCGGCGACCGGCACCAGGTCCGCCACCGTCACCAGGTCCGCCAGCGGCTCCAGCCATGGGCGGTACGGCTCCTCGAACCCCATGGCGGCGGCCGCCTCGTCGACCGCATCGACCAGCAGTGCCAGATCCGTCAGCGGATCGTCCTCGGACCGTCCCGCGGGGCTCGGCCGCACGGGCGCCGGGCGGCCGAGGCCGTCCCACGTCACAGGCGCGGCCCACGGCTGGGCCGCGACCGTCACCTCGGGCCTGCGGCCCCCGACGCGGCCCGCCTGGAAGGGCAGCAGCGAGGAGGCGCCCAGCCGCACCAGGGCCCGGCCCGGGGCGGACTTGGCGATGTGCGCGGAATCCGGCGCGTCGATCACATCCTGGCTCTCCGCGCTGCCGGTGACCCGCAGCGCGATCCGCAAGTTGGTGTTGGCGCGGATCTCGGGGGACACCACGCCGCTGGGGCGCTGGGTGGCCAGGATGAGGTGGATTCCCAGGGAGCGGCCCCGCTGGGCGATGTTGACCAGGCCGGGAACGAAGTCCGGCAGCTCCCTGGCCATCGAGGCGAACTCGTCCACCACGATCAGCAGCCGGGGGAGGGGTTTCAGGGACGGGTCGCGGCGCGCGGCCAGGAGGTAGTTCTCCAGGTCGCTCACGCCTGCCGCCTCCAGTGCCCGCTCGCGGCGCCGCAGTTCGGCGCCGAGCGAGACCAGTGCCCGCTCCACCAGGTGGGAATCCAGGTCGGTGACCATGCCGACGGTGTGCGGCAGCTGCTCGCAGCCCTTGAACGCGGCGCCGCCCTTGTAGTCGACCAGCACGAAGTTCATCGCGTCCGGGCGGTTGGCCACCGCGAGCGAGGCCACCAGCGTCTGGAGCAGTTCCGACTTGCCGGAGCCGGTCGTCCCGGCGACCAGCCCGTGCGGCCCGTCCCGCACGAGGTCGATGGTGAACGGGCCGTCGAAGGACTCGCCGACGACGGCCGAGGTCGAACGGCCGCCCGCCGCCCACCGCGCGGCCACCCCGGCCGGAGTGGGCGGCTCCAGGTCCAGCAGGTCGAGCAGTCGGCAGGAGTCGGGCAGCGCGCCCGCCTCCTTCTCGCTCACGTCCCGCACCGGGGCCATGGCACGCGCCACACTCTCGCACCAGGCCGGGGTGACGCAGTCCGGCCGCACCGCCCGGACCGGCTCCGCGCCCACCCGCGAGACCTGCAACAGGCCGAAGTGGTCCTCCTCCACCAGGGCACGGCACTCCTCGGGCAACAGCCGGCGGTCCGCGTCCAGACAGACCAGGTGGATCCCGAAGCGCGGGCCCTCACGCAGCAGTTGGGTCAGTCCGGGCAGCGCCCGCAGCTTGCGCGAACCATCCAGCACCACCAGCACCGACGGGCCCCGCCACTCCCGCTCGCCGCCCGGACCCCGCCCGCGCTCCGCCTCCTGGCGGGCGCCGAGGGTGGTCAGCAACTCGCTGATACGGCGGGCCACGCTCTCCACGTCGGTGCCCAGCAGCGCGACCGCCCCGTGCTCCTCGCGGCCCCGCGCGTGCGGCAGCCAGCGCACCCACTCCCAGCTCTCACGGCCCGTGGCATCGGTGAGCACACACACCGTCAGGTCGGCCGGGCTGTGCAGCGCCGCCGCCTGCGCGACCAGCCAGCGGCCGACGGACCGGGGCAGCTCGCCCCGGCCTGCCACACCGAGAATGCCGTGGCTGCGCAGCGGGACGGTCACCGGTACGTCGCTGAGGGCGAGCTGTTCGGAGCGCCGGTGCTCCTGCCGGCCGGGGTCGGTCAGCTCCACCTCGGAGGGCAGGGCGCCGGTGCCGACGCGCAGCAGGCCGTGATCGTCGTCTTCCAGCCGCCGCTCCCACAGGCGCTGGCCCGGGCCGGTGGCCGCGAGATACACCTCGGCCGGGTCCGGGCAGGCCATCCGGCGGGCCGCGGTCTCCTCGGCCATGGCCCTGCGTGCCTGGTACTCGATGGAGGCCCTGTGCTGCCCGTACTCGGCGCGCATGCGGCGGTAGGACTTCTTGCCGTGTCGGCGGTCATAGAAGTGGTGGGCCAGCAGCGAGATGGGCGTCAGCACTGCCATGACCAGGTAGATCATGCTGCCCAGCAGCAGCACCATGGCCACGGCCGCGACCAGCGGCGCCAGCGCGACAGCCCACGGCAGCGGTCGGGCGTCCGACTGCCGGGGCCGGGTGGGCAGTTGGAACTTCGTGCCGCGCGGCGCCGGAGTGATGCGCGGCGGACGGTTGTAGTCCAGGCCCGTGCCGTCCTGGGAGGGCTTGAGCGCGGTGTCGGGGAACGACGGGACGCGCAGTTCCAGCAGGGTGTGGCCCGCGGCGACGACGCTGCCCGGCCGCCACCCGGTGGGCCCCTCGACCGGCCGGCCGTCCATCGTCACACCGCTGCCGAACGCGGGGCGCACCGTGACGCCGCCGTCCACGGCGACATCGACCTCGCACGCCGAGTGCGGCAATGCGGCGTCATCCGGCCGGATCCAGGCGTCCGGCCCACTGCCGACGACCGCCACCCCCGGGCCCAGCCGGTGCACCCCGCCCGCGTCGGGACCGCCGACGACCCGCACCTCGACCGTGCCCTGGGCGGCCGGCGGCGGGCAGGCGTGCGGGGCGCCGACGGAGACCAGCACGCCGTCGCGTACCGGCGATTCGGCCAGGGGCAGCGCGGGGTCCAGCCGGAAGCCGTTGATGTGCAGCGCGGGCTCCCGCGTGCCGGGGCCCGCGGCGTACTCGGCGGGGCCCGCGGCCTGCCCGCCGGGGCCCGCCTCGCCGGCTGCCCCGGGCCCGTGGGCGGGCGCCGCGTCCAGCAGGCGGGAGATCTCCCGCGCCACGGAGCCGACCGGATCGTCGGGCTCCGCGGCCAGGAGAAGGTCCGCGCGGCGCTCCCGCACGGGGTCGATGGCGGTGAGTCGCAGTTCCACTGAAGTCCCCCGGGGCCTCGGCTCGGTGAGCCGTCGAACCGATGTGCGCTGTGCTGTGCTGCAAGGTGCCGTGCTGCTCTGCTCTGTGCTGTGCCGTGCTGCGAGTCGTCCGCCGGGCCCGCACGTGCGGACCCGGCCGCTTCATGGGATGGGTACGAAGTGACGCTCGCCGGTCACCGGGTCGGGGGCGCTCAAATAGCGCCGGCCGGTGACGTGTTCCTCCTTGTTCCCGGCGGCGGCCTCGAAGCCGAACTTGACGCCGCCGAGCTTCAGCTTCCCGCCCAGTTTGAGATCCGCCGTCGAACCCGCGTACTGGATGTCGCTGACCTGCCCCCGCTCGTGCGCCATCCTCGTGAACGCGTCCGCGTCCGGCGGCGGCGGCGCGGCCGGGACGGCGGGCGTGCCCAGCGGCGAGGCCAGCGCGGGCGCGTCGCCCTGCGGGCCCGCCAGCCACTCGCGGGCGGCGGCCTGGTCCGGGGCGGAGTTGCCGATCGGCACGTTGAGGGTGACGACATGCGTGTGGGTCGCGGCGGCCTTCGCTGAGGCGGAAGCGGCCTTGCCGTCGGCCTCGAAGCCCGCGCCGAGCTTGTCCTCCACGGACTGGATGACGCGCACGGAGAGGATGTTGGTGTCGGGGTCCGGGTTGTTCTTGTCCCGGGTCACCTGGACGACGCCGCCGGTGACATGCACGCCCTCGAACTTGCCCGCCGTACCGAAGGCGCCGGTGTTCTCGACCTTGAAGTCGTAGCTGGTGGTGACCGTGGGGCGCAGCGGATCCACGGTGCTGGTGATGGTGGAGACGGTGCTGTCGAGCTTGAGCCCGTTGGTGAAACGCCCGGCCTTCAGCTCGAAGTTGCCCTCGGTTCCCAGCATGCCCATCCGGATCTGCGGCTCACCGATCCGGTCGAGGACCTTCTCCAACTCCGCCGTGGCCACCCCCATCGGGTTCATGTCGGGTGCCATCTCCTGCTGACGCAGCAAGAACGCCTGGTGGATGTCGTCCTGGAGCCGGTCGGCGTCCGCCTTGCTCCTGAACACCCAGGTGTCGCCGATCTCCAGCTTGACGGTGCCGCTCAGCGTCAGCTTGACGTCGTCGGCCTCCTCGCCGATCTTCACCCCCGCCTGCGCGTTGTTGATCATTGTGACGCGGTAGGTGCCGTCGCTCATCAGCTCCGTACGGAAGGCGAAGCCCTCGCCGAGATCGAAGATGCCCAAGGAGAGCTTGACGCTGCCCTTGGTCTCGTTGCTGTTGGTCTTGTACGGCTGCACTTTGAAGTAGGCCAGGTGCACGGCCCGCTCCAGCACGTCCGCCGGCAGGCCCTTGAGGGTTTGCAGAACATCGGGCTTCAGATACAGGTACTGGTCGCGCTGGGCCGGTGTCAGGCCCGCCCACCACGTGGCCACCTCGGCCCCGTCGGCGGTGGGCGGCGGCAGCGCGTTGAGGTCCACCAGGGTGTCGAGCTGGGCGCCCGCGTCCAGGAGCGCCGAGAGCGGCGTCGCCTTGCCGATCTGCTCCAGCCGGTCGCAGCGGGTTCTGATGTCGGCGGCCGTCTGGTGGAGTCGCGGGTCGAGGGAGGCGGGCATCGGCCCGGCGCTCAGCGCGGCGGACGACATCGAGCCGGGGGACAGCTCGACGGGGAAATCGGTGGGGTCGGAGACCGTCGGCAGCGGCAGCGGCGGGCCCGTCGGCAGGGCGAGGGTGCCCATCACCGGTTCCAGCTCCGGGCTGCCGCTCACCGGCTGCGGCGCCATGTCGTCGGCCGCGGACCGGAGCAGCTGCGTCAGCTGGCGGTGCATCGGCACCATCGAGCCCGCCACCGAGTCCAGATGAGCGGCCAGCTCCCGCACCAGCGCCACGTCGAAGCCCTGGAACTGCCCCATCAGCGGCCTCCCCCGGGGACCGCGGCGGCCTCCTGTTCGAGCAGATCGGCCTCCCGCTCCCAGCTCTGGGCGCTGCCGTGCAGGCCCTGCGCCATGCCGCCCAGCGCGCTCTGGTAGCCCCGCAGCGCTCCGGCGACCCGCTCGGCGTAGGGCCCGGACCACGCGCCGCCGGCCGCCGCCTTGGCCACGCCCGTATCCAGCGCGGGGCCCAGCGATCCGGCGAGCGTGCGGGCCCGGCCCGCGTGGTCCCGCAGCCGCTGCGCGCGGGCGCGCGCCTGCTCCGGCGATTCCCCCGGCCTCATCGCTCCCATGTGCCTTGTCCCCCGTCTCTCTCCGCGCCGTCCCCCGTGACCGGCGGTCTTTCGATCGTAGGCCGGACGGTGCGGCGCATTGCGCCCTGTTGCGCGATTGCTACGCGGTGCGGAACGGCTCAGCGCGGAACAGCCCGGCGTGGCACGGCTCAGCCGGGCGGCGCCGGAGACTCGGGAGCCGCGCTCCTCCCGCCGCTGTCCGCCCGCTCCCCGCCGCACACCGGGTCGGACGGCGCCAGGCCCACACTGCCGTCGGCGGTCTGCACCAGCGAGGTCACCACGTAGCAGGTATCCGCCCGCACCGGAGGGGAGGTGAAGACGACGCTCGGCTCGTCGGCACCCGTGTTCTTCACCTTCACGGGCTCCCCGTCGGGTGTCTGCGCCGCGATCGCGTACCCGTAGACCGCCTGCGCCCTCTTCGGCGGACTCCAGGCGATCTGCACCCGCTTGCCGACGGTGTTGACGCTGACGCGCTGGGCCTGGAACGCGGGCAACTGGCCCTTGGGCAGCGGGTGGGCCGAGCCCCGTCCGCCCTCGGGGCGGTCCGGGGCGGCCGGGGTGTCCCCGGAGGTGTTCGCCGCGCGGACGAGGAAGAGCGCCAGCACGGCGCCACCCACCAGCAGCAGCCCGCTCGACGCCGCGACCAGCCGGTTGCGGTTGCGGCGGCGCCGGGCGACCGCCGCCGCCGACTCGGGGTCCTCATCGCTCTCCGGCGGCGGCTCGGTCAGCGCGTCGTCGGCCGGATCCCAGCCCGGCGGCGGCAGTTCGGGCGCCGGCTCCGGCTGGAGATCGGGGACCCTGGGGGCGTAGGAGACCGGCAGCAGCGCCCGCAGGATCCGGTGCACCTCCGTCAGCGGCGGGCGGCCCTCCGGATGCGGCGCCATCATCCGCTGGACGAGTACGAGCAGCGGCTCGGGCACATCCTGCCGCGCGGGGCGCGGCACCCCGCCCCGGAGCACCCGCTCGTACACGGCGGCCGGGCCCCGGCGGGCCGCCTCGGCGTACGCCGGTTCCCCGGCGAGGAGGGCGTAGAGCGTGGCGCCGAGCGCGTAGACATCGGCGGCCGGGCCCGGGGCCTCCCAGCCGGACAGCTCGCGCGCCGCGTACACCGGATCGAAGACGGCACCCGTCTCCGGTGCGGCGCGCTGGAGCACCCGGCCCACCGCGTGATCGGCGAGCAGCGCGCCGCCCTCGTCGTCGTACAGGACGTTGGCCGGGCGCACATCCAGGTGCAGCACTCCGGCACGGTGCGAGGAGTGCAGCGCGAGCGCCAGCCGTATGCCGGTCACCAGCACCTCCTCGACGGGCAGCGGCCCCGCCGCCGCCAGTTGGTCCGCCGCGCTGCCACCGGAGCACCGTCGCTCGATCAGGTAGAGCTGTCCGGCGCCGGTCGAGCCCGCGTCCTCGACGGTGACGGCACACGGGTGTTCGGCCGCCGCCCCCGCGGCCAGCAGCTCGGCGTGCGCGGCCAGCCGCCGCGCGCCGTCCTGGACGACGGGCAGCAGCACCTTGACCACCACGTCACGGCCCGAGGACTCCTCCCGGCACAGCACGGCGGTGGCATGCCGCCCGGTGCCGAGCACCCGTTGGGCGCGGTAGCCGTCCGGCAGGGCGGGCAGCGCGGCCGGTGCGGCCGGTGCCGGTGGTGCCGGTGGCGAGGAGGGTACGCGGGGTGGCGGTGGCAGGCCGGGGCCGCTGGCGCCGGTCGTGCCGCCCGCCGCCGGGCCGCCCCAGCTCGGTTTCCCGTTCACGAACTCTCACCTCTGTGACGTAGCCGGCGGAACACGGTGCGCGGACGCAGCGCTCTGCGGATCCGGATCCGGCGCGGCACCGCGCGCGCCACGACCTCTTCGACGGCGTCGCAGTGCCGCCAGGCGGCGTCCGCCGCCGCGCTGTCGGCCGCCCGGCCCCCGTAGCCGACCTCGTTCACCAGCCGGGCGAGCGCGGCCAGTTGGCGGCCTCCGGCGCCACCGGCCCCGCCCTCGCCCTCGGCGTCGCCGAGCCGCGCGGTCCCGAAGGCAGCGACCTCCGTGGCGGTGTGGGCCGGGGTGGGGGGCAGCCCGATCTCGGTGAGGCGGTCGAGGCTCTGCCGCCACGCGCCGAGCACCCGCTGCCCCGGATCACGCGCGCCGCGCCGTCTGCCCCGTCTGCGGTAGGGAGCCCAGGCCGCCAACAGGCAGTAGGCGGCGGTCAGGAGCAGCACCGCGAGCGACGCGAAGGCCCAGGCGGGCAGCCCATGGCCGGTGCCGGAGGCCGGGTCGTGACGGTCGCTCTTCTTGTCACCGTCCTTCCGCTCCGGCGGCACGGAGGGGCGGGGCTGCTCGGCCACGTCCCGGTCGGCTTTCTCCCGCTTCTCGGGCTGTCCCGCGGGCGGCACCGAGGCGCGGTCCTTCGACGCATGTCCTGGTGTGGGGTAGAACGGCACCCAGCCGATGCCCTGGAACCGCACCTCGGGCCAGGCGAGCGCGTCCCGCCCTGTCACCTGCCGGATCCCGGAGGCGCCGCTCTTCCCCGCGCCGCCCCTGCTGTTGCCCTGGCCCTCGCTCTTGGGCTCGCCGGAGCGGAAGCCGACCGTGACGCGGGTGGGCAGTCCCAGCGAACGGGCCATGACGGCGAAGGCGGCGGCGAACTGCTCGGAGGTGCCGTGCTTTCCGGTGGTGAGGAAGAATTCCAGGTTGCGATAGGCGTGTCCGGGCACCGATGTGGGGTCGTAGCGGTAGTGCTCGCGCAGCCAGGCCGCCAGCCGGTACGCCTGCTGGTAGGGGTAGCTGCTGCCGGCCGTCGCGGTGGCGGCCAGCTTTGTGAACGTCGTGAGCGAGGCGATCGGTTTCCCCGCCGCGTCGGTACGCGGCAGGCGGGTGTACCGCCCGCCGCCGGGCGCCGCCGCGTACTGGAGGCGCTTGATGTCGTACTGCGGCTCCCGGGACACGGCGGTGTACGACAGCCCGGAGTTGGCCCGCGTGCCGGGGGCCCCGCCGGTGCCCGTCGCCACGACGCCGCTGTCCGGATCGACGGCGAGGTCGCCGCCGGGCAGCCCCTGCCCGGCCGCGCCCCGGCCGCCGGTGCTCCGTCCGCCCTTGGCTCCGCGTACCGAAGTGATGGCTGTGGGCCGGTCGGCGGCGGGCAGCCACATGCCGGGCAGGCCCTGGAGGGTGAACTGCTGCTCGACGCGCCGCGCACGCCCCGGCCCGGCGCCCCGCTCGGGCGGCACGCGCCCGCCCGAGCGGGCCAGTTCGGCGCCGGAGGTCCACTTGACGCCGTCGTACCTGTCCAGGACGGCGAGCCGCCAGTTGTGACCGCCCGGGGCGCGGACCGTGAACAGCCGCGTCTCGGGGTGCTGGAGCCAGGCGGAGATCTGGTCGAGCGGGCTGGTGCTCTGCGGGTGCACGGTCGGCGGCTCGACCCGCTCGCGCAGATCGTACGGTTCACGTGCGTCCAGCCCCGGCAGCCGGGGCCCCAGCAGTGCCGCGGCCAGCGCGAGGACGGCCACCACGGGCAGGCCAACGGCCAGTGTCCCTACCGCACTTCGCCGCGCCGCGGGGGAGCGCAGCAGTACGAGCACCGCCCCCCAGGCCACCAGTGCCGCGGCGGTCACCCGGTTGGTGCCGGGTCCGTCGGCGCCCAGCACCAGCGGAAAGCCGAAGGCCAGCACCGGGGGCAGTGCGGGCAGCAGCGGAGCGCGGGTGCGCAGCGCCAGTTCCGTGGCGGCCAGCGAAGCCGGCCACACCACCGCGTACGGCAGCACGAGGAAGTCGGGCTCCGGGGGCGCCGGGAGGATCGTGGTGAGGGTCGCGTGCGGGGAGTCCAGCAGCGCGGCCCAGCACGCGGCCACGGCCTCTCCGGTCGGCAGCCCGCCCCCCGTGCTCCGGAACAGCGTCGCGCACGCCACCACCAGCCAGACGACGGCCCCCAGCACCAGCGAGGGCCACAGCGGCGCCGGTCGCCCCTTGCGGCTCTGGAGCAGCAGCAGCCCCGTGGACAGGGCCATCGGGACGAGTACGGCGACCGCCACCACGGGCACCAGGGCTCCGGTGCCGAAGACCCGGTGGAAGCCCAGCCCGGAGCCGGCCGCCAGCCCGGCCACCGGCAGCAGCGACCACAGCCGCCGCGCCCTGGGGAGAGCGTGCGGCGGTGCGACGGCGGAGACGGCGGATCGGCCGCCCGCACCGCCTTCGGCATCGGCTTCGGGGCGGCCGGGAGGTCCGGCGGCGCCGGGGGAGGGGCCGCCGCCCGGTGCGACCGGGCGGGGCGGCGCCCAGGACGGCCCGTCGTAGGCGGCGGGCCGCTGCCCGGGAAGCGCCCCGGCGCGAGGACCGGTGCGAGAGCGGGAGCCAGTGGCGGCGTCGGGGACGGTGCCGGTCGTGGTGCCGGTGGTGGCGCCGAGACCGGTGCGTGGGCCGGTGTTCATCGGACGGCCTCCCACCGCCACGCCGCCAGCAGCGCGTCCAGCCCGGCGACCCGCAGCTGCGGCACCTCCGAGCCGGAGCCGGAGCCCGAGCCCGAGCCGGAGCCCGAGCCACTGCCGGAGGCCGGCTGCGCGTCGGCGCCCGCGCGTACCAGCACACTCCGCTCGAAGCGCCGCCGCACCCGGTCCAGGGCCGTGAGACCCGTGGCGTCCCCGGTGCCGCTGACCACCACCAGCGAGCCGCCGGCGCGCGAGCGCTCCGCGTCGTCGAAGGCCGCCGCCACCGAAGCACCGGCCGAGCGCCGCACCAGCGCGAGCCGGTCCAGCACCGCCTCGGCGCCGTCGCCGCCCCCGCCGTCGGTGCGCAGGATCGGGCCCGCGTCGCCGAGGAGCGTGACGGGGAAGTGCGAGCGCGCGGCGGCGAACGCGACGGAGGCGGCGCAGTCCACCGCCAGTTCGAAGTCGTCCTCGGTGCGGTAGGCCACCGTGCGGGTGTCGAGCACGACGGTGGTGTGCGGCAAGGAGACGTCCACGAGCTGTTTGACCATCAGCGTCCCCGTGCGCGCGCTGGAGCGCCAGTGCACCCGGCGCAGATCGTCGCCCAGGACGTACTCGCGCAGCGCGTGGAAGGTCAGCGAGCCCTCGTCGGCCGTGTCCGAGGCCGGCCCCTCCACGTGGTGCGCCTTTCCCGAGGGCAGCACCGGCAGCAGACAGACCCGGGGCCGCACCAGCAGCGTGTCCGTACCGCCCTCGGCGGAGCGGAACTCCCGTACCCGGCAGGCCAGTCCGAGCGGATCGGCGCGCTCCAGCCGCAGCGGCCCCAGCGCGACCCGGCCGCGCCGTTCGGTGGGCAGCGCGTACCGCGCGGTGTGCTCCGCGCCGGGGCGCAGCGCGGGAATCTCCAGGGCGAGCCGCGCGTCACCGCACAGATCGGTGACGCGCGGTCCGCGCAGTGTGCGGCTGCCGGTGTTGGTGAGCGTGACCGAGCACTCGGCCCGCTCGCCGCGCGTCACCTTGCGCGGCGTGACCCGCCGCCGGGCGGTCAGCCGGGGCCCGCGCGCCGTCCACACCAGGGCCACGGCGACGCCGAGCAGACAGGCCAGCCCGAGCGCCGCCGCCTCCTCGTATCCGAAGCCGTACCCCGCACCCGTGAGCGCGGCGCCGCCGACCAGTGCCCCCCAACCCGTCGGCGACAGCATCAGAGCCGGGCCCCCGCCTGCGGTACGGGGACGGTGGCCAGGGCCTCCGCGATGACATCGGCCCCACTGGTGCCGCTCAACTCGGCCTCGGGGGTGAGGATGAGCCGGTGGGCCAGCACCGGGCCCGCCAGCGCTTTGACGTCCTCCGGCAGCGCGTAGGCCCGCGCCTGGGAGGCGGCCCGCACCCGCACGGCGCGCAGCAGCGCCACCGAGCCGCGGGGGCTCGCGCCCAGCCGTACCCCGGGCAGCTCACGGGTGGCCGCCACGACCCGCACCAGGTAGTCGTAGAGCTGCGGCGCGACCTGGATCTGCCGTGCCACCTGGATGAACTCCGCGATGTGCCGGCCCGTGGCGATCGTCGGAAGCTGCCCGATGCTCGTCTCGGACGCGGCACCCGAGAGCACCGCCACCTCCGAGGCGTGGTCGGGATAGCCGAGGGTCACCCGCATCAGGAACCGGTCGAGCTGCGCCTCGGGCAGCGGGTAGGTGCCGCCCATGTCCACCGAGTTCTGTGTGGCGATCACCATGAAGGGCCGGGGGACCGGATGGGCGGTGCCATCGGCGGTCACCTGCCGCTCCTCCATGACCTCCAGCATCGAGGACTGGGTCTTGGGGGAGGCGCGGTTGATCTCGTCTCCGAGCACGATGTTGGCGAACACGGGGCCCGGCAGGAACTCGAACGTGCCGGTGTTCTGCCGGTAGACGGTCACACCGGTGATGTCGGAGGGCAGCAGGTCAGGAGTGAACTGGACGCGGTGCCAGCTCGCCTCCAGCGAGGCCGCCAGGCAGCGCGCCAGCGTCGTCTTGCCGGTGCCCGGCACGTCCTCGACGAGCAGGTGCCCCTCGGAGAAGAGGCACACGAGCGCCAGTTCCACGGTCTCCCGCTTGCCCTTGACGACGCGTTCGATGTTGTCGCCCAGGGCGTGGAAGCACTGGGACAAGAGCGCCACCGAGTCGGTCGGGGCGCCGCCGTCGGGTTCTAGTCGCACTGCCAGACCTCCGGTGAAAACTTGCCTTGTTGCTTATTGCTGAAGTCCAGCCACAGGTCGCTCACATAGGCGGTCCGGCCGTTCCACTCCACCCGGTCCCAGATGTCGCTCTGCCAGCCGTGCGTGTCGTGCGTCTCCTGTGTCCCGGTCGTCTGGCAGATCACCTTGATGCCCGGGTTCTGGCCGCTGGGGATCTGCTCCAGCCGCTCGCCCTCGGAACTGCTGGGACGGCTGCGCACGCCCACGCCCTTGCCGTCGTCCACGTTGTCCTCGATGTTCCTGTTCACCGGCTGGGACAGCTCGACGGCGAGGGAGGTGGCGCCGCCGGAACCGGCCGCGTTGGCGGCGGCGACGGACAGGTTGTACGTCTGACCGTTGCGCAGGCCCCTGAGCGCGAGCGCGGTCCTGCCCCCTGCGGGCTGGGGCGCACCGGCCCCCGAGACGGTGTAAGTCGTCCCCTCCGCCCCCGCGTTGGCGGGCTTGTCCCAGGTCAGATCGATGCCCTTGCCGCCCTGCGGAAAGGTGTGCTTGAGGTTTTGCGGCGCGCCGGGGGCCACACACGGCCGGGTGGGCCCGGAGCGGGCGGACTCCTCGGTGGAGCCGTCGGAGAACTCGGCGACGACGGTGAAGGTGTACTCCTTGCCGCACTCCCCGCCGCTCATCTGGAAGGTGAACGGTCCCCCGGGGCCGACGCGTCGCGGCTTCACCTGGGCGCCGGCCGGTGCTCCCCTGAGCCGGTAGCCGGTCGGCCGCACGCCGGAGGAGGGCGCGAAGGCGACGGTGATGAAGCCCGCGCCCGACTGCGCCTGCGGAGTGCCGGGCGCCACCGCCTCCGGCTTGTCGCCGGGCTTGTCCGGGTCCGGCTTCGGATTCGCTCCCGGCTTGTGCTTGTTGCCCGGACTCGGCTTCGCGGGTGCGGGGTTGCCCGGCTTCGCGCCCGGCCGACTGCCGTCCCTGCCGGGGTCGTTGGGCCCTGCGGGGCCCTCGGGTCCGGGATCGGACGCGTTCGGTCCTGGTGCCGGGCTCCGGTTGCCGCTGTCGCCGGGGACGTTCTCGCGGGGCTTGCGGCCGGAGGGGGCGTCGTCGCGGTACTTGCGCACCCGGTTGACGTCGCCCTTGGCGTTGATCACCACCGCTGTCGCGTTGTCCTCGTCGTTGACCCACAGCAGCCCGTCGCGGACGAACAGGCTCAACTCTCCGCGCTTGCCGGTGACCTTGACGGGCCGCTCGATCGCCGCCGCCTCGGTGTCGTAGACCCGGAGGGTGCCGTTGCCCTGGTCGGGCACGTACACCTTCGAGCCGAGCACCTGCGGAGTGCCGTAGGCCTGCCGCGAGGCACCGAGCCGCGCCGTCAGCAGCGTGCCCGTACGCGTGTTGACCAGCGCCATACGGCCGGACCTCCGCGCGAGCACCGGCACGAGATCACCGGCCGTCGAGGGCGGTACGAGCACCGAGCCGGCCGGAGCGCTCCGGATGTCGCGCGGCAGCTTGAAGCGCAGCCCGCGCCCCTTGCGGTGCAGCAGTGTGACGGTGCCGCCCTCGGTGTCGGTCACCACCGGACGGCCGCCCGCCAGCGTCATCACCAGCGCCGAGGCGCGCTTGCCCGGGCCCGCCACCTCGATCCCGCGCGCCTTTTCGACCCGCGGACCGCCCTTCTTGCCAGGAGAGAGAGGCACCACGCGCCCCTTGGCGGGCTGCGGCACCCACAGCGTCCCGTCGGCGTCGGCGACCGCCTTGCCCAGCGGCGCCGCGCCCAGGCCGACGGGCCCGCCCACCGGAGTCGTACGGACCGGATCGATGCGCTGCACCGTGCTCTTGACGGGATCGACGAGGTACGCGTACGAGCCCCCGGCCACCAACTGGAGGCGTCCGGAGCCATAGCGGGAGGACTGCTCGGCGGTCAGCTGGGACGGATCGATCCGCACCACCTTCCCCGTCTTCTTGTCCAGGACCAGGACCGTCTTGCCGTCCTGGGAGACCGACACCGGATGGTCGCCCATGCCGGGCAGCTTGACCTTGCCGTCCACATCGCCGGTCAGCCCGTTGGCGTGCGCGGCCTCCCCGGTGCGGGAACTGGTGAGCCACGCACCGATGTCGGCCAGATCCGGCACCGCACCCGCCTTGCCCGAGCCGACGGCGATCGAGGTGCCCAGGAGCGCGCCGACCGAACAGATCGCGATGTATCCGGTCGCCCTGCGGCGGCTGGGACGGACCGCCACCCAGGCGAGGCCCAACAGCCGGGCGCAGCGGGCCCGTACAGCGGCCGGCCCACGGCGGCCCGCCGAACCGTCAGTACCCCCGACGTCCCCGGCGTCCCCCACGAGCCGCCGGGGCCGCAGCCCGCGCGCCCCGCCCTCTTCGGAGCTCTTCCGCGCATCCGACATCGACAGTCCTTCCCCCGTTGTGCGTGCCCCGGCCGCCCCGCGCCGCCCATGAAGCCGCACATCGCAGGTTAGCTCCCCCACCACACCGG
This sequence comes from Streptomyces axinellae, assembly GCF_039532135.1. Lineage (NCBI taxonomy): Bacteria > Bacillati > Actinomycetota > Actinomycetes > Kitasatosporales > Streptomycetaceae > Streptomyces > Streptomyces axinellae. The sequence goes on from NZ_BAAARJ010000024.1 coordinate 73,601, forward strand.
AAGTCACGGCTGCCGGGCCCCCTGTGACAGGAGTATGACGTCGGCGGCCAGGTGTGGCGGTACCGTGACATCCGCGCACCGCCTCCTCACACCCGCCCCGCGCCCCGCGCCCGCGTCCGCCCGCACACGGAAGCGGGGCCCGGCCCCCGAAGAGAGCGGTCTTTCCTCTTCGGCGGCCGGGCCCCGTCCTCGGTCCCTGCCACGGCTCCGCGACGTGGAGGCGTGACAGGGAGCCGTGCCGTGGTTCACGCCCTGGAGTACACCCAGCCTCCGCAGGTGTCCCACTGGATGAGATTTTCGCTGTAATCCCCCGAGCACACCCGGAAGTTGACGGTCGCCCCCTCGGGGAGGCCGCGGTAGGAGCGCTCGGTGCACTTGCCCGCGCCGCTGGTGTGCCACGTGTACTTGGTCGCCCCGCCCACCCGGGCATCGACGACGACCGACCAGCCGTCGGCCGCGTTGTCACAGATGACGAGCTTGCCGCCGTCGGGGTACCACGTCGTGCTTCCCGCTGCCGCCTGAAGTGTCGCGGTGGGCCCCGCGCTGCCCGATTCCGCGTGCGCCGTACCCGCCAAGCCCATCAGCGCGAGTGCCGCGCTTCCGGCCACCGCGCCCGCTTTTCTGGCTCATCGCATGATCTCCCCTTGGAGTCGGAGTGCTTCGGTGTTCTTCCCGGTGCCCGTTCCGCCTGCGGCACGTCGTGGACATGCGTCCCCGCTCCTCGTCGGTCCGCCATCCGCCGTCCGCTGTCCGCCGGCCCCGGGGCCCGTCACTCGTCCGCCGTGTCCCCGGCCGGCGCCGACCCGCCGCGCACCGGCAACAGGCCCACCACCAGGCCCGCCAGGGTGCAGGCCATGCCGGTGGCCACCACCGAAGGCCAGCCGCCGTGTGCCCAGGCCAGTGAGCCGGTCAGGGAGCCGATGGCGATCCCGAGGAAACGGAAAGTGAAATAGAGGGTGTTGAGGCGGCTGTGCACGGCGGGGTCGAGCGTGAACAGCACCGTCTGGCATGCCGCCTGACTGCCCCAGACCCCGACGTCCACCACGATCACGCCCGCGATCAGCCACCACAGGCCGCTGCCACCCGGCAGCAGAAGCAGCCAGCCCACGGCCACCAGCCCGATGAGCGCGGCCAGTGCCCCACGGCGCCCGAGCCGGTCGGCTGCCCGGCCGGCCCAGGGGGAGGCGAGCGCGCTGGCCGCCGCCACCAGTCCGAACAGCCCGATGGTGGCGGAGCCGAAGTGGAAGCCGCGTTCCAGCAAGAAGGTCAGGGCCGTCCAGAAGGCGCCGAACGCGATTCCCACCAGCGCCCCGGACCCGATGATCCGGGAGACCAGCGGGTGGACGGCGAGCCGGGGCAGCGAGGCCAGCGCGGCACGGTAGCTCCCGTCGCCGGCGGGCGGCACGGCCGGCAGGGCCCACCGCAGGGCGTAGACGAGGACGAGGGTCATGACGGCGGAGCAGACGTAGACGCCCCGCCAGCCGACGGCCTCGGCCAGCGCGCCCGAGTAGGCCCGGGAGGCCAGCACCCCGATCAGCAGCCCGCCCTGCACTGTGCCCACGACCCGGCCCCGCGCGGCTCGGCCGCCGTCCGCGCCGTCGGTCCCGTCCGCCGCTGCCAGGGCGACCGCGAGCGGCGTCACCAGCTGGGGAACGGGGGAGAGCAGGCCGAGCGCGAAGCTCGCCGCGATCAGCCACCACACCGTGGGCGCCAGGGCACACGCGGCCAGCGCGACGGTGGAGGCCGTGCCCAGCCGCAGGATCAGCCGCCGCCGGTCGCCGCTGTCCCCGGCGGGGACGAGCAGCAAGATGCCCGCCGCGTACCCCAGTTGGGTGGCCATGGGCACGGCCCCGAGGAGGTCGGGCCCGGCGCCGAAGGAGTGGGCGAGGGCGGCGAGCAGGGGCTGGCTGAGGTAGACGTTGGCGGCCGTGACGGCGCTGGCCGTCGCCAGCACGAGCGTCGGCGGCCGGTTCGGGCGCGGTGAGCGGCGGGGGAGGAGCGGACGGACGGGCCGGGTGCGGGCGGCCCTGGCTCCGGGGCGGGCGGGAGTGTCGTTCCCAGCGGGGGTCTTGTTCACATGCATCGACGCTAGGCCGGGCCGCCGGTGGCATACTTTCGCTATCCTGCCATCATCTGTCGCAACCGCGCCAAGCCCGCACGGCACACCCGCGCACGGAGCCTGATCCGGGCGGCCCCCAAGGCCCTCGCGGGAGCGCCCCCACACAAAGCCCCCACACCGAGACCCCCGGAACCCCCCTCATGTACGGCAAGAGCGAGAATCGCGACGACTACCAGGACGTGCCAAGGCCCGTCGCGGCAATGGCACGGAATCTGCCGGACGGGCACCACATCCCCGCGCACCGCCACCGGCGCGCCCAGCTGATCTACGGCACCTCCGGCGCGATCACCGTCGTCACCGGACACGGGACCTGGGTCGTGCCCGCGACCCGCGGCGCCTGGCTGCCCGCAGGACTCACCCACGCGATGACCTGCGCCGGAGCCGTCGCCATGCGCACCCTCTACATCGAGCCGGCCGCGGCGGGACACCTGCCCGCACATCCGGCCGTCGTCTCCGTCCCGCCCCTGTTGCGCGAACTCATCGACGAGGCGACCCGGCTGCCCGTCGAGTACGACACGGAGGGCCGCGACGGGAAGGTGATGGAACTCCTCCTGAGCGACCTGACCCCGCACCCCGTACCGGCGCTGCACCTCCCCACCCCCGAGGACCCGCAGCTCGCCGGCCTGTGCGCCGCCATCCGGCACGAGCCCGCCACCCGGTGGACGGCCACGCGCGCCGCGGCCCGCGCCCATATGAGCACCCGCAGCCTCCAGCGCCGGTTCCCCGAGGCCACCGGGATGAGCCTGGCCCACTGGGTCCGGCAGGCCCGCCTCGTCCACGCGGTCACGCTGCTCGCCCGGGGGGAGCCGGTGACGGCAGTCGCGGGCGCGGTCGGCTACGCCACCCCCAGCGCCTTCACCGCGATGTTCCGCCATGCCCTCGGCGCCACCCCGACCGGCTACTTCACCGGCGCCCCGGAGCGCCCCGCCACCCCGGAGTCCCGCACCGGGCCCTGACGACCCGACAGGCATGATGCCCCCGCACCCTCTTATGTCCTCCTCGCGGGGTTTTCCCGCACGTCAGCTCACAGGCGCGAGCGGCCCCGCATGAGCGCCCGCCCCCGCGCGGTGTGCCAGGGGGGCGAGGGGGCTACTGGGGAGCCGTCGGAGTGCGGCCGGGGCGCTGGTAGGTCTCGCCGGTCATCTGCTCCAGCGAACGCCGCTTGGTCTCGGGAACCTTGCGCTGCACGAAGAAGAACGACAGCAGCGCGAAGAGAGCGAACGCCCCGTACAGCCAGGAGAGGCCGACCTTGCGGGTCATCGGTTCGAAGGAGAAGGTGACGAGGAAATTGAAGATCCAGTTGGACGCGGTCCCGATCGCCAGTGCCATCGCCCGCATCCGGTTGGGGAACATCTCCGCCAGCATCACCCACATGATCGGGCCCCAGGAGAGCGCGAAGAAGACGACGAAGGCGTTCGCCCCGACCAGCGCGACGGGCCCGTAGGGGTCGGGCAGCGAGACATGGGTGCCGCTGCCCTTCTGCTGGGAGAAGGCGACAGCGGTCATCAGCAGCGAGAAGAACATGCCGGTCGAGCCGATGGACAGCAGCCGGCGCCGCCCCACCCGGTCCACGAACAGCATGGAGACCACCGTCATCACCACATTGATCCCGGCGGTGATCACGGAGGTCGTGAACGAGCTGGACTCGCTGAAGCCGACCGACTTCCACAGCGTCGTGGAGTAGTAGAAGATCGCGTTGATGCCCACCAGCTGCTGGAAAGCGGCCAGGACGATGCCCACCCACACCAGCGGGTGCAGCCCGAGCCGCTCACCCCGGATGTCGGCGAAGCTGCTGCGGTGCTCCTTGTGCAGCGTCTCCCTGATCTCCTCGACCTTCGCCTCCGGATCGCTCTCCCCGGAGACCCGGCCCAGCACTCCGGCCGCCTGCTCGAACTGGCCCTTGAGAACGAGATAGCGCGGAGACTCGGGAATCAGCAGCGCCAGCCCCCCGTACACCAGGGCCGGAATCACGCCGACGAGAAACATCCAGCGCCACGCCTGCATCCCGAACCACAACTCCTGCGAGGCGCCCCCGGCGGCGCCCGCCAGGCCCTTGTTGGAGCTGAGCACCACCAGCTGGCCCACGGTGATGGCCAGTTGCTGGAGCGAACCGAGCGCGCCCCGGCCGGAGGCGGGGGCCACCTCGGAGATGTAGGCGGGGGCGATCACGGAGGCGATGCCGATGCCCAGGCCGCCGATCACCCGCCACAGCAGCAGGTCGGGTACGGAGAAGGCCAGGGCGGAGCCCGTCGAGCTGACGAGGAACATGGCCGAGCCCAGCAGCATCACATTGCGCCGCCCCCAGCCGTCGGCGAGCCGCCCCGCGTACCAGGCGCCCACGGCGCAGCCCAGCAGCGCGATGGAGACCACGAAGCCCGACAGGAACGAACCGAGCTGGAAATGCGACCCCAGGGCATCGACCGCCCCGTTGATGACCGAGGAGTCGAAGCCGAAGAGAAAGCCGCCGACGGCGGCTGCGATGGAAATACCGACGGCTTTGCCGTGGTGGCCGGAGGGCTGCTGCGAACGCGAAGCCGTCTCAACCATGAGGAGCATCACCTGGCCAATTCTTTCCGGGACGTTCAGTTCGTGTTGCCGTGTGCACCCGAGGCACGGAATCAGTCCTCTTCCGACCCCTTCGGCACGCGGCTCCCCTTCCAGCGCCCTCTCCGGCACTTCGGCCGGACCCTGGGCCAGGCTCCACCCGGAGACCCCGCTCCGCGAAGGGCCTCCGTCGGCCGCGCGGACCCCGTCGGATGACGGGAGACACTCGGTGACCAGGGCTGCCCCGCGCTGGAGAATCGCTGAGCAGAGCCCCGCTTTCTCAGGTGGAATGCGTCGATATGCCGAAAAAGTCCGCGCGGCTTCGTATCGTTGCCTACCGCCGCTGCCGAGGCAACGCCCTGCTGCCTGGAGTCGGATATCGGAGCAACGAGAAGGCTTCGCGGGCGCGCCGCGTGAACTGGCACGTCGCCGGAAGGCCGAGGGTTGTGTACGGCACGGGCCTTGCGGCTCCCCGCCGAGCGGGGGATGCGCGGGCCCACGGGGGACGGCGCCGCACGACGGGACGGAGACGTCTCGCGGTGGTCCGCCTCGCCAAGGCCGAAGACGAGGGTGTACTCGCGAGGGCTGCCTCGTCCCGGACGGCCGCGTGCGTCCACAGCCGCCGCCGGGCCGGGACTCGTACCGCGTCGCGGGGTTCACGCCGCCCGAGGGCCGCCGGCCGACGAACAGCAGTGGCCCAGCCAGCCCATCGAAGCGCTGATCGGCGCGGACACGGCCGCGTGAACCGTCAGGCGTCCGGGTCGCTCAAAAGGGCGGCCGGCCCCCATCCCGGAGGCCGGCGGTGCGGCTCGCGGACCGCGCCCGTGAGAGCCGGGCAGGCAGCGGCGCTGGTACCCAGTCCGCGCGGTGGTCCCGCCGGGGCTCATTTTTCGCTGCGATTACCTCGCTGCGGACGTCACCTGCTGTTCCTGCGGGCCTTCACAGGCGTCGGCGTCCAGGCTTTGGCGGCCCCGGACTGAGGGAGAGCGGACCCATCGAGCGAATTCCGCCTGGAGGTGGGAGCCGGCGCATTCCCGGACAGTGCTGATGCGATCGGATTGGACCCTGATGAAGCGACCGAAGGGCCGACCGGACCGGACGCGGCCGAGGCGATGGAACCGGGCCCCGAGGGAATGACCGGAGAAGGAGCCGAGTTGGTCGGCGCCAAAGCGGTCGAAACCGACCCTGCCGGGGTGACCGGCATGGATGCAGCCGTGGCGATCGAAGTCGTTGACGACGTGGCGGGAATGGACGGTGCCGGGGAGACGGGGCTGGGCTCATCCGACGTGAGGGAACTCCGTGCTGCCTGGACGGCCGCCGGGGCCTCTGAACTGGGCGCGGGGGGCGCTGAGCCGGGCTCCGGCCCCGTGGTGATCGAACTCGCTTTCGGCACGAGCGAATTGGAGGGCTCCGCGATCGGGTTGAGGGAGGGGCCGGGCTGTTCTTCGAAGGAGAACCGTTGGTGCTGGGGCGCAGTGGACGGGATGGTCTGTAGGGATACCTGCTCGCTGTCGCTCGGTTGCGGAGCCGCCTCGGGTGACGGCTCCTCCCCCATGAACCGCTTCCAATAGGGAGCGGCCGTTCGATAGATCTCCGAAGCCCCTACGATGGCCGCCCCGGTTCCCTGGACGACATTGGCCACCATCTCGGCCTGTGGAAGAACTTTCGCGAACACCGGGCTTTCCAGAGCGGCGCCCACGGCCCATACGTATCCTCCGGCCGCGTGTCCCCAGAGCGCCTTGTCATGTGGGGCGTCCAGAGCGAACTCTGTCCCCGCGAAGGTGAATGCCGCCGCGCGCGCCCAGGGTACCGCGGCGTTTTTTTCTACAGTCTTGAGAACGCCTGCAGTGGTAAATGAGAGCATCTCGCCGGCACTGGCCAGCTTTGGACGCCACTCTTCATCTCCCTGGTAATACTTCAGTCCCGCGGAGGTGATATTTGCGACGAAATTGGCAGCTGGGCCCGCAGTTTGTGCGATGCTATTTCCAGAGCCAATACCCCATGCCCACGTGGCAGTGCCGAGAGTGTTGACCGCGCTCGTCACGACCGGCTCGAGTTTTTTGGCCTCCACATCACTTTCCGCTTTATACGCTGTATAAGCCTCTCCCATCTTTATTCCGTTGTAGACGGCAAGCATGCCGAATCCGCCGTATCCGCGCACTTTTTGGCCGATCTCGGCCAAACCTTGGCTGCTCATTATGTAGCTAGGGGACACCATGCCCATAGTCGTGATGAGGGCGCCTTTTTTGAGCCCGTCGAAAAGGCCACTTCTACGCGCGTCATGCTGCGCCTCTTCACCATCAGCCAGTACCGGGGCCCGCCCCTCCTCCAAGCTCCGAAGATCGGTCTCTTCTTGGGGCTGAGCGGGCTGAGCAGATCCTCGCAGCCAATTAACCCATGTAGCCATGTGAGTGCCTTCCGCCGTGTCCCCCGGAAATAGTGGAACCGCACTCGCCGCGCTGCAAGTGGTCTAGACGCCCAATGGATTTCCGTACGGGTCAAACCAATTTTTTATATGCATGCCACTGAACAGCTTGAACAAGCTGCCATCCCAATTGGCGCCGCGCCGGCGGCAGTGAGCCGCGTTCGGGCCTGACTACCGCGGACGCTGGGCGATGTCTAAGGCGAGGAAACCCTGTGTTGACATTGCCGTAACCGAATCGTCGCTCAGGAGTCGCGAAGCCATCGCCACAACCCCTCCATTCTTGACCTGGCCGGCACAATTCCGCATGTCTCAGCATCCAAGACCGGAAGCTGACAGGAGACCTCCTGCCACCCTCTACAACGGGTCTACTCCACTAAGAGTTCAACTACCACCACACCCCTGTCAACCATGGACTTCCTCACAACCCCACGACGCGTACGGCGGAGGGTCGTTGGTGTGGGCATCGAGCCTTGCCGCGCGCTTTGTCAGGGCCGTGAGATCGTCGCAGGTGACGACCGTGCGGGCGGCGCGGTCGAGTTCTGCCGGCGCTTCGCGAACAAGGCTTTGATCGCCGCGAGTTCCGCTCCTCGTTCCGCGTGCCGACCCCGCTCCCCAACGGGGTCCGGCCGTGCGCCAGGCCAGGTCCCGAGGCAGGGCCCCGTCCAGGGCGGTGCCCGGGACGGGCGAGTCGAGCATCCGGTGCTTCCGCTGCGAGCCGCGGAAGCACCGGGACCCACTCGCGTGCCGCCGCGGCTTGGAGCGAGGGAAGGGTGCCAGGGTTGCTTCCACGAGCGCTCTCACTCATCCGGGCGGCCTCATAGGACCGCCCGCCCACCGGATTGGTGGGCGGGCGGTCGGTCTGCGGCGGTGTGCTCTTCGAGTCAGCGGGGGCCGAAGCCGCCGTACGGCCGCAGAGGAATGATCTTGAAGTCCGACATCTCTCGTTGCGCCAGCGGAAGTGCGGCCACGGCCGCTTCGGCCTCGTGCAACGACGCGGCCTCAAGGAGGAAGCAGGCGCCCCGCGTATCGTCGCGCAGCCAGATCTGGCGGAGTGCTCCGTCGGCGTAGAGCTTCCGTACCGTCTCGGTCTCTTGGGGCAGGACGGCCGCGAAGTCCTCCTCGCTGAACTGGTCGCTGTAACGCTCGGTCAACACCATGAATTGCACGGACCGAAACATACCGGCCAGGGGCGGCGGCGATGTTGGTAGGGCTGTTGTGATGCGGGTAGGGCCGTTGTCCGGTGGGGCCGCTGTGGCGCGCGGCGGCGGTGAACCCGGCCCCGCCCGCGGGGAGTCGTGCTCATCGAAGCCCGCGGGGCCGGCGAAGCCGACCCCGCGCCACGCTCCCGGCCGGCTCCACCCCCCGGACCAGCGGTCTATCGGGCCGCGCGGTCGGGGTAGGCGGCGGTTGCGCGGATTTCGACGAGGATTTCCGGGCTGGCGAGGCCGCTGACGCCGATGATCGACCAGGCGGGGTAGGGGGCCGTGATGAGGCGCTGCTTGGCCGAAAGGAATCCCGGCATGTTGTGGCGGATGTCGACGTGGTAGCTGGTGACGTCGACCAGGGCGGTGAGGTCGAGATTCTCCAGGCGAAGGATCTCCTCGATGCGCCGGAGGGCGATTCCGGTCTGCTCCTCGACGGTTTCTCCCGCGGTTCCGTCGGGGCGGCGGCCGATCTGTCCGGCGATGAAGAGGTGGCCGTGCGCGCGGACGGCGGCGGAATGGCCGAAGCGTGCGAATGCGCTGGTGGTCTGCCCGAAGACGGCGGAATTCTCGGGTATCTCGACGGTGTGGATGGTCATTTCAGTGATGTCCTTTGCTTCTTCGCCGGCTGCTTCTCCGGCGGCTTGTGCGTGGTCATGGGGGCGCGGAGCGTCAGTTGCCCCACCGGGATGATTCGCAGGCATGTTCCATCCGGGTGCGGCCGAAGGCGTCGCGTTCGCGGAGGAATTCGCCGGGGATCGCGTACCGGGGCGCGTTCTTCGGGTCCCTCGCGGCTTGCGCGACGATCGCGTCGGTGAGTGAGCGGATCATTTCCAGCCGTGGGTAGACGGCGTGGACGGCATCGGCCTGCTCGTCGGTGAGCGCGTCGATGTGGTCGGCTCCGAGCGGGCCGCCGAAGTCGAGCGCGACGCCTTCGCGGACGAGCGCGCACAGGGTGCCGCGGCGTTCCGCGATGCCGGGGGAGGTGTGCAGGGCGATGGCCTGCCAGACCTCGTCGGCGTCCGTCCGGGGCGAGCCGTGCTCGATGAGGAACTGGGCGGCCCGGTCGGCGCCTTCGACCTCGAACCGCTGACGGTGCGGGCCGTCCGGTGCCAGGCCGAGGTCGTGCATCGCGCAAGCGGCGAACAACAGGTCGTCGTCGTAGTCGCGCCCGGCGTCCAGGGACAGCCGGGCAGCCACCAGCCGGGCGAACAGGTAGGTGCGGATGCTGTGGTTGAACACGGACGGTGATTCCACCGGCCGGATGAGATGTACGACCGCGTGGGCAAGGGGTGTCCCGGGCAGCGCGATCAGGTCGGGGGCCCTCTCGCGGGCCTGGCGGGGGATGGTCGATCCGGTCATGTCTTCAGGCTGGCTTTCACCACCCTGACCTGGCCAGTGGCAGAATTGCCGCACATCGATAGCATGTTGCCATGATGGCGCATCGAGTCGCGGTGCTGGCGCTGGACGGGGTCACCCCGCTGGACTTGGCAATCCCGACACAGATCTTCAACGCCCGGCCTGAGACCCCCTACGAGATGACCCTCTGTGCGCTCGGCTCGAAGGTGACCACCACCGCGGGCTTCACGCTGGTGGCCGCCGGAGACCTGGAACGGGTGCGTGCCGCCGACACCGTGATCGTGCCCGGATACGAGCCGCTCGTACGGCCGCCGGAGGCCGTGCTCGAAGTGCTGGCCGACGCCCGCGACCGAGGCCGGCGGGTGGTGTCGATCTGCACGGGGGCCTTCGTGCTGGCCGCCGCTGGGGTGCTGGACGGGCTTCACGCCACGACCCACTGGAAGCACATCGCCGACCTGGAGCGGGACTTCCCGGCCGTCCAGGTCGATCGCGACGTGCTCTACGTCGATGAGGGGGATGTGCTCACCTCGGCCGGGGTGTGCTGCGGCATCGACCTGTGCCTGCACCTCGTGCGCCGCGACCTGGGAGCGGTGGTGGCCAACCAGATCGCCCGCGGTCTGGTGGCCGCCCCGCACCGCGACGGCGGGCAGGCGCAGTACGTGCCGGCTCCGGTCACGGCGGCCGGTGAAGCGTCACTCTCCGACACCCGGGAATGGGCACTGGACCGACTTGAACAACCGCTCACACTCCGCGCACTCGCCCGGCACGCGGGTGTATCGCAGCGCACGCTCATGCGCCGGTTCGCCGAGGAGACGGGCACGACCCCGTTGCGGTGGCTGCTCAACGCCCGTCTCGGCAGGGCGCGGGAACTGCTGGAGACCACGGCCCATCCGGTGGACCGGGTGGCGCGGGAGTGCGGACTGGGCACAGCCGCCAACTTGCGGACACACTTCCGGCGCGTGCTGGGAACCACCCCCACCGCATACCGGCGCACCTTCACGCACTGACGTGGCCGAAGCCCCGTTCACACGCTGACGGGGCCGAAGTCCCGCTTCAGGAGCCGGGGACGGCCGTGGCGAGTGCGCGGGCGGTCTCGACGACTGTCTCGCGGCGACGGGCGATGGCGGCCTGATCGGTGTCCTCGTCGAGGGTCAGGCGGCACATCCTGGGCACCGCGAAGTTCCAGGCGATCAGTCCCATGAGGGTGAACAGCAGGTCCTGGGCGGCTCGGAGACGAGCCTCCTCGGGAAGGTGGCGGGCCGCGCCCGCGTCCACGAGCCGGTGGGCCTTCGCGCGGAAGCCGTCCCGGCGCGTCCGCTCGCTCTCGTCGGACTCGTCGCCGCCCTCCAGCGCCTCCCACAGCAGCAGCCTGATCAGCTCCGGGTGCTGCTGGTACCAGTCGAAGATCTGCCCGACCGATTCGGCCACCGCGTCGGGGTCGAAGGAGAGGGAGACGCTGACCTCTTCCAGCTTCGCTCCCAAGACGGCGGCGAACAGTTTCTCCTTGCCGCCGTAATACAGGTAGATGGCCTGCTTGTTCGCTCGGGCGGCGGTCGCGATGCGATCGACCCTGGCCCCCGCCAGGCCGCGCTCGGCGAACTCGGCAGCGGCGGCGGTGAAGATCCGCCGCCGGGTGTCCTCCGCGTCATAGGGCATGGCCGAATTAAACCATCTGGTTGACTTCGCTCAACCCGGGCGGCAGTGTGCGGTGCAGCAGTAAAACAACCGGCTGGTTTATTTCGGCGAAGGGCCTTCCCATGAGTGCCGTACCTCCTGTCCCCGTCCGCTCGCCCCTGACGGGCGCTCTCTCCGGTACGACTGCCGTCCTCGTCGGCGGGAGTTCGGGCATCGGCCTGGCGGCAGCCGTCCTGCTGCGTTCGGTCGGCGCCCGCGTCGTGCTCGTCGGCCGCGATCGCGACCGGCTGAACGCCGCCGTTTCCCGGGTGCGCGGCGCGAGTGCGGCCGACGGGCACGACGGCGCCCACGACCCCGACGACGCCGTGCTGTACGTCGTCGGCGACGGTGGTGACGAGCGGGTCCTCGCCGAGGCTTTCGACAGGGCGGGACACGTCGATCACATGTTCGTCACCGCCGGTGGTCTCAGCGGTGCGGGCCCACTGGCCGGGCTGTCGGCCGACGGTATCCGCTCGGCCTGCGACTCCCGCCTCCAGACAGCCTTCACCACAGCCCGCACGGCGGCCTCCCGGCTGCCCGCGGGAGGCTCGCTCACCTTCAGCTCCGGGATCCTCGTGGTCCGCCCGGCCCCCGGAATGGCCGCACCGCTGTCGGTCGCCGGCGCGGTGGAGACCCTCACCAGGGCCCTCGCCGTGGAACTCGCCCCCGAGCGAGTGCGCGTGAACACCGTCCGCTACGGCCGGATCGACACCCCGCTCCTGCGCTCCCTGCCGGGGCTGGATTCCGACGAGGCGGTCGCCGCAGCCGGATCGACCACCCCCCTCGGCCGCTTCGGTACCGCTGAGGAAGCCGCCGCCTCGGCCCTCTTCCTCATGGCCAACCACTACATGACGGGCCAGATCCTCACCGTGGACGGCGGCGAAACCCTCGCCTGACCGCTGAACCGCCGAAACCGCCTGCCGCTGAACCGCCTGCCGCCGAAACCGCAGGCGGTGAAGTCCCCGCCGATCCCCACCACTTCGGGCGCCGCGGCCCCGCTGGTCCGGCCGGTGTCCGAAGCGTGGCGGCTGCACGCGCGGGAGCCGAGGCCGCATCGCGTCTGCCGCAGGGTTGCCGCTTGGCCGCCGCTGGGCGGACGGGGGCCGCCAGTCGGGCGGTTTCGGACGCGCTCCGTTTTCCCGTCGGTGACCCTGGGTTACACAGCTGATCTGACGCGCGCACGTCGCGCCCCGTCACGCTCCGCTCCCTCGGCCCCGCTGTCCCCGCACAGGAGAGAACCATGGCGACCTGCGATGTCTGCGGCAACGACTACGACCTGTCCTTCGAGGTGCGCACGGTCGGCGGCAGCCACACGTTCGACAGCCTCGAATGCGCCGCCCAGAAGCTGGCGCCCATCTGCGACCACTGCCAGTGCCGGATCCTGGGGCACGGCCTCCAGTCCGACGGCCAGTTCTTCTGCTGCGCCCACTGCGCCAGGGAGAGCGGAAAGCCGAAGCTCGCCGACCGCGTCTGAGCGTCTTGCCGTACTTCGGATTCGGCGCCGCACAGCGGGGAACCCCCGGTGACCGAGCCGGAAGCCACAGCGTGCCGCGTCGCGGTGCGTAGCGGCGTCGCGCAACGAGTGAGGAAGAGACATGGCTGACAAGGACCTCAGCGGCCGTCGTGTGCTGGTGATCGTGACCAACTACGGCGCTGAGCAGGACGAGCTTCTCGTGCCAGTACGACACCTGCGCGAGGGCGGTGCGGAGGTGGACATCGCCGCCGCCTCCGACGAACCGGTCAAGACCCTTGTCGGGGACAAGGACCCCGGCGAGACCGTCGAGCCGACACTCACCCTGCCCAACGCCGACCCCGGCGCCTACGATCTGCTGCTCATCCCCGGCGGCACCCTGAACGCCGACACGCTGCGCCGGAACGAGTCGGCGATCGACGCCGTCCGCTCCTTCACCACCTCCCACCGGCCGGTCGCCGCCATCTGCCACGGCCCGTGGGCGCTGGTGGAGGCGGGCGTGGTCGGCGGCAAGACACTCACCTCGTATCCGTCCTTGCAGACGGACATCCGCAACGCGGGCGGCAGCTGGGTCGACAAGTCGGTCGTCAGCGACGACGCGGAAGAGTGGGTGCTGGTGACCTCGCGGAACCCGGGCGACCTGGACGACTTCCTCAAGGAGGTCGACGAGGCGCTCACGGGCCCCGGCACCCGCCCCGGGAGCTGACCCCGCACGCCAGGGCGTCACGCACCCAGGGCGCTGACGGGCACCGCGCCGGCCCTGACCACTGACCCCCCGCGCAGCCCCCGGCGGCGGCGAGACCTCGGCCAGGGCCACGTTCTGTCCGCACCACCGACACCATTCGGACCGCCCACTCCCGCCCCGCGCCCTCCAGCGCCCCTCCCGCTCCAGGCGCCGGTCGGCGTGGATCTCCTCAGCCGCCCTGCCGAACAGGCGTCCGCTGCCGCCGACCGGCAGTCGATCGCGCCCGGACGGGCCCGCGCGTGGAGGCCGTCCCGCCGCCGTTGTCGTCCCCGGCAGCGCCGTTCGCGGGGCCGTCACTCCTCCCCGGAACTCCGCGCTCCAGCGTCAGGGTGCCCCGAAGACGCAATGGCGCCGAGGCACCCCGAGGGCATCAGCGGACCAGCGCGCGTGATCAGGTGCCCGGTCCGCTCCGGATGCGGCGGCGGGGGGCCTGCGGGAGCGTGGGGAGGAGGAAGGGCACCGAAGGTGTCACCCCCCCCGTATTCAAGGAGCCGTCATGGACGAGCGGCGCGGAACAGCCGACAAGCTCAAGGGCAAGGCCAAGGAGATGGTCGGCAAGATGACCGGCGACGAACGCAAGGCGAGCGAGGGCCGCACCGATCAGACCAAGGGCAAGGCCAAGGACGCCATGGGGGGCGCCAAGGAAAAGGCCGCGGGCATGAAGGACTCCCTGCGGGACGAGAGCCGGCGTGGGGGCCACAGTCGGGACCAGAGCCGGGAGCGGGACGAGGGCATGGAGCGGGACGAGGGCGGCGGCCGGAGCCACGACTGAACCGGAACCGCACCCTCTCCTCCCGCCTCGACCAGCTCAGCCGCCCCAGCCGTCCCAACAAGCCCAGCCGTCGTGCTCGCCTCGAACGCCTCAGCCACCGCTCTCTTGCCTCGGCTGCCTCTGCCTCAGTTGTCTCGCACGTCCCGGTCGGCGGCGTCGCGCTGCTCGATGCTGTCCTGGCGCAACCGCTCCGTATGCCGGGCCAGGGTGTCGATGCGCGAGGCCAGTTCCGGATGCGCGTCCTCCAAAAGGGCGCGGGTCTCGTGCAAAGGCGCGAGCAGGTGTGCCGCGTCGCTGTGGCCGAGGGCGTGACTCAGGCTGTCGAGAGGGGCTTTGGCACCGGGTGGCAGATCGGTCAGCGCGGTGATCTGCCCCGCGAGGCGGCGCAGATCCGCCGCGTTGTCACGGGCCCAGGCGGTGACGGTCCGGTCCGCCGCCCGGTGGTCGCGGGCGGCCTTGACCCGCTCTTCGCCCGTTGAGCCCGCGGCCCCGGGGCGCAGCCGCAGATAGCGTCGCTCGGCGGCCTGTCGGCTGGCGACGCCCAGCGGGCCGGCGAGGTCGGCCCAACTGGCTCCGGCGTCGCGCGCCGTTTCGATCAGCCCCGTCTCCCACCCGGCCAGTTGTTCGCGCACCTCGCGCAGCAGGAGGAGCGCGGCCAGGGCCTGCTGGGCCTCCTGCCGGGATTCTTGCCGGGGCTCCTTTCGGGGGCCGGCGGCCTCGGCAGCCGCCGCCGGACGCAGACCGGTGGCGCCGGGGAGAGGGCCGGAGCCCGGGGCCTGTGCGGTGCGCAGTGCTTCGTCGATGGCTCCCAAAGCGGTCGCGGCGGCGGGCAACGAGGCGGGATGCGTGCTCTGCGTCGCCCGGCTCACGCCGGGGGTGGGCCGCTCGCGCTGGGAGGGATGGTGCTGGGCCACGGGTGCTCCTCCGGGCTGGTGTCGTCTTTCCAGTGACATTTTAAACGTCACCCCATTGCTGACATCAAGGTTTGTCATCCATCCGATGACATGCTAGAACGGAGTCAGGTCCCGCGCATTGGCAGGAACTGCCTGAACCCATGGAGGTGTTGAGATGTTGATGCGCACCGATCCCTTCCGCGAACTCGACCTCTTCGCGCAGCGGCTGGCCGCCGCCGGCAACCCCGGCACCTGGTCGAAGCCGGCCGCCATGCCGATGGACGCGTACCGGGAAGGCGACACATATGTCCTCGCCCTCGATCTGCCGGGCGTGGACAAGGAGGCCATCGAGGTCACCGTCGAGCGGAACATGCTGACCGTCAGCGCGGAGCGCCGGCCGCTTCCGAGGGGCGAGAACGTGCAGACGGAGCTGTCGGAGCGGCCGTTGGGCGTCTTTCGCCGGAGGGTGATGCTCACCGACACCCTGGACGCGGAGCGTCTGCGCGCCGATTACGAGGCGGGTGTCCTCGTACTGCGCATCCCCATCGCCGAGCGCGCCAAGCCCCGCAGGATCGCGATCGGCGGCATGACGGAGCGCGCGCGGGACGCGGCAACTGCCGCACCGGACGAGCAGGGCGCGCGGAACGCGCAGGACACGCGGGGTGTGGAGGACGTCCGGATCGAGAGGGACGCGCCCCCGCAGAGCAAGCAGCTCTCTGGCTGACCCCCCTCGCGTTCCCCTCCCTTTCACCCCTCCTCCCTCCCTGTCCATCCCCCCCCATGCCCTTGACCGTTAACACCCGCCGCACAGCGGTCACCGGATGCGGCACGACGGGTGCGACGAGCGCGATGGGCACGGCATGGCACGACGAGAAAGGCATCGCATTTTCATGATCCAAGAGAGCGGCACGGGTGCGGGCACGGGCACGGTGCACGCGGGTGGGACGAGCCGGTCGCAGCCGGTCATGACATGGACGCGGCTGTTGGAGACGGTGCGATATGACGGCGCCTATCCCACCCGGGAGCGGCCGAACGGGTCACCCTCAACGTGCTGGCGGCGCTGGGGCGTCAGCTGACCGGGGAGGAGCGCGTCGATCTGGCCGCCGTGTTGCCCAGGGAAGCGGCCGAGGTGTTCACGGCCCAGGTGCCGGCCGTGGAGAAGCTGACCGGCTGGAGCTTCGTGAAGGACCTCGCCGTCCGGACGGGAGCGCCGCTCGCCCCCACGCGCTGGGACACCGGCACCGTCTTCGCGGTCCTCGCCCGCCTGGCCGGCCCCGACCTGCTGGCCCGCGTGCTCGCCCAACTCCCCAACGGCTACGCGCTCCTGTTCGGCCAGGCCCAGCTCACCCCGCCACGTGCCGCGTAGCGCGTCACGGCACTCGGCCCGGCACGATCTGGCCCGGCACGGCGCAGCACCGACTTGTGCCGTGCCGGATCGCGCCGGGCATGGAACACCCCGGTCCGGGTAGCCGCCGCTCAACCGGTGCGCCCCTCGGGGCACTCCGGCCAGGCTTGGGCCGTCCGGAAGAGCGGCGGCCAAGCCGCACCACGGGCCCCCGCGACTTCCTCCGCGAGCCTCACTCACCGCCCCGCGAACCTCAGCCACGTAATCTCCAAAATCTGTCGTGGCGGGAGTAGACATACCCCAGAGGTAGGGCTACGGTTTTTCTCGTAGCCAACGGAGTCAAAGAGGCGCGACAGAGGACGAACTGTCGCGGAAGTGTGTGGAACGGCAGTGGAGTTGTGGGGCCGGGAAGTGCAGGAGGGTCCCACGGCTGACTGCCGGGCCAGGCGGCCGGTGGGGCCGCCGCGTAAAACCGGAACAGTTCGGCACGGGTCGTACATGGGCAGTGCCGTTCAGAATCGTTGAGAGATCAGAGAGGAGCAGACGCCATCAGGATCGCCCGAGTGCGGTAACGCCCTCTCGGGTACCGCAGACCCCGGATTGGAAGGTGGTCCCCGGTCAGGCAGCAACGATCCCCGCATGAGGCTCTGTTCAGGCCGATATGCGGTATTCACAGGCCGACGCCCGGCGTCGGCAGATGGTGTTGAAACCCCTCGGGGCCCCGGTGCCGTTCGGTACCGGGGCCCCTCGACGCGTCCAGAACTCCAGAAGCCCGGCAGTTCAGAAGCCCCGAGAGTACCCCGAAGGCCAAAAAGAGGTGCTAATGCCGCCAGAGGCCCCATCGCACACCGCCGACCCGCTCGATGATGACGACTATCCCGCCTACACCATGGGGCGCGCCGCCGAAATGATCGGCGCCACCCCCGCGTTCCTGCGCGCCATCGGCGAGGCCCGGTTGATCGTCCCCCTGCGCTCCGAGGGCGGCCACCGCCGCTACTCCCGCTACCAGCTCCGGCTCGCGGCCCGGGCCCGCGAACTCGTGGACGACGGCACCCCGATCGACGCCGCCTGCCGCATCATCATCCTTGAGGACCAGCTCGAAGAGGCCAGGCGCATCAACGAGGAACTGCGCGGCACGCGGACCGGCTCCGGTGAACCCGCCGGGGCATGACCCGCCCCGCGGTTGACGGTTGCTGTCTTCCCCGCGACCGAGCAGGATGCGAACATGCGCTTTTCCGCCAACATTCCGAACTTCGGGGACTTCGCGGACGCCAGGGCCGTCGCCACTGTCGCCACGGCCGCCGAGCAGGCGGGCTGGGACGGGCTGTTCGTCTGGGACCACGTGGTGCACGACAAGCGCCGACGGCAGGGCCAGCCCTTCGGGGACCCGTGGATGCTGTTGACGGCGGCGGCGCTGGCGACCTCCAGGATCAGGCTGGGCACGCTGGTCACCCCGGTCGCCCGGCGCCGCCCACAGCAACTGGCCCGCCAGGTGGCCACGTTGGACTCGCTCAGCGGCGGCCGGGCCGTCTTCGGCGCGGGCCTGGGCGGGCCGGTGGAGGACGAGTTCGCCAGCTTCGGCGAACCGACCGACCCCGTCGTGCTCGCCGAACGGCTCGATGAGGGCCTGGACCTGCTGAACCGCTTCTGGGCCGGTGACGAGGTGAACCACCATGGCCGGCACTACGAGGTCCGGGATGTGACCCTGCTGCCCGCCACGGTGCAGCGTCCCAGGCCGCCCGTGTGGGTGGCGGGCATCTGGCCGCACCGCCCGCCGATGCGCCGGGCCGCCCGATGGGACGGCGCGGCGCCGCTGTTCAACTCCGCCAAGCACGGGGAGATCCCCCCGGTGGAGGAGGTGCGCGACCTCATCTCCTATGTGCGCCGGCACCGTGAGGGCCGGCAGGAGGACCCCTTCGAGATCGTCCTCGGTGGCGCCACGCCCGCCGAACCCGCCAAGGCCCGCGACCTGATCGCCCCGTTGGCCGAGGCGGGCGCCACGTGGTGGGACGAGCGGCAGTTCCAGACGAGCGAGGACCTCTGCCGGCTCGCGCCCGTACTGCGCCGTATCGAACAGGGCCCGCCGGCCCTCTGAGACGCCCGCCCCTCGGCGCACCGGCCCGCCCTGTGCGCCGGGTTCGGTGTTCTCCGGAGCAGGTCGGGAAGCCTCGCTGCCGACTTTCTCCCGCCGCAACTACAGAATTTTCCGCCGGGCGGCAGGTTTATTTTTACTGTTTTCCGTATCGGTGCCATCTCCCCTGTAGCCCTGCTCTCGCCGTGTTAGGGTCGGCGACAGTTGCAGTTGTGGTTCCCAAAGACTTCAAATGCTCGTACGGTGGCAGCACCGTGCGAGAAATTTTGTACTCCGGCATTTTCTCCGGACGGGCAATCATCGCGGCGGCGCGCGGAGTCGGCACAGTGCGGATTCCGAGAAACACCCGAAGGGGATATGTCATGGCTACAGGCACCGTGAAGTGGTTCAACGCGGAAAAGGGCTTCGGCTTCATCGAGCAGGAGGGCGGCGGCGCCGACGTCTTCGCCCACTACTCGAACATCAACGCCACCGGCTTCCGTGAGCTTCAGGAAGGCCAGAAGGTGAGCTTCGACGTCACGCAGGGCCAGAAGGGCCCGCAGGCCGAGAACATCGTTCCTGCCTGACGCTTGAGCGCAGGGCGCAGCTGGGGCCCGCACCCGCAGGTCGGGATGCGGGCCCCAGCTCATTGCTTTTGGCCGGTGTTCCGCCGCCCGTACACGGCCCGGGCAGTGTCGCAGGCCGCGACGTACCACCCATGATGAGGGCGGGAGTCGAACTCGACGGAGTTCCTGGAATACGACGCGAGAATTCTCCGTCTTGGCCATTTCCGAACCCGTCGGACCGTTTTCTCATCTCATTTCTCGGCCCGTTCTTGCGATTACCCAATTCGTGCTGTCACAGCCGTGCGGGACTTCCTCGATACGTGCCGCATCGAGGAAGGTTCTGTCTCAATGAACCGCACCATTCGCACAACCGGCCGCGCGGGGCGGCCCCGTACGGACGCTTCCGGCGGCCGGGGCGGACGTCACTCCGTGCCCCTCCAGGGGGAGTTCGCGCTGCCGGTCACCCGTACCCCGGCCCTGCCCGCTGTGGCGGCGTTCGAGGAACTGGCCCTGCCCGCACCGTTGTTGAGGACGCTCTCCGGCCTCGGCATGGCCACACCGTTCCCCATCCAGGCCGCGACGTTGCCGAACTCGCTCGCCGGCCGCGATGTGCTGGGCCGTGGACGCACCGGCTCCGGCAAGACCCTCGCCTTCGGACTGGCGGTGCTGGCCCGTACGGCGGGGCAGCGGGCCGAGCCGCGTACCCCGCTGGCCCTGGTGCTCGTGCCCACCCGGGAGCTGGCCCAGCAGGTCAGCGACGCGCTGCTCCCCTACGCCCGCTCGGTGCGGCTGCGGATGGCCACCGTGGTCGGCGGCATGTCCATCGGCCGGCAGGCATCGGCGCTGCGCGGCGGGGCCGAGGTCGTCGTCGCGACCCCAGGGCGCCTCAAGGACCTGGTGGGGCGCGGCGAATGCCGGCTGGACCGGGTGGCCGTGACGGTGCTGGACGAGGCCGACCAGATGACGGACATGGGCTTCATGCCCCAGGTCACCGAACTGCTGGACATGGTGGTGCCCGGGGGCCAGCGGATGCTGTTCTCCGCCACGCTGGACCGCAATGTGGACAAGTTGGTCCGCCGCTATCTGCACGACCCGGTCGTCCACTCCGTCGATCCCTCGGCGGGTGCGGTCACCACGATGGAACACCACCTGCTGTGCGTGCGCGACGCGGACAAACACGACACCGCGACCGAGATCGCGGCCCGCGACGGCCGGGTGCTCATGTTCCTGGACACCAAGCACGCCGTCGACCGGCTCACCCAAGGGCTGCTCCACAGGGGGGTGCGGGCGGCGGCGCTGCACGGCGGCAAGTCCCAGCCGCAGCGCACGCGCACCCTCGACCAGTTCAAGAGCGGGCACGCCACCGTGCTGGTCGCCACCAATGTCGCGGCCCGTGGCATCCATGTCGCCGACCTCGATCTCGTCGTCAACATCGACCCGCCGAGCGACCACAAGGACTACCTGCACCGGGGCGGCCGTACCGCCCGCGCGGGCAAGTCCGGCACCGTCGTCACCCTCGTCCTGCCCGAGCAGCGGCGCGGAGTGACGCGGATGCTGGCTCGCGCGGGCATCACTCCGCAGACCACGCAGGTCCACTCCGGCAGCGCCGAACTGAGCCGTATCACCGGAGCCCAGGCCCCCTCGGGTATCCCGGTCGCCGTCACCCCGCCGCCCGCCGGGCGCGGCTCGCACGGCTCCTCGGCGGGGCACAATCGGCGTCGCCGGGTGCCCAGCGGACGACGCCCCTTCAACGGCCCGGCCTGACCTGCCCGCCCGGGTGGCGGGAACCTGTTACGGCCGCGTTCCCGCCGTCCGCACGCCTCCCGTGAACTTCTGCAAGTCTCTCTGAAGTCTCTCCACATCCCGCCGGGCCTTTCCAAGGCCCCTTCCGACCCTCTCCACCTGATCAGCGCCGGCCCGCTCCCGGACCGGCGCTCCCTCCGGCCTTCCGCCACCCCGAGGAGACCCCGTGCGCTGCGTCATCGCCCGCTTCCCCTTCGACCTGTTCGCCGACGATGTTCAGCAGAAGATGAAGGGCATCAAACCGGAACCCATCACCGGCGCCTCCGTCGTCATCGGCCGCCGCACCTACCCCGTCATGCAGGTCGGAGAGGTGATCACGCGGCAGGACCGCCGGGACTTCAGCGCCGGTGAGGTGATGCGGGCGCTGACGCGCCTGGGCTTCACCGTCCGTGCCCTCCCCCCGCAACCGCCCGTGGAGGCGGCCCCCGCCGCCGAGATGTTCCCGGCCCCCGCCGCCGCCCCGTACCCCGCCGAAGAGCCGTCCGCGCTGCTCCCGCCGTTCTTGCCGTACACCCCGGCCACGCCAACGGCGCCCGGAGACGGCGCGGAGCGCTGAACGACGGGGGAAGACCGGCGCGGCGACGGCCGCCGAGGACGCCGGCTGTGCGGA
Organism: Streptomyces axinellae; assembly: GCF_039532135.1. Classification (NCBI taxonomy): domain Bacteria; kingdom Bacillati; phylum Actinomycetota; class Actinomycetes; order Kitasatosporales; family Streptomycetaceae; genus Streptomyces; species Streptomyces axinellae. The sequence goes on from NZ_BAAARJ010000024.1 coordinate 95,200, forward strand.
CCGACGTCAGCCGGCCGGGTCCGCCGGGCCGTACACCGCGCGCCAGGCGGCCGGGGGAGTGCGGGCCTGGCGCCGGAAGAACGTGGTGAAGTTCCCCGCGTCCGGGAAGCCGAGGCGCCGGGCGCAGCCGCCGACCGGCAGGTCGGTGTGGGCGAGCAGCCTCTTGGCTTCCAGCAGGATGCGCTGGTCCAAGAACGCCTTGGCGCCGGTGCCCGCGGCGGCACGCGTCGCACGGGTGAGTGTGCGTACGTCGTAGCCCAGCGCTCGTGCGTAGTCGGCTACGTGGTGCCAGTCGGTGAAGTGCTCTTCCACGGCGGCCCGGTAGGCGCGGAACACATCGTCGTGCCGACTGCTGGATCCGGCCGCGACGGCCGGGGGGGCCGGTGTGCCGGAGAGTGCACGCAGGAGCAGCGCGGCCAGCAGGTGGGCGAGCAGCGCGGGATGGGCCAGGCGGGGGGTTCGCGCCGCTGCGCTGTGCTCGCGGCCGAGATGTTCAGCCGCGAGCAGCGTGAGGGACAGTTGCTGCCGGTCCAGCTGCCAGCACGTCGGTGCGCCGGTCTCTGACGCGGTGAAGCCGGCGAGGAAGCCGGGCTGGAAGAGGACCAGAGGGCCGTCGCAGTCGTCGATGTCGCTCCAGCGGTGCACCATGCCCGGCCGGATCCACACGGCGCTGCCTTCTCGCAGCCGGTAGTGGTGGAAGTCCGCTTCGTGGGCGCCGGCTCCGGAGCCGACCAGAGCGAACACATGGAAGTCGGGGCGCTGCGGCTGTACACGACGCCGGTGGGTGTCCATCGCACGCAGCCCGGCGAAATCGAGGACCTCCACCCCGTACGGCGAACCGACGGCAGGTAGATAGCGCAGCTGCCGCACTACGTTGTGTCCGCTTTCCACAAGCTTTCAGTTCCTTTCCGCAACCGCCTGAACACCCCCGCGCTTACGGTCGAGTCCGGGCCTGACAGGCAGGTCAGGTTACCGGTTCACAGCTGCGGCGAGGTGGCGTGAGCGGCCTCCCGCAGCAGGCTGGAGAGATGTGATGATGACGGAAACGACAATGGCAGTTCCCGTACCGGGCGGCTCCCTCGCCGTCCGGGCAGGGGGCGACACCGGGCCGACGCTGGTGTTCGTCCACTACTGGGGTGGCTCCGCCGACACCTGGAACGGAGTGCTGGACCGCCTGCCGGCCGGGCAGCGGGCGGTCCGTTTCGACCAGCGCGGCTGGGGCGCCTCGCGCGCGCTGGCCGGGCCCTACCACCTCGATCAACTCGCCGACGACCTCGCTCAGGTGATCGAGAGGTGTGTGCCGGGGCCGTTCGTCCTCGTCGGCCACTCGATGGGGGGCAAGGCCAGCCAGCTCGTCGCGGCCCGCCGCCCGGCCGGACTGGCCGGTATGGTGCTCGTCGCGCCCGCGCCGCCGCAGCCGCCCGCGACGGTGACAGAGGAGTACCGGCAGGGCCTGTCGCACGCCTATGACGCGCCGGAGACGGTGCGGCACGCCCTCGACCACGTCCTGACCGCCGCACCACTGTCCGGCACGGTGCGGGACCACGCGATCCGCGACAGCCTCGCCGCCGGTGCCGAGGCCCGGCAGGAGTGGCCGCTGCGCGGAATCGCCCAGGACATCACCCGCGCCGCGAGGGTCATCAAGGTCCCGGTGACCGTGCTGGCCGGGGAGAACGACAGAGTGGAGCCGCCGGAGGTCCTGCGTGACCACCTCCTGCCCAGCATCCCGCACGCCACGTTGACGACCGTCCCCGGCGTCGGCCACCTGCTGCCCTTGGAAGCCCCCGAAGCCGTCGCGGCGGCCCTCGAAGACTTCCTCAAGGCAGTCCGGCCCTGAGCGCCGGCCGCGGCGGCTAGCGCGGCACTGCCGCGGCGGCGGCTAGTGCGGCACTGTCGCGGGGCGCGGCTCCTCGTCGGTCAGGGCGGCGGCCACGGCTGCCTCGGCGTGGATGCGGGCGGTGGCGAAGACCGGCACGGGGCTGTCGTCGGGGCGGATGAGCAGCTCGATCTCGGTGCAGCCCAGGACCACGCCCTCCGCGCCCTCGGCCACCAGCCCCTCGATGACTCGCCGGTAGGCTGCCCGCGACTCCTCCCGGACGATGCCGAGGCACAGTTCCTCGTAGATCACACGGTGCACCAGCTCCCGCCCGTCCGCGTCCGGCACGAGAACCTTCAGCCCGTGGGCCGCCAGGCGCCCTCGGTAGAAGTCCTGTTCCATGGTGAACGCGGTGCCCAGCAGCGCGACGCGGCCGAGCCCGGCCGCGCGGACGGCGTCCGCTGTGGCATCGGCCAGGTGCAGCAGCGGGACGGACACCGCCCCGGCGACCTCATCGGCGACCTTGTGCATCGTGTTGGTGCACAGGAGCACCATGTCCGCACCGGCCGTCTCCACCGCGCGGGCGGCGGCTGCGAGGATCTCGCCCGCTTCGGACCAGCGGCCCTCGGACTGGAGCCGCTCGATCTCGGCGAAGTCCACGGAATACAGCACACATCGGGCGGAGTGGAGGCCGCCGAGACGCTCTCGCGTCAGCTCGTTCAGCAGCCGGTAGTACTCGGCCGTGGACTCCCAGCTCATCCCGCCGATCAGCCCGATCGTCCGCATCTCGTCACCTCGAACTCCCCGGGGCCAGCGCCCGGTCGTATCTGTGGTATTTGTCGTACCCGCGCGTGTGGCGGGAGCCCGCGGTGGCGCGGCCGGGTACGCCGACAGTGTGCCCGAAGCCCGGCCGTACGGCCGTGGCGCCGCCGCCGCTCGTGTCCCCATGCGACGGACGCGCTACGCCTTTGTGGCGAGTTGTCGACAAGGGTCGCGCCCTGTGTCCCGTATCTCTACGGTCGTCCCCGGGCCGATCAGAGAGTGGGGCGCCATGCATGGTGTGGTGATGGAGCGGCTGGCTCGTGAGGTGCTGGCCGGACTGCCGGACGACGGGGCCAGAGGCGAGGTGCTGGAGCTGCTGGAGTGCGTGCAGAGCAACCCGCGCGGGTTTCCGGACGTTCGGGAGATCATCGGAGCCGAGGTACGCGAGGCGTTCGGAAGCTGCTGCTGGGTGCGGTACGCCGTGCATGACGGCGCGATCGAGGTACGGGACATCGGACGGGTGGGCTGAGGGCCGTCGTTGGTCTGCCGGCGCGTTCAACTGCGCCGGGAGGGAGCTGTGTTGCCCTCCGGTCCGCCCTCCGAGCCGTCACCCGCATCGTGTCCGGGGACGTTCTCGGGGCCGACGGTGGCGGTGTCGTCCAAGGGGCGGCCCGGCCGGTACAGCAGTACGGAGATGATGAGGCCGACGGCGAAGAACGCCGCGGCCAGCCAGTACGCGGTCGCGTAACTGTGGACGGCGGCCTTCGCCTTCAGGTTCGGCGTTCCGAGATGGTCCTTGGCGTAGTGGGTGAGCGTGCTGGCCGCCATGGTGTTGAACAGCGCGGTACCGATGGACCCGCCGACCTGCTGCATCGTATTGACGGTCGCCGAGGCCACACCCTGGTCGTTCACGGCGACACCCAGGGTCGCCAGGCTCATCGCGGTCGGCATCACCAGGCCCAGCCCGAAGCCGAGGATCAGCAGCGGCGGCAGGACGTGCGCCGGGTAGGTGCTGTGCAGACCCAGGCCGGTCAGCCAGACCATGGCGATCGAGGCCGTCGCCATGCCGACGGGGATGACTATTTTCGGCCCGACCCGGCGGAGCAGCACATTCGTCGACAACTGCGCCGTCAGCATCAGCATGCCGACCATCGGCAAGAACGCCAGCCCGGTGGTGACCGGTGAGTAACGGAGCGTCTGCTGAAGGTAGTACGTCAGAAACAGGAAGACGCCGAACATGCCGACGCCCGCGATGAACACACTGATGTAGGAAGCGGACCGGTTGCGGTCCCGCACGATGCGCAGCGGAAGCAGCGGATGGAGAGCCCGGGTCTCCCACAGGGTGAACAGCGCCAGCAGCACCGCCCCGGCGACGAGGAAGACCCAGCACGTCCAGTTCCGCCAGGCGTGGGTCTCCGCGTTGGAGAACCCGAACACGATGCAGAACAGCCCCGCGCCCACCAGTGCGGTGCCGCGCAGATCCAGGCTCGGCCGTCGGGTCGGCACACGGCTGCGGACGAAACACAGCGTTCCGATCACTCCGAAGACGGCGATCACATCGTTCACGTACAGCGTCCAGCGCCAGTCCAGGTGCTCGGTGAGGATCCCGCCCAGCAGCAGGCCGATCGCGCCGCCCGAACCCGCGATCGCGCCGAAGACCCCGAAGGCCCGGGAACGTTCCCTGGGGTCGATGAACGTGGTGGTCAGCAGCGAGAGGGCGGAGGGCGCGAGGACCGCGCCGAACATGCCCTGGACGGCGCGGGCGATGACCAGCATCGTGAAGCTCTGGGCCGCGCCGCCCAGCGTGGAGGCGGCGGCGAACCCGATGAGACCGGTGACGAAGGTTCTGCGGCGGCCCACCAGGTCGGACAGGCGCCCGCCGAGAAGCAGCAGGCTGCCGAACGCGAGCGCGTAGGCGGTGATGATCCACTGCCGCCCGTCGTTGGAGAAGTTCAGGTCCTTCTGCGCCGAGGGGAGAGCGATGTTCACGATGGTGACGTCCAGGACCACCATCAGCTGTGCCAGCCCGATGACCGCCAGCGCCCCCCACCGGTGCGGCGGGTGCTGGGGGTCGTCGGCGGGGGACGCCGCGGATGTGCCGGGGCCTCCGTTGCTTGTGCCGGGCTCGGGTGTGCCCGGCGTGGAATGTGCCATGGCAGGCCCTCCGGGGGCTCGCGCGTGTGCGTGCCAGTGAGGTGTCCCCGCGCGCTGGGCCCTGGGACGTCACCTGGTTGCAGAGGCTCTTCCGAGCCAGCGTGCCATCTCCCCGAAGGGGCCGCCTCTCGTGGAATGACCGCCGCCGTTTCATCGCGTGAGCAGGGGCTGTGCGTCGCGGCGGGAGCGCGGATGACGGATAATCCGCCGCTGGGCGGGCCGGAGCCGGGCGGGGCTCAGAGACGGTCGACCATGCTCGGCGGGATGAACAGGTGACGGGCGCGGTGCTGGCGGACGAGCTGCTCGGGCATCTGCTCCATTTCGGGCGCGACACACTTGGCGCACGACGTATCCCGCATCGGCACGTCCTCGGGGTGCTGGATGGCGATGTGCTGGCCCAGCCGCAGCTGGGAGGTGACGACAGTGTCGAAGGGGTCGCAGTCCACGTGCGGCCCGTTGGCCTCCAGCGCGGCCCGGGCCGCCTCCGAGGCCCGTTTCATCGCCTTGTACAGCTCTGTGCACTTGTCGCAGCCCCACATCCAGGCAGGGGGAAGAGGCCACTCGTCAGGGGATTCCGGATCCCTCGCATCCATGCCGACCACCATAGCGACGTGCTTCGGCCAGGGCTGCCCGACTGCCGGACTTCGTCCTGAACCGCGCGACGCCGACCGACGCCGGGGAGAGCGGTACCGGGGAGGGACACAGGGGGGAGGCACCGGGAGAGCCGCTCGAATCCTCAACCGCCGTGCTCATCCTGCCCGTTGAGCTGGTTGTTGCGGTCGATCTCCGCCATGTGCTCTTCCGCCCACGCGCGCACCATGGCGAGCGGCTCCTCCAGTGACAGGCCGAGCGGGGTGAGCCGGTAGTGGACGCGGGGCGGCACCGTCGGCTCCACCCGCCGGCTGACGAGCCCGTCACGGACCATGCTCCGCAAAGTGGCCGAGAGCATCTTCTGGGAGACCCCGGCCATGCGGCGCTGTAGCTCCGCGAAGCGGATCTCGCCGGGGGCCTCCGCCGCCAGGACCTTCACGGCCATCGAGATCCACTTCGTACCGATGCGGTCCAGGAGCCTGCGCGTCGGGCACTGCGGGGCGAACAGATCGCCGCGCGGGCCTGTCTGCCCGCCGGTCTCGGGGCCCGGCCGCGCGCCGGCCGGCTCGTGTGCCGTCGTGGGGGCGGTCACCTGAAGCTCACCACCTGTCGGGAAAGTGCCGTCTTGGAAGCCCCACCGTACGCACCTACGGTTTCGTTGTCACCATTGGTAACCAAGGAGGTCAACGTGGTCGGGCACAAGACGGAAGCCGAACTGCGCCGTGTCACGGTCAATGGCGTCGAGCTGAACGTCGCGGTGGCGGGGGAGGGGCCCGCCGTCCTCCTGCTGCACGGCTTTCCCCACACCTGGCAGCTGTGGAGCGACGTCTGGGGCGCGCTGGCGCGGCGGCACCGGCTGATCGCCCCCGACCTGCGCGGCTTCGGCGCGAGTGCGCGCGCGGTGGACGGCTACGACGCGGGAACGCTCGCCTCGGACGCCGAAGCGCTGCTGGCCGCGCTGGGGGAGCGCTCCGCCGATGTCGTCGCCATCGACGCTGGGGTGCCCCCGGCATTCCTGCTCGCCATGCGCCGCCCCCGCCTCGTGCGCCGGCTGGCCGTCATGGAGTCGCTGCTGGGCACCCTGCCGGGCGCCGAACGATTCCTGGCGGGCGGCCCGCCCTGGTGGTTCGGCTTCCACGCGGTACCGGGCCTCGCGGAGACCGTTCTGACGGGCCACGAAGGGCGGTACATCGACTGGTTCCTCGACAGCGGCACCCTCGGGCAGGGCGTACGGCAGCCACTGCGCGACGCCTTCGTCCACGCCTACACCGGCGGCGACGCACTGCGTTGCGCCTTCTCCTACTACCGGGCGCTGCCCGTCAGCGCCCGGCAGATCCAGGAGGCCGTCGAGGCCGGGCCGCTCACGGTGCCCACCCTGGCGATCGGCGCCCAGCCGGTGCACACCGCGCTCCATCAGCAACTGCGGCCCGTGGCCGAGGACGTCGTCGGCCACGTCATCGAGGACTGCGGCCACATCATTCCGCTGCACCGACCCGAAGCCCTGCTCTCCCTGCTCGGGCCTTTTCTCCGGCACTAGCTCACGCGCTCCGGGGCCGGCCCGGGCCGCGCACCGGTACCCGGCGGTATCAGCTCCCGCCCGGAGCTGTTACCGCCGTCTGGTGAAGGTCAGGTGGGTCACGCCGCTGGGCGAGGCCACGGTTTCGATCCGGAAGCGCTCCTCAATGCCCTCCAGCCCGTCCCACAGGCGCTCTCCCCGGCCCAGGACGACCGGGACGACCGCGATGTGCATGTGGTCGATCAGGTCGGCGGCCAGGAACGCGCGCACTGTGGTCGGGCCGCCGCCGATGCGTACGTCCCGGCCGCCGGCGGCCTCCCGTGCCTGGCGCAGGGCCTCGTGCGGGGTGGCGTCGATGAAGTGGAAGGTGGTGCCGCCCTCCATCTCGACGGAGGGGCGGGGGTGGTGGGTCAGGACGAAGACCGGCGTGTGGAACACCGGGTCGGGGCCCCACCACCCGGTCCACTCGTGGTCCTCCCACGGGCCCCGCTGGGGACCGAACTTGTTGCGCCCCATGATCTCCGCGCCGATGTCGTGGCCCCATGTGAGGGCGAATGCGTCATCGACCCCGGCGGTGCCGCCGCTCTCGCCGTGCATCTCGTGGAAGCTCCGGGTCCGCATGAACCAGTCGAGGAGCCGCCGCCCGGCGTGGCCGAACGGCTCCTCGTGGCTCTGCCCTTCACCTGTGCCGAAGCCGTCGAGGGAGACGGCGAAGTTGTGGACCCGTACCTGCGACATCGTGCCTCCTGTCTCCCGCCGGAGCCGGGGGAGATAGTGATTGCGTTTCACCACCACTTGCGCAAGTGAAGCTAGACTAGGTGATGGCGAAGTGCAACTACTGGGAGCGGGTATGCGGAACGGGCCACGGTCGGGGTGTCCGATCAACGCGGCGGTGGAAATCCTCGGGGACCGGTGGAGCCTCATCGTCCTGCGCGATGTCGTCTTCGGTGGACGGCGGCGCTTCCGTGATCTGCTCGTCAACTCCGAGGAAGGGATCGCCTCGAACATCCTCAGCAGCCGCCTCAAGTCGCTCGTCGCGGGCGGTCTCCTCACCAAGGAGGAAGCGGGCCGCGGTCAGCGGGCGGCGTACAGCCTCACCGAAGCGGGCATTCAGACGGTTCCCGTCATGGCCGCGCTCGCCTCCTGGGGGCTGCGGCATCGCGAGACGACCCCTGAGCTGAGCGTGCGGGCACAGCTGCTCGAAGAGGGCGGGCCATCCCTGTGGGCCGATCTCATGGACGAGTTGCGCGAGGCCCACCTGGGCATCCCCCGCCCCGACCCGGACCGCCCCCGGGCCTCCGAGCTGCTGCGTGTGGCCTACGAGCGGGCCGTGGCGGCGCAAGCGGAAGACACGGGCTCAGCGGGCTGAACTGACTGGGCCGACCTGATCGATGCGACTGGCCCGGCCGATGCGACCGACACGGCCAACACGGGCGGCTCGGCGGCTGGTTCCGCGGCCGACGGGGTGGGCTCATGAGGTGGCGGGGCCGCCGTCGAGGGTGGCGATGACGTCCTCGTCCGGGACCTGCGCGAAATCCTCGTACCACTCGCCCACCGCGCGAAAGCCGACCGGCTGCTGGAGACACAGCAGGTCATCGGCCTCTGCGCGCAGCCGGTTCGCCGTTCCGGCGTCGGAGACGGGGACGGCCAGCACCAGCCGGGCGGGCTCCTGCCGGCGCAGATGGCGCAGGGCGGCACGCGCGGTCACGCCGGTGGCCAGGCCGTCGTCGACGAGAATCACCGTGCGGCCCCGGACGGCGGGCGCGGGACGGCCGCTTCGGTAGAGCTGTTCGCGGCGGCGCAGTTCGGCACGCTCACGGTCCACATCGTCGGCGAGCCGGTCCTCGCTCAGGCCCAGCACCGTCAGCGACTGCTGGTCGAACAGCGGCGGATCGTCCCCGGCGACGGCGCCGATCCCGGACTCCGGCCGGCCGGGCACCCCGATCTTCCTGACGACCAGCACGTCCAGGGGTGCTCGCAGCGCCTGGGCGACCGGGACGGCCACCGGGACGCCGCCCCTGGGCAGGGCCAGTACGAGCGGATCGACGACCTCTGTCGCCGCGGCCCACTCCGTCAGCCGGGCGGCGAGTTCCTGGCCGGCGTGCCGGCGGTCGCGGAAGTGCATGACGTGCTGCATGACCGTGGTGCCTGACCCTTCGTGCGGTGCGGACGGGAAGAGGGAAAGGGAGAGAGACGTGAAGGAGGGGGAGAGGGGGAGGGGAGGGCGAGGAAGCGGGTGAGGACGGTGAGGGCTCCTGGGGGGCCTCAGTGACGGGGACGTCCGCGCGCCTCCGCTCGTCCGGCACGCGCCAGGGTGCCATCCGCCGGTCCGGCACCCGGGCCGACCGGGCAGGCGCCGGGAGGACGAGGCACTCGAACGGCCGCCCGCACGCGGGCCCCGCCCGGCCGGACGACGTGCGGTCTTCCTTCGCCCGCCATTGCGAACTTGTTCATACAGGTGGCCTTCACCGGCCCCTGTTCGTCCTGGCAGACTGCGCTGACGCCGAAGTTTCCGCACACACCTGCGAGGTCAGCAGACTCATGCCAGAACTCAACCGTCGCCGGTTCCTCCAGATAGCCGGTGCGACCGCGGGCTTCTCCGCGCTGTCCAGCAGCATCCAGCGCGCCGCCGCGATCCCCGCCGCGCGCCGCTCCGGCACCATCAAGGACGTCGAACACATCGTCGTGCTCATGCAGGAGAACCGGTCCTTCGACCACTACTTCGGCGCCCTCAAGGGCGTCCGGGGCTTCGGCGACCCGCGCCCGGCGTCGCCGACGGGGAAGAGAACGGTCTGGCAGCAGTCGGGCGGCGGCAAGGATGTGCTGCCCTACCATCCCGACGCCGAGAACCTGGGCATGCAGTTCATCGCCGGCCTCAACCACGACTGGGCGGGCGGGCACCAGGCGTGGCACGACGGAAAGTACGACCAGTGGATCCCGGCCAAGGGCACGGGGACGATGGCGTATCTGACCCGGGAGGACATCCCGTTCCACTACGCGCTCGCCGACACCTTCACGATCTGCGACGCCTACCACTGTTCGATGATCGGTGCGACGGACCCCAACCGCTACTACATGTGGTCGGGCTATGCCGGTAACGACGGCAAAGGCGGCGGGCCCGTCCTCGGCAACGAGGAAGCCGGATACGGCTGGACGACGTACCCCGAGCGGCTGGAGGAGGCCGACGTCTCCTGGAAGATCTACCAGGACATCGGCGACGGTCTCGACAAGGACGGCGGCTGGGGTTGGATCGAGGACGCCTACCGGGGCAACTACGGCGACAACTCGCTGCTCTGGTTCACCGAATACCAGCAGTCCAAGCCCGGTGACGCGCTCTTCGACAAGGCCCGCACCGGTACGAACGCGAAGCAGGGCGACGGCTTCTTCGACATCCTCAAGGCCGATGTGAAGACCGGCAAGCTCCCGCAGATCTCCTGGATCGCGGCCCCCGAGGCATTCAGCGAACACCCGAACTTCCCGGCGAATTACGGGGCCTGGTACGTCTCCCAGGTCCTGGACGCCCTCACCTCCAACCCGGAGGTCTGGTCCAAGACCGCCCTGTTCATCACCTACGACGAGAACGACGGCTACTTCGACCACATCGTTCCGCCCTACCCCCCGGCCTCCGCCGACCAGGGGCGCTCCACCCTCGACACCGAGTCCGACTACTACCGAGGCGGCGTGAGCGGCTACACGGCCGGGCCCTACGGCCTGGGCCAGCGGGTTCCCATGCTCGTCGTCTCGCCGTGGAGCACGGGCGGCTACGTGTGCTCCGAACTGCTCGACCACACCTCCATCCTCCGCTTCATGGAGCGCCGCTTCGGTGTGCGCGAGCCGAACATCTCGCCGTGGCGGCGCGCCCTGTGCGGCGACCTGACTTCGGCGTTCGACTTCGGGCTCAAGGACACCGACCCCGCCTCGCTGCCGGACACCGACGCCTACGAGCCGCCGGACAAGGAGCGCCACGACAGCTACGTGCCCAAGCCGCCGGCCAATCCGGTGCTGCCCAAGCAGGAGTCCGGCTCCCGCCCGACCCGCCCGCTGCGCTACGCGCCGCTGGTGGACGGCACGGTGGACGCCGGCGCGGGGAAGTTCACCCTCACCTTCAGCGGGGGACCGTCGGCGGGCGCGTTCTTCCTGGTCAGCTCCGCTAACCGGGGCGACGGCCCGTGGACGTACTCCACGGAGGCGGGCAAGAAGCTGTCCGACACCTGGAACACCGCCTACTCGGACGGCCACTACGACCTGACGGCCCACGGTCCCAACGGCTTCCTGCGCACCTTCAAGGGCCGGGGCAAGGCGGCGGGCCCGGAGGTGACGGCCCGTCACCTCAAGGCCGGTGGCGACATCGAGCTGACGATGACGAACGCGGGCACCTCCGACTGCCGGCTGACGGTGACGAACGCGTACGGCGGCGCGAAGGAGACCTACACGGTGCGCGCGTGCGCCCGCGTGGTGCGGAAGCTGAACCTGCGCGCCGGCAAGCACTGGTACGACCTGTCGGTGACCAGCGACTCCGACGACGCCTGGTCGCGCCGCCTCGCCGGCCATGTGGAGACCGGCGCTCCGGGAGTCAGCGACCCGGCGACGCTGACGGACTGACCGGCCCGGCCTCCGATCAGTCTGATCCAGGTCAGTCCGATTCCTGATCAGGGTCGGAATGGGCAGCCGGGAGGCGGCGACCGGAGCCGAGTACGAGCCCGCGGAGTCGTGTTCTCCGCGGGCTCGTTTTCCGCCGACGCGTCGTAATGACCTCTTTTGTGTGGCGCGGAGTACGGTGACCTCTGGTTCGGATTCCCCGGAAAGCATGCAGAGGCGTATTCATGTTCGTGCTGATCATTGTCGTCGTGGTGCTCGCCGTGCTGCTGCTGCTCGCGCTTTCGGTGCGCGTCGTCAAGCAGTACGAGCAGGGTGTGCTGCTGCGCCTGGGGCGACTGCGCGGTTCGAGAAATCCCGGATTGCGTTTCATCATTCCGGTCGTCGATGTGATGCACCGGGTTTCCCTGCGCATTATCACCATGCCGATCCAGTCGCAGGGCATCATCACCCGGGACAACGTGAGCGTCGATGTGTCGGCGGTGGCCTACTTCCGGGTGGCCGATCCGGTGAAATCGGTGCTGGCGATCGAGGACGTCACCTCCGCGATCAACCAGATCGCACAGACGACGCTGCGCAAGGTGGTCGGGCAGCACCCTTTGGACGAAACGCTTTCCCAGACCGACACCATCAACGTCGATATTCGCGAGAACCTCGACAGGACCACCTCCGAGTGGGGCGTCGAGGTCACGCTGGTGGAGCTGAAGGACATCCAGCTGCCGGAAAGCATGAAGCGGGCCATGGCACGGCAGGCCGAGGCCGAGCGGGAGAAGCGGGCGAAAATCATCAATGCGGAGGGTGAATCCCTAGCGGCGGCCTCGCTGGGCGAGGCTTCCGACACGATGATGGCTCACCCGCTGGCATTGCAGCTGCGCAACCTGCAAAGCCTCGTCGAAATCGCCGTTGACCAGAATTCCACCGTCGTCTTCCCCGCCCCGCTCATGAGCACGATCGGTGAACTCGGCTCCTTCCTCGCACGTGAGAGCGCGTCGGCCACCCCGCCCGCAGCCCATGCCGCTCAGGCATCCCAGACGTCTCAGGCGTCCCAGGCTCCCGAGGAACACCCTCACTGACTCAGCGCCCGGCGCGCTGCCCGGCCCCGCTCCCGGCCCCCGGCCTCCGACTCAGCGACCGGCCCCGCCCGGGTGTCTCCCGTGACCCCGTGGCCCGTGCCCCCGCGCTCCGTGCGGGTCCGCCGGGGGCTTCCGCCGCGGGGGAGTGTCGTGCCGCCACAGCTGGGAACCCCGCATCAGTAGTCATATGCAGTCCACACAGCCTGGCCCGGTCCGGTCGGGCCAGCGGGACGGATTCTCCATGACCAGCGAGTACATGGGTCCCGGGGACCGGGACCCGTTCGGTGACTTCATCGCACGCTTCCTCGGCGGCGGAGCCCAGCGCGGGGGCCCCGGGCGGCGCGCCGACCCCCGCTACTTCGACTTTCTCAGGCTGATGAGCGAGCCGGCCCGGCGGCTGATCTCCGAGGCGGCCTCGTACGCGGCCGAGCACGGCAGCAGCGATCTGGAGACCGAGCACCTGCTGCGCGCCGCACTCTCCGCCGAGCCGACCCGCACGATGCTGACGCGGGCCGGGGCCGACCCCGACTCGCTCGCCGCCGAGATCGACCGCGAGGTGGGGGAGGGGCAGCCGCGCACCTCCATCTCCGTCAGCCCCGCCGTCAAACGGGCGCTGATGGAGGCCCGCGACATCGCGCGCTCCCGGGGCGCCTCCTACATCGGCAGCGAACATGTGCTCGTCGCGCTGGCCGCCAACCGGGACTCCACAGCGGGCCAGATCCTCGACGCCGCCCGCTTCGACCCCGGTTCCGCCACCCCGGGCGCGGGCCGCGGCGGCACCAGTGGCCTCGGCGGCCCCGCCGGTCCCGGCATGACCCAGGGCAGGCCCGAGGTGCCGGTGCGGGGCGCCCCCGGCGCCGGGGGCCGCAGCAGCACCCCGAACCTGGACAAGTACGGCCGCGATCTGACGGAGCTGGCTCGCGAGAGCCGTATCGATCCGGTCATCGGCCGTGACCGCCAGATCGAGCAGACCATCGAGATCCTCGCCCGGCGCGGCAAGAACAACCCGGTCCTGATCGGTGAGGCGGGCGTCGGCAAGACCGCCATCGTGGAGGGGCTGGCCCAGCGCATCGCCGAAGGGGACGTCCCCGACAACCTGCTCGGGCGGCGCGTGGTCCAGCTCGACTTCGGCAGCGTCGTCGCCGGGACCCGCTACCGGGGCGACTTCGAGGAGCGGCTCACCGGCCTCATCGACGAGATCCGCGCTCACACCGAGGAGCTGATCGTCTTCATCGACGAGCTGCACACGGTCGTCGGCGCCGGCGGCGGCACCGAGGGCGGCTCGATGGACGCCGGTGACCTGCTCAAGCCGCCGCTCGCCCGGGGTGAGCTGCACGTCATCGGCGCCACCACGCTGGATGAGCACCGCAGGCACATCGAGAAGGACGCCGCGCTCGCCCGCCGCTTCCAGCCGGTTCTCGTTCCCGAGCCGAGCGTCGCCGACGCGGTCGAGATCCTGCGGGGGCTGCGCGACCGCTACGAGGCGCACCACCAGGTCCGCTACACCGAAGAGGCCCTGGTCGCGGCCGTCGAGCTGGCCGACCGGTATCTGACCGGGCGCTACCTCCCGGACAAGGCCATCGACCTGCTGGACCAGGCCGGCGCCCGTGTCCGGCTGCGCACGGCCACCCGGGGGACCGACATCCGTGCCCTGGAGCGGGAGGCCGAGCAGGTGCGCCGCGACAAGGACCAGGCCGTGGCCGCCGAGGACTACGAGCGCGCCCAGCAGCTGCGCGACCGGCTCACCGAGCTGGAGGAGTCCATCGGGCGGGACGGGCGCGAGCAGGAGAACCGCTCGGCCCACCGGATCGCCGAGGTCACCGTCGAGGACATCGCCGACATCATCTCCGAGCAGACCGGCATCCCCGTCAGCAACCTCACCCAGGAGGAGAAGGACCGGCTGCTGGGGCTGGAGGGGAAGCTGCGGCAGCGGGTCATCGGCCAGGACGAGGCCGTCACCGCGGTCGCCGACGCGGTGCTGCGCTCGCGCGCGGGTCTCTCCAGCCCGGACCGACCCATCGGCAGCTTCCTGTTCCTGGGGCCGACCGGCGTCGGCAAGACGGAGCTGGCCCGGGCGCTGGCCGAGGCGCTGTTCGGTACGGACGACCGGATGGTGCGGCTGGACATGAGCGAGTACCAGGAGCGGCACACCGTCAGCCGCCTCGTCGGCGCACCGCCCGGATACGTCGGCTACGACGAGGCCGGGCAGCTGACGGAGACGGTGCGGCGCAACCCGTACTCGCTGCTGCTGCTGGACGAGATCGAGAAGGCGCACGCGGATGTCTTCAACATCCTGCTCCAGGTGCTCGACGACGGACGGCTGACCGACGCGCAGGGCCGCACCGTGGACTTCACCAACACCGTCATCGTCATGACCAGCAACCTCGGCTCGGAGGCGATCACCGGGCGCGGTGCCGTGGTCGGCTTCGGCGGCGGTGAGGAGGCCGACGAGGAGGCCCGGCGCGAGCGGGTGCTGCGCCCGCTGCGTGAGCAGTTCCGGCCCGAATTCCTCAACCGCATCGACGAGATCGTCATCTTCAGCCGGCTCGACGACGAGCAGCTGCGGCAGATCACCGACATGCTGCTGGAGGAGACCCGGCGGCGGGTGCACGCCCAGGACCTGGCGATCGACTTCAGCCCGGAGGCCGTGGACTGGCTGGCTCACCAGGGCTACCAGCCCGAGTACGGAGCCCGGCCCCTGCGCCGCACGATCCAGCGCGAGGTCGACAACCGCCTCTCCCGCATGCTGCTGGGCGGCGAACTCGAACCGCACACCCGGCTGCGGGTCGAAGTGGCCGACGGAAAGCTGGAGTTCCGGACGGAAGGGGAGGCGGCGGCGGGGACCGGCTGAGTTAATTCAGTCGATTGACTTATAAGCGGGCCCCGGCTTCACTGTCAGGTGGCAGGAGGACCGACGCAGCCGGGGAGGCCGCGAGTGACCGATGTCCAGGGCGTGGAGCCCGTGAGCTATCCGATCGTGGCTCCCGCACCGCTGGAGCCGCCCCGGGAGTGGGCGGAACTGCGGCAGAAATGCCCGGTGGCACGGGTGACGCTGCCCAGCGGCGACGAGGCCGCGCTGCTGACGCGGTACGAGGACGTGAAGCTCGCGCTCTCCGATCCGCGCCTCAGCCGGGAGGGGCTGGCCTCGCCGGACGCTGCCCGCGTGGCCGCCGGCGACTCGGAGGGCATCTTCAGCAGCCCGATGGCCAGGACGCTGAACGCGGAGGGCCACGAGCGGTGGCGCCGCATGGTCGGAAAGTGGTTCACGGCCAGACGTGTGACGGCGCTGCGGCCGAAGATGGAGGAGATGGCCGACCGTCTCATCGACACGATGCTGGACCATGGCCGACCCGCCGACCTGGTGGCGCGGCTGGCGTTCCCGCTGCCGGTGTACGTGATCTGCGCGATGCTCGGCGTGCCCGAGAGCGACCAGGACAAGTTCAAGAACTGGTCGGACAATTTCTTGACCACCACCCGCTACACGCGGGCGGAGACCGAGGCCGCGCACCAGGAGTTCAGCGCGTACATGGCGAGCCTGATCGCGGCCAGGCGCGCGGCGCCGGGTGAGGACCTCCTCAGCCTCCTCATGGACGGTGCCGACGCCGAGGGCCGGCCGATGTCCGAGGCCGGGCTGGTGGCCACCGGGCAGGCGCTGCTGCTGGCCGGGCACGAGACGACCGCCGGCTTCATCGCGATGATGACGGCGCACCTGCTGGCCGACCGTCAGCGCTGGGAGCGGCTGCTGGCGGACCGCACGCTGATCCGCCCGGCCGTGGAGGAGGTATTGCGGTTCGACCCGAACGGCAGCGGTTTCGGCATGCTCCGCTATGTCCATGAGGACACGGAGCTGCCCGGCGGTGTGGTGTCCCGCGGCACCACCGTGGTGTGCAGCATGGCCGCGGCCAACCGTGACGAGAGCGCGTGGGGGAGCGCGGACCACATGGATGTGAGCCGCAGCCCCAACCCGCACCTCGCCTTCGGCGCCGGGCCGCACTCCTGTCTCGGACAGCCGCTGGCCCGCACCGAGTTGCAGACCGTGCTCGCGGTGCTGCTGCGTCGGCTGCCCACCCTCGCCCTCGCCGTCGGGCCGGATGAACTGCGCCGCCACGAAGGGCTGCTCACCACCCCACTGCGCGAATTGCCGGTCACGTGGTGAGCGGAGTGAGCGGCGTCAAGGCGGCCAGGGCCGGCCGTGGTGAGGAGACCCGCGAGGTGATCATGGCCGCGGCGGAGCGGCTGTTCGCCGAACACGGGCTCGCGGCCGTCTCCAACCGCCAGATCGGCGAGGCGGCCGGGCAGGGCAACGTCACCGCCGTCAGCTATCACTTCGGCAGCAAGGCCGGGCTGGTGCGCGCGATGACGAACAAGCACGGCGAGCGCGTCGAGCGGATCAGGGAGCGGTATCTGAAGGAGGCCGCCGGCAGCCGGGACATCCGGGACTGGGTCGGCTGCCTGGTGCGCCCCGTCTCGGAGTACCAGGCGTCGCTGGGCATCCCCTCATGGCACGCCCGTTTCACGGCGCAGGTGATGGCGGACCCCGTGCAACGGGCGATGGTCACCGACCAGTCGCTCGTCAGAGCGCATCTTCGGGAGATCCTCGACGGCCTCGGCCGCTGCGTCGAGGGGCTGCCCCAGCAGGTGCGGGCCGAGCGCGGGGCGATGGCCCGCCACCTGATGACCCACACCTTCGCGGAGCACGAGCACGCACTGGCCGCGGGCACCAAGCTGCTGCACCCCTCGTGGGAGCACGCCGCCGACGCGCTGACCGACGCGCTCGCCGGCCTGCTCACCGCGCCCGTCACCGCCCGCACCGAACCCGTCGCGGATGTCCGTGACGGCGCCGACGTCCCCAGCTGACCTCCCCAGCTGAGGTCCCGAGTTGACGTACCCGAGTTGGCGTACCCGAGTTGGCGTCCCCCACCGATTGGAGAAGAGCGCAGCATGAAGATCACTGTGGACGAGGAGAGGTGCTGCGGCGCGGGGCAGTGTGTGCTGATCGCGCCGGAGGTCTTCGACCAGCGTGAGGAGGACGGCATCGTCGTCCTGCTCGACGCCGCACCCGCCGAGGAGCAGCACGGCGCGGTGCGCGAGTCCGCCGGTGTCTGCCCGGCCGCCGCCATCCAGGTCAGCGAGGCCCCGTGAGCGTTCCCGGCAGCGTGCTGGTGGTCGGAGCCTCCGCTGCGGGTCTCGGCACCGTCGAATCCCTGCGCCGGAAGGGCTACTCGGGTCGGCTGACGGTGCTGGGCGCCGAGATCCACCCGCCCTACGACCGGCCGCCGCTGTCCAAGCAGGTGCTCTCCGGCGCCTGGCAGCCCGAGCGCACGCCGCTGCGTCCCCAGGAGGCGCTGGCGGTGCTGGATGCGGAGTTCCTGCTCGGCGACGCCGCCGTCGCGCTCGACGCCGGGGCCCGCAGTGTGCGCACCGCCTCCGGGCGCGTCCTCGGCGCCGACGCGGTCGTGGTGGCGACCGGGCTGCGTCCGCGCACGCTGCCCGGCCAGGAGGAGCTGCGCGGTGTGCGGGTGCTGCGCACGCTGGATGATGCGGTGGCGCTGCGCGGCGCGGTGGCGCAGGCGTCCCGCATCGTGGTGGTCGGGGACGGGGTGCTGGGGGCCGAGATCGCGGCCACAGCCCGGCAGTCGGGTCCTGCCGTCACTCTCGTCGGCCCGCAACCGGCGCCGATGTCCGGCCAGTTGGGGCCGGGGCCTGCTGTGCTCCTGGCCGAGTTGCACGCCGAGCACGGGGTCCGCCTCGTCTCCGGCACGGCCGTCGCCGGGCTGGCCTCGCACCAGGGGCGGGTCACCGGGGTGCGGTTGCCCGGAGGTGCCACGCTGCCCGCCGACCTGGTGGTCGTGGCGATCGGCAGCGTGCCGGCCACCGACTGGCTCGCGGGCAGCGGCCTGGAGGTGGCGGACGGCGTGGTGTGTGACGCGTACTGCCGTGCGGCGCCCGGGATCTTCGCCGTCGGGGACGTGGCCCGCTGGTACCACCGCACGCTGGGCACCTCGCTCCGCCTGGAGAACCGCACCAACGCGATCGAGCAGCCGGCGGCCGTCGCGTCGGTCCTCCTCGGGGAGGACCGGCCCTACACTCCCGTGCCGTACTTCTGGACGGACCAGTTCGGCGCGAAGCTCCAGGTCTATGGGACACCGGCGCCGGATGACGAGGTGACCGTCGTGGAAGGCAGCGAGCGGGACCGCAGATTCGTCGCCGTCTCCTCCCGTGCGGGCCGGGCCACGGCCGTTCTCGGCTGGAACATGCCCAAGCAGGCCCGCCTGCACCGACAGGCCCTCATCGACGACGGGGCACACCGGCCGGTGTCCGGCCGATAGCGGCGTGCGCCGCGCACCCGTCCGCTTCACCCGCCTTCTTCCGCCCGAACCACGGAGTACGAACATGTCCGCTGTGCCCGCGACCGGCATCCCCTCGGCCGAGATCCCCGACTTCCCGCCGCCGCGCTCCTCGGCCTGCCCCTTCGACCCCTCGCCTCGACTGCGTGACCTGGCGCTGACCGGCCCGCTGACCAGGGCCCGCTCCTGGGGCGGCAGCACCCCTTGGGTGGTGACCGGGCACGCCGAGCAAAAGGCCCTCCTCGCCGACCCCCGGCTCAGCGCCGACTTCTCCCACCCCGGCTTCCCCAGCCCGGTGGACCCCGCGCACACAGGGGGAGGGAGCAGCGACATGAGCTTCGTGGGGATGGACGATCCGGAGCACGCGCGGCTGCGCCGTATGGTCAGCGGCGCCTTCACCATCAAGCGGGTCGAGGCACTGCGGCCGGTCGTGCAGGAGATGGTGGACGGCTTCATCGACCGGATGCTGGGCGGGCCGAAACCCGCCGATCTGGTGCAGGCGCTGGCGCTGCCCGTCCCCTCCCTGGTGATCTCCGAACTGCTGGGCGTGCCCTACGAGGACCACGAGTTCTTCCAGGCCAACAGCAAGAACATCGTCTCCGCCGTCGCGAGCCCCCGGACGCGGCAGACCGCCCACGCCAACCTCGCCGGCTACCTCGACGAACTGGTCGGCCGGAAGCTGACCGAGCCCGGCGACGACCTGCTCTCCCGGCTCGGTGAGCAGATCAGGTCGGGGGAGCTGACGCGTCGTGAAGCCACGGCGATGGGCGTGCTGTTGCTGCTCGGCGGCCACGAGACCACGGCCAACATGATCACCCTGGGCACGCTGCTGCTGCTCCAGCACCCGGACGAACTGGCCCGCGTCCGTGAGGCCGGTGATCCCGCGACCGGCGACCCGCGAGCCGTCGCCTCCGCGGTGGAGGAACTGCTGCGCTATCTCTCCATCGTCCACCTCGGGCGGCGCAGGACGGCGCTGGAGGACATCGAGATCGCCGGCCGGACGATCAGCGCGGGCGAGGGCGTGATCCTCCTCGGCGAACTGGCCAACCGCGACCCCGCCGTCTTCCCGGCACCCGACCGGCTCGACCTCACCCGCGACGCGCGCAAGCACCAGGCGTTCGGCTCGGGCACCCACCACTGCGTCGGCCAGCCGCTGGCCCGGATGGAACTCCAGGTCGTCTACCCCACCCTCTTCCGCCGCATCCCCACGCTGCGTGTCGCGGCGGACCTTGAGGAGATCCCCTTCAAGTACGACTCGGTCGTCTACGGCGTGTACGAACTCCCCGTCACCTGGTAAGGCCACCACCTGGCAGAGGCCACCGGGCAGGGGGCTGTGGAACCGTCACCACCTTGACCGGTGACGGTTTCGCAAGGGGGCGCCGAAGGGGTCAGGGGCGCGGCCAGGGGCGTCCGCCGAGGCGTTCGATGTCGGTGTTGAAGCGCCTCAAGTAGGAGGCGAAATCCGCGATCTCGTCGTCCGACCAGCTCTCCATGACCTGATCCAGGGCCTGGATGATCCACTCGCGCTCCTCGTCGAGCAGGCGCAGCCCCTCGTCCGTGATGCGGAACTTGCGGGCCATGCCTCCCTCGGGGTCGGGGATGCGTTCCATGAGCCCGGCGCGCATCGCGGCGGCCGTCTGCCGGTTGAGGGTGGAGGCGTCGAGTCCGAAGGCGTCGCTCAGCTCGCCGATCGACATAGGGCCCTGGATGCGGATGCGGCTGAGGAGGACGTAGGCGCTGCGCTCCAGTACGCCGTCCTTGCGGCGTCCGCCCCTTTGGTGCAACGACGTGTGACGGCTCAGCAGCATCTGCTCGTACTCGACCTCGTGCGTCGGCCTGATCATGCCCCGCCGCCTCCTGCTTCCTGTTCCGCCGCGACCGTCCCACGACAGCCGCGTCCCACCATGGCCCCCCACGCACCCATCCTCTCACGCGATGTGCATAGGGCATTGGGCATGCTGAATGCATACGACATGTACGATGCACATCGCTGTTCCGGAAAGCACTCAAGGAGTCCCGTCATGGACGGCCCCCAGTCCCCCTCCCGCGCCACCGGCGTGATCGCCACGCTGGCCTTCGCCGGCACCACGGCGGCTGTCATGCAGACGCTGGTCACCCCGCTCATCGCGGAGTTGCCGCAAATCCTGCACACCACCCCCTCGAACGCCGCCTGGGTGATCACCGTCACCCTGCTCGTGGCAGCCGTCTGTGTGCCGGTCACCGGCCGTCTCGGCGACCTGTTCGGCAAGCGCCGGATGCTGCTCGCGTGCTCGGTGCCGCTGATCGCCGGCTCCGTGGTGTGCGCGCTCTCCTCCTCCGTCGTCCCGATGATCGTCGGGCGCGGGATGCAGGGCATGGGTATGGGCATGGTGCCGCTGGGCATCGCCCTGCTGCGTGACGTGGTGCCCCAGGAGAAGCTCAGCTCCTCCATCGCCCTGGTCAGCGCCTCCATGGGCATCGGCGGCGGACTGGGCCTGCCCATCGCCGCCGCGGTCGCCCATTACGCCAACTGGCGTGCGCTGTTCTGGGGTTCCGCCGCACTGGCCGCGGTGATCGCCGCGCTGATCTGGTTCCTGATCCCGGATGTGCCCGCCGCCGCCAAGGGCCAGCGCTTCGATGTGCCCGGAGCACTCGGCCTCGGCGCCGGACTGGTCGTGCTGCTGCTCGCGGTCTCCAAGGGCGGCGACTGGGGCTGGGGTTCGGCAGCCACACTGGGCCTGTTCGCCGCCGCTGTCGTGCTGCTGGTGGGCTGGGGCCTGTGGGAACTGCGCGCCCACGACCCGCTGATCGACCTGCGCACCACAGCGCGGCCACGGGTGCTGCTCACCAACGTCGCCTCGGTCTTCGTCGGCTTCGGCATGTACGCGAGCATGCTGGTCATGCCGCAGTTGCTCCAGTTCCCCGCAGCAACCGGCTACGGGCTCGGCCAGTCCATGGTCGAGGCCGGGCTGTGGATGGCGCCCGGCGGCATCATGATGATGCTCGTCTCGCCACTGGGCGGAAAGCTCA
>NZ_BAAARJ010000025.1:0-80273 GCF_039532135.1 Streptomyces axinellae
TCGTGCTGAACTTGTGTGTCCTTGGTCGGAGCACATGATCAGCCGAAGGCCGCCTGCTTGTAAGGGAGTTACCACCGCGAGTGATCAAGTTCGAGGACGCATTCGACCCCCGACCTTAAAGATCAAGCTAGAACGGAAGGTACTGCGGGGCCCTGGGCAAACGCGCCAACTGCCAGGTCGCGGTCAGCGTCCACGCCGCCAGTGACACCGCCTCCTGCCCGCCGCAGTGGCGCCTGTTCCTGCCCAAGGAGTGGGCGGCGGACACAGATCGCCGGGCCCTTGCCCGTGTGCCGTCCGAGGTCACACACCGTGAGAAGTGGCGGCTGGCTCTGGACATGGTCGACGAGTCGGCCGACTGGGGCATGAGACCGCCGGTCGTGGTGGCCGATGCCGCCTACGGCACCAATGCCCACCTGCGGGCCGGTCTGACAGACCGCGGAATCGACTACGTGCTGGCCGTCCGCGCAGACGTGAGTGCCCACCCGTTCGACGCCCGGCCCGTGGCTCCGGAGCGCAAGGGTCCCGTCGGCTGCTGGCCTCAGCCCCGCTACCGCCTGTCCGCTCCCTCGGTGGCAGCCCTGGCCGCCGATCTCGGGCAGCAGGCATTCACCACCGTTGCCTGGCGGCAGGGCTCGCGCGGCCAGTTACGGTCCCGCTTCGCCGCCGTGCGTGTCCGCCCGGCCGGCAATGCCGTCGAGCGCCCGATCCGGGCCGCCGCCTCGGCCGAACAGGGCTGGTGGGACGGGGTGCTGCCTGACTGCTGGCTGCTGGTCGAGTGGCCCGAAGGCGCCGAGGCGCCCACCGACTACTGGCGGTCCAGCCTGCCGGCCGACACACCGATCACCGCCCTGATCCGTCTGGCCAAGGTCCGCCGGCGCATCGAGCACGACTACCGCGAACTCAAGCACGGCCTGGGCCTGGACCACTTCGAAGGCCGGTCCTGGCCCGGCTGGCACCACCACATCACCCTTGTCACCGCCGCCCACGCGTTTCTCAACCGAACAGCGACTGGCCCCAAAAGCACCCACACCGGACTCACCCTCTACCAGACCCTCGACGCCCTCCAGGACATCCTGAGGTGCTGGACCCGTATCTGCACCACCTGCCACCAGCCCCTATCCAGCAGGCCACGCACGACATCAAGATCGAGAACAGACCTAACGGAGTCCTACTACGAACCTCATTCTGAAACGATCAGTAAGTAGCCGCCAGCGGGGAGCCTACGAAGGCCGCCGTCATTTTTCGCCTCGGAGATGCACTGGTAAGCCGCTTCCAGTTCATTGAGGACCACTGCGAGACCTACCCGGTCAAGCGGCTGTGTCACGTGCTGGAGGTCAACCGCTCCAGCTTCTACAAATGGCGGGCATCGGCTCCGACCCGCACCGAACGCGCGGCGGCCGATGCCGCGCTCGCCGACCGTGTCGAGGCGATCCATGCCGAGCACGCCGGCACCTACGGCTGTCCACGGATCACCGCCGAACTACGCGTGGGCGACGGGCTGTTGGTCAACCACAAGCGGGTGGAGCGGATCATGCGCGAGAACGAGATCGTGGGACTGCGGCTGCGCAAGCGGGTGACCACGACGGTCAGCGAGCCTCCGAGACCCCGGCGCCGGACCTGCTGGGGCGCGAATTCACCGCGTCGGTACCGAACACCACATACGTGGGCGACATCACCTATCTGCCCGTCGGCGACGGCGAATTCCTGTACTCGGCGACGGTCGTGGACTGCTTCTCGCGCCGCCTGGCCGGGTGGTCCATCGCTGACCACATGCGCACCGAACTCGTCGCCGACGCGCTCAAGACCGCCGCGGCCACCCGTGGCAGCCTGTCCGGCGCCATCTTCCACGCCGACCACGGCGCGCGATACACCAGCCGTGAATTCGCCACCCTATGCAGCGAGTTGCGCGTGACGCAATCCATGGGAGCGGTCGGCACGAGCGCGGACAACGCCGCCGCCGAGTCGTTCAACGCCGCCCTGAAACGGGAGACCCTGCAAGACGTCCGCCGCTACGACAGCGCCCGGGCGTGCCGACTGGCGGTCTTCCGCTGGGTCACCAGGTACAACAACCACACGGCGGCACTCGGCGGCCGCACAGATGCACCCCATCGACTACGAACACGCATCAACTACCATCACACTTGCCGCATAACGATACGAACAGGCGTCCACTTTCGCGGGGGAAGGCCCATCTCCACCCACCCCCGCAAAAGCGACCCCGTGACCCGCTACCGCGCAGACGCGCGCTGACCCGTCAACCATCACCTGGAACCGTCAAGGATCATGCGAGACGCCGTCAAGTAAGTCCCGGGACCGACCCGTCAAGCATCTCCCCGGACCTCACATCCGGGGAGAACTGAGTGGCCGTTGACAAACCTCCCCCTCCACGACACCGCGCAGAACCAGATCTGGCTGAAGATCATCCCAATCGCCCCCGACCTGCTCGCCTGGATGCCCCTGCTCGCCCTGATCGGCACCGCCCGGCTCTGGGAGCCCCGCCGCCTGCGGCTTCGGCTGTTCTCCACCGCCGCCCAGCTCATCACTACCGGCCGCCGCCGCTACCTCCGCCTCGCCGGACGCTGGCCCTGGATCGACGTGATCACCGATGCCCTGGACCGTCCACGCCTTCCCGAACCCCGGCTGACCAGCACCTTCCCATCCCTGCGAGCAGCACCAGCCCACCGGAGCCGTGGAACCCGGCGCACACCCGACGCGACAGCCGGGCCATCAACCTGCCCACAAGCACCAATCTCCGCCCTGAACAAGCAGAAAGGTCCCGTCAGCAAGCTGACGGGACCCTCACGCAAGATCGAGGTTAACGCCTCGTGGATCTATGCCTGTGCCCGGAAGCGGTTCCCGGTCTGCGGGTGGGGGGTGCGTATTCGTCTGCGCTGAAGCCTTGGCTGGGCGGGCGGAGGGGTGGGTTTTCAGGTCCCGGCCTGAAGTTTGCCGGGGGAGGCCGGAAAGGCGAGGGCTGGGGCACTGTGGTTCCCGGTCTGCGGGTGGGGGGTGCGTATTCGTCTGCGCTGAAGTCTTGGCTGGGTGGGCGGAGGGGTGGGTATGGGGTTGCCCCGAAACCGCGGCTGGGTGGGCGGAGGGGTGGGTTTTCAGGTCCCGGCCTGAAGTTTGCCGGGGGAGGCCGGAAAGACGAGGGCTGGGGCACTGTGGTTCCCGGCCTGCGGGTGGGGGGTGGGTATGCGCCTGCCCTCAAACTCTGGCTGGATGTGGATCCGTCGCGGTGGTATGGGTTGTGGTGCTGCTTCCTTTTGAGCGCCCCTGTATTGAGATCGATCTCCCGCGCATACTTGATCCACTCGAGCGGGATTGATCCTGGGACGATGTACTCCTGCTGGACCGGGAACGGTGAGGCGATGTCGAGGGTGGCGTTGACGTTGATGGCGTTGTGTGGGATGTCGAGTCTGTACGCCCACCGGTACTTCATACGGGCGACCGGAATTTGGCTTTGCTCTGCCGTCTGCTGTACGTAATTTTCGGTGGTGGTTAGGCTGATGTACGTCGTATTCTTACGCGAATTGTATACGTAATCCAGTAGATTTGGCGTCTCCTCGCCCTCGGGTAGGAAGCCTTCGCCGAAGATCTTGTCCGGGGGATATTCACTGTTGCGCCAGAGCCGAACACGGCCGGTTGGTGCCCATACTGGTGCGGGATGAATTTGCGGGAGATCACGATTGACACTCGTCCAGTAATCCGGAGCTGTTGTGGAATTATTGGTCCACTCGGCCTCAGGGAGGGAGTCAAACAGGCCGAGCGACGACCCAATCAACTCCCCGCTGCTGTCGTACCAGTTCCACGCCGGAGCCTGCCCCCAGGAGAACTGCTCTCCCTTGTAGTTTGTGACGTTGCCCGCGCGGGGCCCATTCACGTCAAAGTAGCCGACGAGGCTTCCATCTTTGAACTGGGCCGCGTATAAATCGCCGGAGTAATCTGTGAGCAGCCGCCATATACCGTAGTCCTCAATCAGCTCCGGGAATCCCTCCGGATTTGGTGGATAGCTACTGCTGCGTTCAATGGGTGGCATGCCCTCTGTGTTTCCTTTGCGGGTACTTGTGGTGCCAGACGTTCCGCCTGTCTCGACCACCGTTTCACAGGTGGCCGCAGAACCGCGACCGCTCTATCGCGAGCGCAGCGCGAGGTGGAGGGGTCGCCGCGCGGTTCCTGCGGGGACTGCGGCGCCGGGATCGTCGTGATCGGCCGCGCCCTCGAGGACGGCCTGTGCAAGCTCTGCCGGGAGGAGGCCTCCGTGCTGGGCGCCGCCGTCGTGCCCGCGCAGACCGGCCCGGCCGGGCAGGAGACCTGCTTGGGCCGGGACGGAGACGGGCTGTGCGGGCGGAAGTCTCTGCCGTCGCGCAGCGTCTGCGGTGTCCACCGCGTCCAGGAGCTGGCCGGGGAGGTCGCGTGATGACCGAAACCCCACAGCTCAGTGGCGTCGACCTGGCCCGCGTCGCGCTGCGCGCCGCCAAGGTGGCGGCGCAAAAGAACGGCGGCGGCCGTGCGGTGCAGCCCAAGCCGCGCACGACCTCGGTGGTCCGGCGTGGCGGGCGCGAGCCGATGGGGTTCGGCGCCGCGATCGGCGCGCTGGCGACCGACTTCCAATGAGGTGGAGGCCCTGCGTGATCTGTTCTGCGCGTGCGCGGACCTGAGACACGAGCTCCGAAGCGCAGACGCCCTCGGGTACCGTATCTACCAGTCGCTGAACAACACCGAGGTACAGCGGTTCACCCGTCACTTCGGGGCGCTCCTGACGCTTGAGCAGGTCACCGTCGACTACCAGATCGCTGTCGAGAACCTGGCATGGCAGCACGTCAGCGCGTGTGGTGCTCGCCGCTGTTGGACAGGCTCGCCGCCAATGCACCCGGCCTGTCGGCGGAGGACCTGGAGCAGCTGGCTGCCGAGCCGTGGATGAGCACCCTGTGCGCTGCGCTCTCGCCGCCCGGAGACCGGCTCCTGCCCGGGCGCAGCGGCGGTCCACTCGACTACTTCGAGCAGGACCGGAATAAGATCCTTGCTCACGCGGAATCCCTCGGAGGACGAAACGTCGCGGAAGGCGGCCTGGACTTCCTCTTGAGCGAAGCGAAGACCGGTGGTCCGTTCGGGGACATGGAGCCGTGGTTCGCCTGGGCTGACCACTTGGTCGGCCAGGAGATCAGCCATCGCGGCCAGAGCGTAGAATCCTGATCAAACACGTTGGAAGCACGGGCAGTTCGCCCCTGCCGTTCGTCCGGGCCGGTGGCTACGCTGCCGGGTATGTCGAAGCATCATCAGTGGCCAGACCTGAAGGGGCAGTCGTACGTTGCCGCGCCAGAGCTCCCGTCGTACGACCGGCCACCGGCCTCGGACGTCACCATCGTGTGTCGCGACGGCATCCAGGAGACCCGGCCGGCCCTGGCCCCGAAGCTGTCCCGGGGCTCGTACGACCTTGCCCGCCCCGAGTCCCAGGAGTCGGGGAAGTCGGCGAAGCAGTGCGCCAGCTGCGACGGGGAGTTTAAGGAGGGGCAGCGCAAGCAGCGCCGGTATGACGCGTGGCGGCACATGCCCGGCGAGTGCGCCCCGGCGGCGGTGCAGCCGGTCCAGCACCGTCCGACGGGCCGGAAGGTCCCTCTGCACGAGAAGGTCGCCCGCCGGTTCTGGATCCGCCGCCGCTGTCCCGTCTGCGACGCGAAGGCTGGCCAGGACTGCACCGATCCGGGCGAGGGTGGCGGCAAGGCGATTCGGCGCGAGCACGGCCACGACGAGCGGATCGAACCGACCAGAAGAACGGCGCACCGAGCGGGGGAGCGCAAGCATGGTCCCCTGCTGCCGGATGATGAACATCTCCTGCCCGGTCTGCCACGCCAAGCCTGATGCCGAATGCGCTCTGCCCGCCGGATCCCACCAGGCGCGGCGGGACATCCTCAACGTCACATCGAGGGCCGCGGCCGCCGACGCCGGTAGACGCTTCGCCGTTCAGACCGTGGGCGTCTGGCTGCTCTGGGCGGCTTGGTCGTCGTCGGCGGCCCAGAGCGCGCGGGCGAGGAAGTACAGGGCAACCATCCCGGCGTAGATGAAGGCGCCCCAGCCCACGATCAGCACGAAAATGTTCGCGTCGCCGCGCGCGGAGCTGTAGGCACGCCCTGCCCGGTGGTGAACAGCCACGGGAACCAGGCGGAGCGCACGAAGCCCGGGTCGGCGTAGCGGCCTCCGCCTCGGCGCCACGCCATCAGCGGGACCGATGCGAAGCCGACACTGGCCAGGCAGTACATGAAGGCGAAGAAGTCGCTGGTGATGAATCGGTGGCCGTTGGTGATCCCGAGGTATGCGACCCCGGGCAGGAAGAACGCGGCCGGCACCCGTAGCCCAGCACCTCGCCGCGGTCTCGGACCTTCGTCACGCTCTCCCACTGCTGCTGTCGACGTCGTCGTGGGCACGGTACCGGCCCCCGCCCAGCCGGACCCGCCGATCAGCAGCGGCCGGGCGGGCGGGGTGGCCGGCTATTCGCGGCGTGCGAGCTCCTCGGGGGTGGGCACGTGCCGGGTGACGTACGGCTGGCCGCTGAAGTCGACGGTGATCGTGTGCCGCAGCACGTCGTCGGCGTCGTAGAAGACGTGCTCGATCTCCGGGCACACCCGGTCGGTGGAGATCCCGAAGTCGCGGGCCTCCTGCTCGCTCACCTGCCGGGCCCGGCTGCCGGTGACCATCCGCACCGTCCCGGCCGGTGCGCCCGGCGGCGGCTCCACAGCACCCAGCCGCGTTCGCTCCGACCACGTCTGCGCTTCGCTTTGATCCGCCATGGTCGCCACCGTAGCGAGCCCGCCCGGGCGACGGGGTGATCTCTCAGCAACTCGGCCCGCCATCTATGAGCCTCACACCGCGTTTCCCCAGGTAAGGGCGTCGCACGCGGAGCCTGTCAGCTGTGAGCCAGGGTGTTGGTTCTCTTCTGACCTGGCGAGCGGGTGGCTCTGGTGAGCTGGGGTTCGCCATTTGCGGTGAGATCTCCATCGGTTGTCTTTCTCATTCAAGGTGGCGACTTTCGGGTAGTGGAGGTGTTGGGATGCCTCTCAGCGAGCAGGCTCGCCGGGTGGGTGCCTGCGCTCGGCTTGAGTAGTGGGATCACAGGGACAGAACCCATTTTGGAGAGTGGGTCGTCACGTCCTGCGGCGACGAAGAACTCCTCGTAGTCGGCTCCGGTGACGTGGGCGGCGTGACGGTAGAAGTCACGGACGCGCCATGGCGGGGCGAGACCGACGAGCTCCCGCCAGCCGGGATGCACCAGCAGCTCGGCGAGCCGCGTCATCTCCAGGAATCGGGAAACGGCGGAGGCAGGGCCGGCCGCGCCGATGCTCTTGGCTCGGGTTGTCCAGCGCTGGAGCAGGGCTGGGTGCCGTCGCTCTTGCAGCCAGCGGGTGGTGACGTTCCATGCCTGGAAGAGGCCGAAGAACGCTCGGCTCTGGTCGTAGCGGTCGGCGAGTTGGTCGTACTCGTGCTGCGCGGAAACGACCTCGGGAGCCGCGGTGAGGTGGAACTGGGGAGTGCTGTTGATCCAGCGGCGGTGTGTGGTGCAGACGTAGCGTGCGTGGTCGCGGCCTCGGTGTTCCCAGGCGACGGCGGTGGCGGGGCCGTGCCGCAGCGTGCAGGTGCGGCATGCCAGCATCGGATAGGGGAGGCGAAAGAACCGGATGGTTGGGGTCGTGACCGGGAGCGGGACGTATGTGGGTGTGTGGCGCAAGCCCGGCAGTGCTCGTCCGAGGTGGTCGGCCGGGGTGCGGGAAAGGATGCCGAGCCGATCAACGGCGGGGGCTTTGAGGATGGCATCGCGGTGCAGGACGTGCTTGCCCGGAACGCAGTTCCCGATGGTGCGGAACAGGAGCGTGGGCGGGAAGTCGTTCGCGGCGGCGAGCCGCATGACGAACGAGACCACCGATTCGTCCTGCATGGGCCGGGCCCGCAGTGGCAGCGGACGGACCGGGCGTTGCCAGCGGTTCATGAGCGGACCTCCTCTGCGGCGGTGTCGAGGACCACGGCTTCGAGGTGCCGTTTGGTGATCCTCTCGGCGCCGTCGGCGATGGCATCGTTGGCCGCCTCATAGATGAGCTGGTCGAGGCTGCCGATCATGCCGCCGGTGCGTTTGTGCAGGTAGGACTCGTGCCTGCGGAGGGTGCCTGGTGTGTGCCGGTGCAGGCGGAGGGTGGCCTCCATGGTCAGGACGACGCGTTCCCAGTCCTCGCGTTGCTGCGGGGTGTCGTGGTCAAAGGGCCCGGTGTTGAGGGTGATGAAGCGTCCAGCGAGCTGGCGGCCGCGCAGGCCGGAGAACAGGCCGTTCTCGGTGACGTTGACGCCCGCGTAGACGAACGTCGCCTGAATCTGCTCAAAGAGGTATTTCAGCTGGTCGGAAGCGTCCTGACCATTGCGGGTGGTGAGGTCGAGATTGTGGATCTCGTCCACGACGACCAGCCGGCAGCGGACCTTGTGCAGGACGGAGATCACGTTGTGGGTGATCACCTGAGGGCTCTCGCGGGAGGCGTAGGGCAGGCCGAGGAACGCGGCCAGTTCGACCACCAGGTCGCGGGGTTTCACCGCGGGCGGGGTGACGATGTAGACGACCGGGATGCGTTCGCCTGAGGTGTCGACCGGGGCCGTGCGTTCGATCTTGAGCTGGTGCCGCTTGCCGAGCTGGGAGACCGAGGTGGTCTTGCCGGTGCCGGACGGGCCGGAGACGATCAGCCCCTTGCGGCCGGTCTGGCGCCGCGTGTTGCGGGCGATGAGTTTCATCCCGGTCGTGGTGATCTGCCGGATCGCCGGAGTGCTGACTAGCAGTTCATCGTGATAGGCGGTGCGGGCCTGGTCGTAGACGCTCCGCTCGACGCGGCTAAGCCTTAGCCGCTCGGCAGCTCCGCAACTCCACAACTCCACAAGCGGACCCTCATGGAGACTGCGGACCCTCACGCCGGAAACGCGAAGCGCTCAGCGGCTGCCTTCCAGCAGGGGGCGCAGCCGTTCCGGAAGGTGCTGCTTGCAGTCGGCGCGGGAGGACTGGGTGAGGGCATCCTGCTGGCAGGTGAAGTAGTCCTGGTAGACGGACTGGAACGTGAACGTCGCCGCCACGATCGCCAGCGTCAGGGTCGCGGTGACCAGGCCGCTGATGGCGGCTGTCCGCTTGGCCTTCGCCGCCTGCGCGGGGGTGACGGCCAGGGGGATCGGCGGTTTGCCGCCCTCCCTGCCGCCGCCCGCGCCGTTCCTGCCACCGCCGCCCGCGCCGTCCCGGCCGCCCGCGCTCCGGGCGCCGTCGCTCTCGGGCCCGCGGGCGGTGCCCGCGACGTCCTCGGCTGTCGCGGTCACGCCGCGGTGCCGCTTGGACCCGTCCTTGGCGCCCTTCGCGTCCTTGGCGCTTCTGCCGGCCCTGCCGCCCTCTCCGGCGGACTTGGGCTGCTTGCCGCGCAGCGCGCTGATGCCCCAGTAGACCGAGAGCGCCCCGAGCAGCAGGGCGACCTCCGGCAGGCTCAGAAGTGAGAAGAACAGCCCCCAGATTCCGGCGTGCAGCGAGTAGCGGGCGCGCCGCTGGAGGGGGTCGGTCGGGTCCCAGCGCATGCCCTTCTGGGTGCCGGGGCCGCCCGGCCCCTTGTCCCCGTCGCCGCCGCTTCCGCCGTTGCCCCTGCTGTTGTCGTGGTCGCCGCTGCCGGCGCTTCCCGGGCCGCCGCCGAAGCCGCCGCTCTGCCGCCCCGGCTGGCGGCTGCTCCACTGGCTGCCCCACGCCGCGTGGTCGTCGCCGCCCTCGGAGCCCGCATCGGACCCGCCTTCGGAACCAGAACCAGACGCCCCGTCACCCTTTCCTTGCCCGGAACCGGAACCGGAACCGGAACCGGAATCGGAACCCGAGCCGGAATCGGACGAGGCCCGGCGCGGCTCCCACGGCTGGTCCGGCTGCCCCTCCGGCGGTGGCGCGAAGGGGTTGTCCTCGCGGGAGGTGCTGTCGGATGCTGCCGCACGGCGGCGTCGGTCGGTCATCTGGTGTGTGTCTTCCCTCATCGCTTCCGCGTCGCTGCCACGGCACTGCGGCCCGCAAACCCCGCTGCGGAGCCCGTACCGGCCGTACCGGGCGCGCGCGGGGCCCGTGCCAGGGCCGTGTCCCTGACGCTACCTTCCGCATGCGCCCCCGTCCCGTGGGGGCCGTCCGGAGTGCCGGTATCGTTGCCGACGGTCGGACGCTTCGTAGAGTTCCCCGGAATCCTCCGGTCCTCATCCTTGTACGACCACACAAACCCGTCTCCCCGGTGAGAGAGAGCCCCGTCGTGGCCGCGCAGTCCTTCCGTCCCGCCCGCCCGGCGCGTCTGGTGGTCCTGGTGTCCGGCTCGGGCACGAATCTCCAGGCGCTGCTGGATGCCAGGGCCGGGCAGCCCGCGCCGGACTACGAGATCGTGGCCGTGGGCGCCGACCGTGGCGGAATCGCCGGTCTGGAGCGGGCCGAGCGGGCCGGGATTCCCACCTATGTGTGCCGCGTCAGGGATTTCGCCACCCGCGAGGAGTGGGATGCCGCGCTGGCCGGGGAGACGGCGGCGCACGCTCCGGACCTGGTGGTGTCCGCCGGGTTCATGAAGATCGTCGGGCCGCGGTTCCTGGAGCTGTTCGGCGGGCGGCTGATCAACACCCACCCCGCGCTGCTCCCCAGCTTTCCCGGCGCCCACGGCGTACGCGACGCGCTCGCGTACGGCGCGAAGGTGACCGGGTGCACTGTCCACTTCGTCGACGACGGCGTCGATACCGGGCCCGTGATCGCGCAGCGCGCCGTCGAGGTCCTGGATGCGGACTACACCGACGGCGGTGCCGCTCTGCACGAGCGGATCAAGGAAGTCGAACGACGGCTGCTCGTCGAGGTCGTGGAGCGTCTCGCCCGCGACGGCTGCACCTTCGAGGGGCCGGATATGAGAAGGGTACGACTGGGTCATGAGTGAGAGTGCTGCGATGGGCGCCAAGCGACCGATCCGCCGCGCGCTGATCAGCGTGTACGACAAGAGCGGCCTGGAGGAGCTGGCGCGCGGACTGCATGCCGCCGGGGTCCAGCTCGTGTCCACCGGCTCGACGGCGAAGAAGATCGCCGCGGCGGGGGTCCCCGTCACGCCGGTCGAGGAGCTGACCGGCTTCCCGGAGTGCCTGGACGGGCGGGTCAAGACCCTGCACCCGCGGGTGCATGCGGGGATCCTCGCCGACCAGCGGCTGGCGGCACACCGCGAGCAGCTGACGGAGCTGGGTGTCGAACCGTTCGAGCTGGTCGTCGTCAACCTCTACCCGTTCGAGGAGACGGTGGCCTCCGGCGCCTCCTCCGACGAGTGCGTGGAGCAGATCGACATCGGCGGCCCCTCGATGGTGCGGGCCGCCGCCAAGAACCATCCCTCGGTCGCGGTCGTCGTCAACCCCGGCCGCTACGGCGAGGTCCTCAAGGCCGTCGAGGACGGCGGCTTCGACCTGGCGGCCCGCAAGCGGCTGGCGGGCGAGGCGTTCCGGCACACCGCGGCCTACGACGTGGCGGTGGCGGGCTGGTTCGCGGGGGAGTACACCGAAGGGGCCGACGAGGGCGCGCAGGAGGGCGCGGGCGCCCCGGTGTTCCCCGGCTTCCTCGGCGTGACCTACGAGCGCAAGAGCGTGCTGCGCTACGGCGAGAACCCGCACCAGGCCGCGGCCCTCTACACCGGCGGCTGCGGCGGCCTGGCGGAGGCCGAGCAGCTGCACGGCAAGGAGATGTCGTACAACAACTACGTCGATACCGAGGCGGCGCGGCGTGCGGCCTATGACCACGACGGTCCCTGCGTCGCGGTCGTCAAGCACACCAACCCGTGCGGTGTCGCTGTGGGCGCGGATGTCGCCGAGGCGCACCGCAAGGCGCACGCCTGCGACCCGCTGTCGGCCTTCGGCGGGGTGATCGCCGTCAACCGGCCGGTCTCGGCGCAGATGGCGGAGCAGGTCGCGGAGATCTTCACCGAGGTCATCGTCGCGCCCGGCTACGAGGACGGCGCGGTGGAGATCCTCTCCCGCAAGAAGAACATCCGCGTGCTGCGCTGCCCGGAGGCGCCGCGGACCCCCGCCGAGTTCCGGCCCATCGACGGCGGCGGCCTCGCCCAGGTCAAGGACGCCTTCCAGGCCGAGGGCGACGACCCGGCCAACTGGCGGCTGGCGGCGGGCGAGGCGCTGTCGGCGGACGAGCTGGCCGAGCTGGCCTTCGCCTGGCGGGCGAGTCGCGCGGTGAAGTCCAACGCCATCCTGCTGGCCAAGGACCGGGCGACCGTGGGCGTGGGCATGGGCCAGGTCAACCGCGTCGATTCGGCACGGCTGGCCGTGCAGCGTGCCGGTGAGGAGCGGGCGCGGGGCGCCTACGCGGCGTCGGACGCGTTCTTCCCCTTCCCCGACGGCTTCGAGGTGCTGGCCGAGGCCGGCGTCCGCGCGGTCGTCCAGCCGGGCGGCTCGGTACGCGACGAGCAGGTCGTCGAGGCGGCGAACGCCGCCGGGGTGACGATGTACTTCACCGGCACCCGGCACTTCTTCCACTGAGCGGGCCTCACATGACGGGAGCGGGTCCCTCGCCACGGCGAGTGACCCGCTCCCGTCATGTCCGCTCGCGCGCCAGGTGTGACGGCGGCCCGGAGGCTCAGTAGCGCGGCCTGTTGAACCACTGGCCCGCGGCGCCCATCGAGCAGAAGACGATCGTCACGACGGCGGTCGCCAGCCACAGCAGGCTCACGAAGATCGAGCCGCCCCCCGAGTTGCCGATCGCGCTCAGCATGCCCAGCAGCGCGATCAGACCGTTGAGGGAGGCGCCGATGATCGCGGTGACGCGCGTGCCGACGGAGCCCTTGCCGAACATCGAGGCGGGCACGATGTGCAGCGCGGCCAGTCCGCCGAAGAGGAGGAAGAGGCCGAGGCCGATGCCGAGCGCGGCGCCGCCCACCGAACGCACGCCGGGTATGTCGTTCACCATGCCGTTGGCCATCAGGCCGCCGATGAGCACGAAGACGGCCGAGAGCCCCCACAGCGCGCCCGCGACGAAGAGCAGTACGCGCGCCGTGACGACCAGGCCGGGCATGCTGACGGAGGGGGCCATGGGGATGCCCGGGTGGGCGGGCATGCCGGGCTGCTGCGGGTAGCCGCCGGGCTGTTGCGGGTAGCCGTACGGGGGCGCGGGAGTCTGGTACTGCGGCGGGGGAGCTTGCTGCGGATAGCCGTAGGGAGCGCCCTGCTGGGGTGCGGCGTAGGGGTTGTTCGGGTCCTGGCCGGGGGGCGGAGGGTAGCTCACGGCGGATTCCTTCGACGGGATGGAGGGAGCGGATGGGCCGAGTGACTCCGGAGAATCACGGCATGCCCATGGCGACCTCGCCGCCTCCCCCGGTGTCGGCGCCGCACCGCCGGCCCTCCCTGGAACTGCCCGACGCCTCGGCCCATGGTGAGGGGGCAATGCCGCGCTGTCCAGCCGGGTTTCGCGACTGTGGCGAATCCGCAATCCTTGGCGCGCCCCGCTGCCGGGGCCGTGCGGCAGGGCGCTCCGCCCCGCTCAGCGGCCCGCTCGCGCCGGGTGACTCACACCAACTGTCCGGCCAGTACGCCCAGATGTCCCTCGTGCACCAGGTCGAACCGGAGGGCGAACTTCGAGAGGGCTTCGCGGGTGGCGGTGTCGTCCTCCGGAGCGCGCAGCCGCAGCTTCAGCCGCAGATAGTCGATGTTCCACGAGACGGCGGACGGCGAGACCTCCGGCCACACCGGCCGCAGACGCTCCGTCAGCTCTTCCACCGTCGGGACCGGCGCCGCCGCGTCCCCGGTGCGCAGGCCCGCCTCGCACAGCGCGGCCAGGACGAGGAAGTAACGGCACGTGTGGTCCAGGGGGTAGGGGAGGGGGAACGGGTCGAAGCGCCAGTCCTCGGCGTCGCCCGCCGCGCCCGCGCCGTCAGCGCCGCCCGCAGCGTCCACGGCGTGCAGGCCGTGCACGCCGTTCACGTCACCCGTGCCGTTCGGGCCACCTGAACCGTCCAGGCTCTCCAGGCCGGTCGCACCGGCGCCGCCGAACACCGCGCCCCCGGGACCGGGCGCTCCGTCGCCGCCCGTCAGGTAGTCGTGGCGCGGCGCCATGACGTCGAAGCCGCAGCCGGGGCGCGGCTCGGTGCCGCACAGGGTCACGCGCGCGAACTCGAAGGGGACCGGCGCGTCCGCCCTGCCCGGTGCGACCCTGATGTGCTCTCCCGCGCCCTCGGGATTCGCCACGACGTAGGTCTGATCGCGGCTGAAATTGGTGAGTGTCCAAAAGGCGCCTGTCGCCGTGATCTCTCCCGCCGCGCAGGGGACCGCGGGGTGGGAGAGCGTCAGACCGCTGCCTGCTGGTGCCGTCCGGCCGAAGCGCAGCGTCTGGCCGGGCTCCAGCCGGTGCTGCTCCTCTTGGCCCCGGCACCCGTCCGGGACGATGATCACGCTGAACACGTGCCGCAGGCTACTGACTCTCGGTGGCGATCCACAACGGAGCGTAGGGGGAGCAGAGATGCATATGAACCGCCCTTTGCCTTCCCGTTGCCGGAACGGCTCCGGGAGAGTGACACCGGCCCTCCCGGATGCCTCCTTGAATCCGGGGCCCGCCGCCAACGGGGCACTGAGAACCTTCCGGAATGCCCCTTTGGCGGCGGGCCGGTGGCGGGCCCGGCGGAGCGGGCCGTCCGCCGGCCCCGGGGGCACCTGATTGGAGACCTCGGCCCCGTATCCGCGAGGATGGGCACATGACCGCCCAGATTCTCGATGGCAAGGCCACCGCAGCCGCGATCAAGTCCGATCTCTCCGTGCGCGTCGAGGCGCTCAAGGCCCGGGGCGTCACGCCCGGGCTGGGCACGCTGCTCGTCGGCGAGGACGTCGGCTCCCAGAAGTACGTCGCCGGCAAGCACCGCGACAGCGGGCAGATCGGCATCAACTCCCTTCAGCGCGAACTGCCGGCGACCGCCACCCAGGAGGAGATCGAGGCGGTCGTCCGCGAGCTGAACGAGGATCCGGTCTGCACCGGCTACATCGTCCAGCTGCCGCTCCCCAAGGGGATCGACACCAACCGGGTGCTGGAGCTGATGGACCCGGACAAGGACGCCGACGGACTGCACCCGACGAATCTCGGCCGCCTCGTCCTGAACCAGCCCGGCCCGCTGCCCTGCACCCCCGAGGGCATCATCACGCTGCTGCGGCGCCACGGCGTCGAGCTGAACGGCGCGCACGTGGTCGTGGTCGGCCGGGGCGTCACCGCCGGGCGCCCGCTGCCGCTGCTGCTGACCCGGCGCAGCGAGAACGCGACCGTCACCCAGTGTCACACCGGCACCCGGGACCTGCCCGCGCTGCTGCGGCAGGCCGACATCGTCGTCGCGGCGGCGGGTGTGCCGCACCTGGTCAAGCCGGAGGATGTGCGGCCCGGCGCGGCCGTCCTGGACGTGGGCGTCAGCCGGGACGAGAACGGCAAGATCGTCGGCGATGTGCACCCGGGCGTGTACGACGTCGCGGGCTGGATCTCCCCGAACCCGGGCGGCGTCGGCCCGATGACGCGCGCCCAGCTGCTGGTGAACGTGGTCGAGGCGGCCGAGCGTTCCCTGAGCTAGGGGCGCTCGGAGTTCGTGTCGTGGCCGGCTCATGACCGACGACGGGAAACGGTCGGAGATGACGGGGAACGATGGGCAGCGACCGGGGATGGCGGAGAACGACCGGGGATGACGGGGAACGACGGGGAACGACGGGGAACGACGGGGAACGACGGGGAACGACGGGAAAGGGGCCGTGCGATGGGTGCGGAGAAGGCGGCTGAGCCGCGCAAGAAGTCGCGGCGCTTTCCGGCGCTGACGCGGGATACCGCGCGGCCGGAGGGCGGCGGACGCGCCATAGGAGCCGATCATCCGGCGCCCTACCGGCAGTGGCCCCTCCTCGCCGTGTGCGCGGGGGTTCTGTTCGGACTCCTGGTCACCGTCCTGGAGTTCCGCACCGGCACTCTGCTGGTGGGCCTCTCGATGCTGGGCGGGGCCGCGCTGCGCTGGTGGCGGCCCTCGGTCGGCATGCTCGCGGTGCGCTCGCGCTTCACCGACCTGATCACCTACGGCGTGCTGGGCCTGGCGATCGTGCTGCTCGCGCTGATGGCCCAGCCCGACCCGCCGCTCTCGCTGCCGTTCCTGGAGCCGGTGGTGCGGTTCACCATCCGCTGAGCGGGCGAGCCCGCGAGGGGGAGTCCGCGAGGGTGAGTCCGGGCGCGGTGCGGGGCCTGCCTGAGCGCCCGAACCGGGGCCGTTTCAGGGGGGTTTCTCGCCATATTGCAGGTGCCCGGCCGGAACTTGCCGGCTGACGGGCTGGCACACTGGAGCGCGCGCGATACCGAACCGGGGTGCGCGGCAGCGGGCGTTGGGCCGTACTGCCCCCACGTGCCCCTGTTCCCGGAACTGAGATCCTGGCCGCCTGCATCCCCCTGGGCAGCCAGTACGAGCCCGGGGTGAGCGCGAGCACGGGGGGAAGGCCGCACAGTCGGGGGGACAAGGGGGAGGCACATGCCTCGTTGGAGGGCGCTACCGGAGGAACTGGATCCGCAGATCCGGGAATTCGCGAGCCAGCTGCGGCGGCTCGTGGACCGCAGTGATTTGAGCGTCGCCACCATCGCTGACCGCACGGGCTACAGCAAGTCGTCGTGGGAGCGCTATCTGAACGGCCGACTGCTGCCGCCGCGCGGCGCCACCCAGGCGCTCGCCGAGGTGACGGGCACGGACGTGCGGCACCTCGGCATCATGTGGGAGCTGGCCGAACGGGCGTGGAGCCGCAGTGAGATGCGGCACGACGTCACCCTGGAGGCCATACAGGTCGCCCAGGCGCGCGCCGCGCTCGGCGAGTTCGGCGACGAGCCGGAGAAGGGGCGCCGTCGGCGCAAGGGCAAGGACGGGAGATCCGCCGCGGGGGGCGCGCGGGCCGCCTCGTCCTCCTCCGGCGCGGCCCCGGCCTCCCCGGCGGATTCCGCTTCCGCTTCCGCCTCGCCGGCGGGGCCGGTGGCTCCCGAGGATCCCGTGGCGCCGCCCGCGCCCGCCTCCGGGAAGGGGACGCGCGGTGCGGAGGACCGCACCCGCGCGCTGCCCGTCGATGACGGCGCGGCATCCGGTGGCCCGGCATCCGATGGGCCGGTGTCCGGGGAACCGGATGAGGGCACGGCCGTCCTGCGCAAGGACACGGTCAAGGGGGCCGGGAGCGCGGCCGGTGCGCGCGGGCGCGGGGCACCCGGAACAGCGGGACGGCCCGCCGGGTATGCCACGCCGCAGCCACGGGTGGACGTGACCTCGTGGGGCGCGGCAGCGGGCACGCGCCCCGCCTCCACCGCGTCTCCCTCGTCCCCGGGGGCTCCCACGCGCCCCACGCCGTCGGCTGCCGGTGGCGACGGCGGTCCCGCGACCAGGGTGCAGCCTCCGGTCGCGCCGGGCGGCGGCGCCCGCGACCGGCCGGATGCCCCGGCCACCGGTTCCGATTCCGGTTCCGATTCCGGCTCCGGTTCCGGCTCCGGTTCCGGCTCCGGTTCCGGTTCCGGCGGTCACGGGTCCGGCGACGCCGGGGGGGACGGCAAGGCGGGCGGCAAGGGCAAGGCCGGTGGCGGCCGGCGCCGGACGACGATGCTCCTGGTGGGCCTCGTAGGGGTGCTCGTGGTGACGGCGGCTGCCGTGCTCTTCCTCGATCTGGGCGGCGGGAGCGAGGACGCGGCCGGGCCGCAGCCGTCGGCCACCGAGAAGAGCGCGAACCTCCCCTCCGGGGTGAAGTGCTCGGGGAAGGACTGTTCGGGCCAGGACCCGGAGGCCATGGGCTGCGGCGGGCGGTACGCCAAGACCAGCAGCTCGGCGTGGGTCGGCGCCAGCTTCGTCGAGGTGCGCTACAGCAAGGTGTGCAAGGCCGCCTGGGCCCGTATCACCAGCGCGACCACGGACGACGCGCTGCGCGTGGAGGGGCCCGGCGGCCAGAAGGAGAGCGACAAGGTCGGCACGACGAACGACGCCTACACCGAGATGGTCTCCGTGGGGAGCGCGGAGGACGCCCGCGCGTGCGCCACGCTCGCGGGCGGCGGCGCGGGCTGCACCGTCCCCGGCAAGAGCGCCCGGTAGTCCCGCGTGGTCCCGCGTGGTCCCGCGTGGTCCCGCGCAGTCCCCCGTGGTCCCGCGTCATCCCGCGCGGCCTTGCGGGGCCTCGCTCCGGGCGGACCCGGGGGTGAGGCGGGGCGGGGGTCGGATAGCCTGGCGGATGGGTCTCTTGACGTAGAGAGACTTCCGGCCACCCGCCAGCCACGTCAGGTACTACGGAGAACGCCATGACCCGCACTCCCGTCAGCCCCGTCAACGTAACTGTCACCGGCGCCGCCGGTCAGATCGGCTACGCACTGCTCTTCCGGATCGCCTCCGGCCAGCTGCTGGGCGCCGATGTGCCGGTCCGGCTGCGCCTGCTGGAGATCACCCCGGCGCTGAAGGCCGCCGAGGGCACCGCGATGGAGCTGGACGACTGCGCCTTCCCGCTGCTCCAGGGCATCGACATCAGCGACGACCCGAACGTCGCCTTCGACGGCACGAACGTCGCCCTGCTGGTCGGCGCCCGCCCCCGCACCAAGGGCATGGAGCGCGGCGACCTGCTGGAGGCCAACGGCGGCATCTTCAAGCCGCAGGGCAAGGCCATCAACGACCACGCCGCCGACGACATCAAGGTCCTCGTCGTCGGCAACCCGGCCAACACCAACGCGCTGATCGCGCAGGCGTCGGCCCCTGACGTACCGGCCGAGCGGTTCACCGCCATGACCCGCCTCGACCACAACCGCGCGCTCACCCAGCTCGCGAAGAAGACCGGCTCCTCGGTCTCCGACATCAAGAAGCTGACGATCTGGGGCAACCACTCCGCGACGCAGTACCCCGACATCTTCCACGCGGAGATCGCGGGCAAGAACGCCGCGCAGGCCGTCGACGACGAGAAGTGGCTGGCCGACGAGTTCATCCCGACCGTCGCCAAGCGCGGTGCCGCGATCATCGAGGCGCGCGGCGCCTCCTCCGCCGCCTCCGCCGCCAACGCCGCGATCGACCACGTCCACACCTGGGTCAACGGAACCGCCGACGGCGACTGGGCCTCCATGGGCATCCCCTCGGACGGCTCCTACGGCGTGCCCGAGGGCATCATCTCCTCCTTCCCGGTCACCACGAAGGACGGCCGGTACGAGATCGTCCAGGGCCTGGAGATCAACGAGTTCTCGCGCACGCGCATCGACGCCTCCGTCAAGGAGCTGACCGAAGAGCGCGACGCGGTGCGGGGCCTGGGCCTGATCTGAGGCCGCCGGCACCGCGGTTGCGGCCGTAGCCGTAGCCGTGCCGTAGCCGCGTTCGCAGCCGCCGGAGTCCGGGGCTGCCGCCGAGGGGCCCGTACGGATCACACGATCGATCCGTACGGGCCCCTCGGCGTATCCGCCGTGCTCCTGGCGGCTGTTGGCCGTCGGGCCGGTTACGGCGGGACTCGGCCGGTATCCCCCGTCCGTCCGGGCTCCGGGGCGGGGCCGGGGCGCAGGCCGGGGGCGAGGGAGAGCGTGACGGCGAGGGAGAACGCGGCCATGACCGTCATCGCCGTCGCGGCGGAGGTGCGCTCCGCCAGCGCGCCCGCCAGCGCGGCGCCCACCCCCTGCATCGCCAGCATGCCGGAGGAGTGCAGCCCCAGCGCGTGCCCGCTCAGCTCCTCCGGCGTCAGCTCCATCAGCCGCTCCTGGAGCACGAGACCGGCCGCGAAACCGACCGTGGCCAGCGTCACCAGCGCGCAGGCGAGCGGCAGCGCGGGCCGCAGCGCGAACAGCAGGAAAGGGAGCGCGAGCAGCAGGAGCAAGGGCGCGGCCAGCCGCTGCCGCCACCACCGGGGCACGAAGCGGCCGACGACGGTGTCCCCCGCGAGCATGCCCACCGCGCCGCAGGCGAACAGCAGTCCGGCATCCCGGGGAGCGTAGGGCACATAGAGGGACTCGCAGCCGACGACCAGCCCGTTGGGCACCCACAGCGCCAGGTAGACGTAGCGGCGGGAGCGGACGGACCACAGAAGGGAGTTGTCGCGCCGGGTGTCGGCCACCGAGGCGCGGCCCGCCTGGCGCGGCGGCCGGTGTCCCAGCCCGAACCGGGCGACGGCCGCCCCCGCCAGGTAGAGCCCGGCGCCCGCCAGCAGCGTGCCGCGCGGGGACAGGAGCGCCACCAGCACCCCGCCGAGGGCGAAGCCGCAGATCTGCGTGATGCCGGTGGCCATGTTGAACACGGAGCGGCCCAGGAGGTAACCCTCCCTGGACAGCACCTCGTTGAGGAGGCCGTAGCGCACCCCGCCGCCGAGCGAGGCCAGCACCCCCAGCGCCAGCAGCACACAGAACGAGGCCCATACGGGCAGCCCCGGTACGGCCTGGAGCGCGGTGCCCAGACCGAAGACCAGCGGCAGTGCGCTCATCGCGGCGCGCGGCGGCAGCCGGTCGGCGGCCGACAGCAGCGTCGTCGCCCCGATGAGCTGGGCCAGAGAGGGCCCGAACATCGCCAGGGAGGACAGCAGCGGGGAGCCGGTCGCGCCGTAGATGAGAGTGCCCAGCGCCAGCCCGCTCACCGTCTGACCGGCCACATGCAGGGCGCTGGTCCCGAACAGCGGGGCGAACTCGGGGGTTTTGAACAGCTCGGTGTAGGTGCGCATGGTGGGGAGTCTCGGGAGCGGGCCGGGACGGCGTTACTGTTTCGCGCGGCGGCGAAACATGCCCCGGCGAACGTGCTGCGGCGAAAGGTGGGCGCGGGACACCCTGGACGCGTGCAACCGGCGGCGGCCCCGGACGTGCGGAACCGGCGGCGGCCCCCGACGTGCGGAACCGGCGGCGGGACGGATGACGGAACCGGCCGCGGGACGGTTGACGGAACCGGCGGGGGCGTAGGAGAAGGGCGGCGGACGCCGTGGGGTGGTGGCAGGTCAGTGCGGA
The DNA here is from genome assembly GCF_039532135.1 of Streptomyces axinellae. NCBI lineage: Bacteria > Bacillati > Actinomycetota > Actinomycetes > Kitasatosporales > Streptomycetaceae > Streptomyces > Streptomyces axinellae. The sequence goes on from NZ_BAAARJ010000025.1 coordinate 20,963, forward strand.
CACGCTCGCGGGCAGCCGGTTCGTGGTCTCACCGCTGTCCGAGGCCCTCGCCTGCCTCAAGGCGCTGGAGCGCCGGACCGCCGGGTACCCGGGAGAGCGCGCGTGGCTGGCCGCCCACCTGCCCGCCTACCGGGCCCGGCAGGCGGCGGACCCGGTCGGCGCCCTGCTGATCCGGGCGGCGCTGGGCCCCACCTGGAACGCGGACTTCCTCACGCCGGCCCCCGAGCCCGACGAGGCCGCCACGTTCGAGGACGAGGTGGCCCGCGTACGGGAGTCCGCGCCCGAGGCGGCGCGCGAGGACCTGACCGTCTCGCTCGGCGGCCCGCTGCCGCCGCCGCTCCACCGCGACGACCTGCCCCGGCGGACGGCGGACATCCTGGAGTGGGTGTGGCGCGAGACGGTGCTGCCCGACTGGCCGCGGCGACGGCAGGTCATCGAGGCCGATGTGGTGGCGCGCACCGCGCAGTTGAGCCGGGGCGGCTGGGCGGCGGCGCTCGATGACATGCGGCCCGGGATGCGCTGGCTGGGGGAGAGCCGGCTCCAGATCAACGCGCGGGACTACCCGCCGCGCGATCTGTCCGGAGCACGGCTGATGTTCGTGCCCGTGACCCCACGGCACGGCTGGGTCTCCTGGTCGGAGACCCCTGGTGCGGACGCTGATATACGGCCAACGTCCGTGCGCCCGGCGGCTGTTCGGACGCAGCGGGCGCGCTACGCCGTGACGTACCCGTGCTCGGGTGCGCTGGCGGACGCGGCCGAGGAACGGATACCGGTGCCGGAGGCGCTGGGGGCGCTGCTCGGGGGTGCGCGCGCCGGGGTGCTGGTGCTCCTCGACACCCCCAAGAGCACCAGTCAGCTGGTCGCCCTCACCGGCCAGGGCCTCGGCTCGGTGGGCCGCCACCTCCGGGTGCTGCTGGACGCCCGCCTGCTGCGGCGGCGCCGGGCGGGCCGCTCGGTGCTCTACTACCGCACGCCGGCGGGGGACGCCCTGGTCGGCGCCCAGGTACGGGCCGAGCCCGAAGGGCGCCACGGAGAGGGCTGATCACGGGCCCGCCGGACATGCCGCTGCCCCGGGACCGGGGCCGGATCCCGAGGCAGGGGGTGCGCCCGGACCGACGAGGACCGGGCGCACAGCTCTTATGGGAGGTCCACCAACGGTGTCCACCGCCGGGCGACTCGCTCTCGCCCGGAAGGTCTGCCGCGGGTCAGCGCAGCACCTCCAGGAAGACCCAGCCCTTCTCGTCCACGTAGCACCTGGCGTCCTTGTAGGTGCCGTCGGCCTTGAGCTGCGCCGCCTCGGCGTCGCACTCGGCCTTCGAGCCGTAGACGGCGGGGCCGCCGCCGACCTGCTCCCAGCCCTCCGCGGACGCGGTACCGGCGGTCAGCGGGATGGCGACGACGGCGGCGGCCACGGCCAGCCCGGCAGCGGTACGGGAACGCCACGACTTCATGTTTCCTCCATAGGGTGGGCCGATTTCGGAACTTCGCGCACGGGGCTCCTCCAGAGAGGCGTGTCGGCCGGTGAGGCGGTCGGCACCGTGCGCGCCTTGTCTGAGGTTCGATGCGGGCACGTCGGCGTAAGTTCACGAAGTGGCGGAAGTTTTCGGTGCGTTCACCGCCACGGCAAAGGCCCCCGCCGTGTGGCGAGGGCCGGTCGGTCGGGATGCTGCGGCTCAGACGGAGAACTCGCCGACCTTGAGGGCTGTGACGAACAACGACCATCCGGTGGCCGGGATCACGAGCGCGGGGCCGTTCGGTGCCTTGCTGTCGCGGACCGGGACGCCCGTCGCGTGGCTGTCGATGACCTCTACGCAGCTGCCGCTGTTCGAGTTGCTACGCGAGGACTTGCGCCAACCGCTCAGCGTGGACGCGTCCTTGATGTGCTCGGTCATGATTTCCGTGCTCCTTCGCTGTGGGCTAGGAACTCCTGAGCCGCCGCGTGGGCTCAGACGGAGAACTCGCCGCCCTTGAGGGCCGCGACGAACGACGACCATCCGGTGGCCGGGATCACGAGCGCGGGGCCGTTCGGTGCCTTGCTGTCGCGGACCGGGACGCCCGTCGCGTGGCCGTCGATGACCTCTACGCAGCTGTCGTTCTGGGAGCTGCTGTAGGACGACTTACGCCAGCCACTTAGCGCGGAAGCCTGGGTGATGTGCTCAGTCATGTCTCTCGTATTCCTCCGCTGTCGCCCTGACGATCGCTAGAGACTCTTCAAGCGACCGCGCGTCGCTCAGGGCTTGATCGTATGCGCCCCTGATGCGTTCGACCACGGACGGGGAGTCATGGACTGTGCCCATGCGCAGCCCCTCCGTGTAGGCAACGGGCGGCTGATCCTCGAACCACATCAGCGACACCATGCCCGTCAGGAGCGGAACCCCCGCGCCGAACGGCAGCACGTGCACGCGAATGCGCTCCCGCTCGACGAGCCCCGCTACGTGACGAAGCTGCTCCGCCATGATGGCTGGGCCGCCGAACGAGCGTCGTAGTACGCCCTCATCGAGCAGAGCCCACACTACGGGGGTCACGGGGTCCTCCAGCATCTTCGCCCGCTGGAGCCTTGTCACAACGTCCTTGTGCCGCTGCTCTTCATTCTGCGGAGGGTACGAGCGCCGCATCAGCACATCGGCGTACGCCTCCGTCTGCAAGATGCCGGGCATGAACGAGAGGCCGAACTCGCGGATCACCGTGGCCTGCTGCTCAAGTTCGAGGGCCTTGCCGAACCAGTCGGCAACTTGTCCCTTCAGCGCTCCCGGCCGAAACGTGACCAGTACGTCCCCCGTGCCCAGCGCAGCGTCCAGCGCCTTGGCGTCGTTCTCGGAGGGGTGCCGTTGCCCGCCCTCGATGGCGGCGATCATCGAGCGGGACATGAACGCCTTGTTGGCCAGCTCCTGCTGGCTCCACCCTTTGGCCTCTCTGGCTTCCTTCAGCCACTGGCCGTAAGTCTTGGCCAAAGCACAACACCCCCTCGCCACAACGCTGTTGTGGCAATGGTGGCACTACCGGAACCGTCGCGTCCCGCCGTTGTCTGGGAGAGGACCAGGAACGGCGGAAGGACCGGACCATGTGCGCGACTCGGGATCAGTCGGCGGCTGTGCTGGCTGTGCCAGCGGTGCTGGCTGGGGTGGCTGCGGTAGCTGTGATGGAGCAGGGGAGGACGCGGGCGGGCGGTGGCGCGGCGTGACGTACTCGCTCGCGGTCGAGCGCCCGTGGCGGCAGGCGTGGCCGCTGGTCGCGCAGACGGACGACAGCAACCGGTGGGTGACGGGCTCGTGCTGGCTGTATTGCCGACGCGAGGGCGTGCGCGTGCTGTGGGTCGGCTCGGTGAGCACGCCGGGTGCGACGGGGGACGTGTACGCCTGCGGGCCGTGTCTCGCGGAGCTGGACCACATAGTGCGCGTCCAGGCACACGGCAGGGACAGGGGGAACGGCGAGCGCGCGCACTCCGCCGCCTTCACCGTGCCCCCCTTGCTCACGGCCGGGCCCGGAGCGTGCGAACACTGGCAGATCGAGAAGCGCGACGGGAAGACGTACTGCCGCGCCTGTGAGCGACAGCTCTATCTATGAGGCGGGGTCGTCCCCCGCGGAGGCCCCGGCGCCTCACACGGAGACCGCCCCACATCGGAGACCGCCTCGCATCGAGCGGCGCCTCACGCCGACTCCGACGGCGGCTCCTTCTCCTGCCGGTCCTTGCCGAAGTGCCGTTTCAGCTCCCGTACGGAGACGGTGCGCTCATCGGGGGGCGTGCCCGAGGGCACGCGGTCGTTGAAGCGGCTGAGGGTGATCTTGTCGTGGTCGCGGCCCGCCTTGCGCTCCAGTCGCAGCGGATAGGGCTTGCCGTGGGCCGAGACGTGCATCCGGACGCGGATGTCACCCTGGGTGCGGGTCACCGGTACGGAGCGGTGGCCGCCCACCGCCGAGGTGTGGCCCCGCTTCCAGTGCGGGCCCGGCGCGGACAGCGCGCCCGAGGCGGCGCGGAAGGCGTCGAGGTCGCACGCCTTGGCCAGGCCCTTGCCGCCGAGTGCGTCGTCGCGCGAGGTGCCCTTGATGTAGCGGTCCTTGAACTCGCGGGCCGCCGCCGGGCCGTGCTCGGGGCCGAGCTGCGCGGTCCAGAAGGCGGTGCTGGGCCGGAGCCAGATCGTGTCGCCGTGCTTGATCAGCCGGATCGAGCCCCTTCCGGGTACCTCCACCTTTCCCGAGCAATTCGCTTTGTCGTCGAGGGAGAGATTCAGCCGGAGGTCGGGGGCCTCCATTTTCAGGCGCAGCGATCTCGAAGAATTCAGCTGCTTCGATGCCTTTTCGGCGATTTCTTCCCCGGAAAGGTCGGAGAGATCCGGTCGGTCACGCTCTGTGGCGTTGCTGCTCTGCGGGGTCGCGTTCGCCGGCGTCAGTAGCCCGCCTCCCGCCGTCGTCGCAGCGCATACGGCCACGACCAGTGCTGTGCGGTGCTGCTTTCGCATGTGTCTGGCTCCGATCCGCCGTGGGTGTGCAGGCCCGTACGGAGTCCGTTGCTGACCTGGCTTATGCGGACATAGACCCGTTTACCGTACGAGGACTGTCGGCCCGGCGCATGTCGGCTGGTGATGAAGCCCACTTGTTAGCGAATTCAGGACATGAGATCGGAAGGACGGGGCAGGGTTCCGACTTGCCATCTGCCCTAGGGCGTGGCAAAAGCCCCCCAACGGGGCACCGGGCCACCACCCGGAAGAAAGCAGCGGTTATGGAAGTACGGAAGGCAGTACCCAAGGTGTCCGTAGTGGAGAGCATGCACATTGACGGCGAGTGGCGGCCGGCCACGGCCGGTGGGACGCGCGAGGTCCTCGACCCCGCCGACGCCACCACGCTCGCCGTCGTCGCCGAGGGCGGTGCAGCGGACACCGACGCCGCCATCGCCGCGGCCCGTCGCGCCTTCGACCAGGGGGAGTGGCCGCACACCCCGACCGCTGGACGGGCCGCGCTGCTGCGGCGGGTGGCGGACCTGCTCCAGCGGGACCGCGAGGAGATCGCGCTGGTCGAGTCCCGCGACACCGGCAAGACCCTCGAAGAGGGCCGCGTCGATGTGGACGATGTGACCAACGCCTTCCGCTACTTCGCCGACCTCGTCATGAACGAGTCCGGCGGCCGTGTCGTCGATGCGGGCAGCGCCGATGTGCACAGCGTCGTCGTCCACGAACCCGTGGGCGTCTGCGCCATGATCACGCCCTGGAACTACCCCCTCCTCCAGGCGAGCTGGAAGGTCGCCCCGGCGCTGGCGGCCGGGAACACCTTCGTCATCAAGCCCAGCGAGATCACCCCGATGTCCACGATCCACCTGGTGAGGCTGCTGGTGGAGGCCGGGTTGCCGGCCGGGGTGGCCAACCTGGTCACCGGCGCGGGCGACCCCGTGGGCGCCCGGCTCTCCGAGCACCCCGAGGTGGACCTGGTCTCCTTCACGGGCGGACTGGCCAGCGGCACCAAGGTCGCCCAGGCCGCCGCGCCCACCGTCAAGAAGGTCGCGCTCGAACTCGGCGGCAAGAACCCCAACGTCGTCTTCGCGGACGCCTGCGCCACCGAAGAGGGTTTCGACACCGCCGTCGATCAGGCGCTGAACGCGGCGTTCATCCACAGCGGCCAGGTCTGCTCGGCCGGTGCCCGGCTGATCGTCGAGGAGTCCGTCAAGGAACGCTTCGTGGCCGAACTCGCCGCCCGCGCCCAGCGCATCCGCCTGGGCCGGGGCACCGAGGACGGCGTGGAGTGCGGGCCGCTGGTCTCCGAGCAGCAGCGCGCCAAGACGGAGGACTACGTGGCCTCCGCGCTGGCCGAGGGCGCCGTGCTCCGCTGCGGCGGCGAGCGGCCCGAGCCCTCCGAACTCCGGCCCGCCGAGGGGTACTTCTACTCCCCGACCGTGCTGGACGACTGCCACCGCGGGATGCGGGTCATCAGGGAGGAGACCTTTGGCCCAATCGTGACTGTAGAGAGCTTCAGCACGGAGGACGAAGCTGTAACGCTGGCGAATGACACCGAGTACGGCCTCGCGGGCGCGGTCTTCTCCAGTGACACGGCACGGGCGCGCAGGGTCGCGGCCCGGCTCCGGCACGGCACGGTGTGGATCAACGACTTCCACCCGTACCTGCCGCAGGCCGAGTGGGGAGGATTCGGCAAGTCGGGCGTCGGCCGCGAACTGGGCCCGCATGGTCTGGCCGAATACCGCGAGACCAAGCACGTGTACGAGAACCTGCGTCCGGGCCCGGTCCGCTGGTTCGCCGGCTGACGCGCTGACCCGATGTGTCGCTGTCGCGGCCGGCCCGCACGGTGCGAGACCCCCCTCCCGTGCACCGGTCGTGACGCACCGTACCCCGTACACCCCGCACGCCTCGTATCTCCCGCATCCCGCACTCAGCACCTCGTACTTCCGTAAGTACCACCCCCCCCCGCAGCCCGGCACCCCGGGCACACGAGTACCACGAGCAGTTCGCAGTACCCCTGGCATCACCCCTGGTGTCACCCCCTGAGTAACAGCCGTACCTCCGCACAACAGAAAAACCCTGAGGAACAGCACCACCCTGCACGACCGCAGCACCCCGTGAGCGTGTGGAACCCCAAGGAGCAAGTCCCCTATGTCCATGTCCAGCTACGACTACGTGATCGTCGGCGGCGGCACGGCCGGATCGGTGATCGCCTCGCGGCTCGCCGAAGACCCGGACACCACCGTCGCCCTCATCGAGGGCGGCCCCACCGACATCGACCGGCCCGAGGTCCTCACCCTGCGCAAGTGGCTGGGCCTGCTCGGCGGCGAACTCGACTACGAGTACACGACGACGGAACAGCCGCGCGGCAACTCCCACATCCTGCACAGCCGCGCCAAGGTGCTCGGCGGCTGCTCCTCGCACAACACCCTCATCTCCTTCAAGCCCCTGCCCTCCGACTGGGACGAGTGGGAGCGGGCCGGGGCCGAGGGCTGGGGCGCCAAGGCGATGGACCCCTACTTCGCCAAGCTGCGCAACAACGTGGTGCGCGTGGCCAAGAAGGACCAGAACCCCATCGCGCAGGACTGGATCGACGCGGCCAAGGACGCGCTGGACATCCCCGAGGTCGTCGGCTTCAACGACCAGCCCTTCTCCGAGGGCGTCGGCTTCTTCGACCTCTCCTACCACCCCGAGGACAACAAGCGCTCCTCCGCCTCCGTCGCCTACCTCCACCCCCACATCGAGGCCGGTGACCGCCCCAACCTGCACATCCTGCTGGAGACCTGGGCCTGCAAGCTGGAGTTGGAGGGCCGCCGCGCGACCGGGGTGCGGGTGCGCACCAAGGACGGCGAGGAGAAGCTGATCGGCGCCGGGCGCGAGGTCATCGTCAGCGCGGGCGCCATCGACACGCCCCGGCTGCTCAACCACTCCGGTATCGGCCGCGCGCAGGACCTGGAAGCCCTCGGCATCCCCGTCGTCCACGACCTTCAGGGCGTGGGCGAGAACCTGATGGACCACCCCGAGTCGGTGATCGTGTGGGAGACGCACGGCCCACTGCCCGGCAACTCCGCGATGGACTCCGACGCGGGCCTCTTCGTCCGCCGGGACCCGGCGCACGAGGGGCCGGACCTGATGTTCCACTTCTACCAGATCCCCTTCACCGACAACCCCGAGCGGCTGGGCTACGAGCGGCCCGAGCACGGGGTGTCGATGACGCCGAACATCCCCAAGTCCCGCAGCCGTGGCCGGGTCTACCTCACCTCGGCAGACCCCCAGGTCAAACCGGCGCTGGACTTCAAGTACTTCGAGGACGAAGACGATTACGACGGCCGCACCCTGGTGGACGGCATCAAGCTGGCCCGCCGGGTGGCGCAGGCCGAGCCGTTCGCCAAGTGGCTCAAGCGCGAGGTCTGCCCCGGCCCCGAGGTGACCTCGGACGAGGCCCTGAGCGAGTACGCCCGCAAGGTCGCGCACACCGTCTACCACCCGGCCGGGACCTGCCGGATGGGTGCGGCGGACGACGAACTCGCCGTCGTGGACCCGCAGTTGCGCATCCGGGGTCTGGAGGGCATCCGCATCGCGGACGCCTCCGTCTTCCCGGCCATGCCCGCCGTCAACCCGATGATCGGCGTGCTGATGCTCGGCGAGAAGGCGGCCGGTCTTCTTCGGACCACCGCGACCGACCAACGAGAGACAACGGCACCGGGAGGTGTTGCGTGATGTCCGAGTCCCCCGAGGCCACGGCCACTGAGGCCACGGCCGCAGCCGCAGCGGAAGGCACCGCGGCGGAAGGCACCGCGGCGGAAGAAGCCGCAGCTGCCGCAGCTGAGGACAGCGCTGCCGAGGACGCCGCGGCGGAGGACACCGCCGCCGAGAGCGCCGGGAGCGCGCGGGGCGGCGGGGGAGACTCCGCGTCCCCCGTCTTCTCCGTCCGCAGCCTGTGGAAGGTCTTCGGCCCCAAGGCGGCCAGGATTCCGGACGACGCCTCGCTGACCGGCCTGTCCCAGGCCGAACTGCGGGAGAGGACCGGCTGCACGGCCGCCGTGCGCGATGTCTCCTTCGACGTGCGCAAGGGCGAGGTCTTCGTGGTCATGGGCCTGTCGGGCTCGGGCAAGTCCACGCTCGTGCGCTGCCTGACCCGGCTGATCGAGCCCACCGCCGGTGAGGTCCTCCTCGACGGCGAGGACGTCCTGGGCATGGACAAGGAACAGCTGCGCGAGGTGCGCAGGCACCGCGCCGCCATGGTGTTCCAGAACTTCGGCCTGCTGCCGCACCGTTCGGTCACCGACAACGTCGCCTACGGCCTGGAGATCCAGGGCATGGGCAAGGCCGAACGCCGCGCCCGCGCAGCCGAGATGGTCGCCAAGGTCGGCCTGGAGGGCCTGGGCGAGCGCCGCCCCGGCCAGCTCTCCGGCGGCCAGCAGCAGCGCGTCGGCCTTGCCCGCGCGCTCGCGGTGGACCCGCAGGTCCTGCTGTTCGACGAGCCGTTCAGCGCGCTGGACCCGCTGATCCGCCGCGACATGCAGGAGGAGGTCATCCGGCTCCACCGCGAGGAGGGCCGCACGATGATCTTCATCACCCACGACCTGTCCGAGGCCCTGCGCCTGGGCGACCGCATCGCGCTGATGCGGGACGGCGCCATCGTGCAGCTGGGCACCCCCGAGGAGATCGTCGCCAACCCGGCCGACGACTACGTGCGCGACTTCGTCCGCGACGTGCCGCGCGATCAGGTCATCTCCGTCCGCCGCGCCATGCGCCCGGCCGGCGCCGACGAGGCGGAGGCCGGCACCGAGATCTCGCCCGACACCCTGGTGGCCGACGCCATCGAGACCGTCGCGCGCAGCGGCGCCCTGTGCCGCGTCGTGGAGGACGGCCGCACCCTCGGCGTCGTCGATCACGTGAGCCTCCTGAGCGTCGTCGCCGGTCTCGACGCGGAGCGCGCGGACGGCGCCGACGGCGGCCCGGGCGAGACCCCGCGCGACGGTGACGGCGGCAAGGCTCGGGAGGTGGCGGCCGTATGAGCACACTCCCGTATACGGTCCCGCAGCCGGACGCGCACGCGGCCTCGTACACCGCCGCGACGGCGGCCCGCACCGGAGGGGGACGGATATGAGTTCCCCGACCCTGACCAAGGACGAGGCGGCCCGGCCCGCCGGGCCCGCCGCCGAACCCGGCCACGCGCCCGCGCCCGGGACCCCGGACGGCCCGCCCTCGGCGCTCGCCCGCCTGATGGGCAACCCGAAGGCCGTCGCGCTGGCCGTCGCCGTCCTCGTCGTCGTCATCAGCGCACTGGTCACCGGCTCCGGCACCTGGCCGCACGCGCTCACCGCGGATGTGAAGAGCCCGCTCAACGACCTGGACAACTGGCTCGTCGACAACCGCGAGACGCACTGGATCTTCCTGTACTTCCTGCTGCACTTCTCCAACGCGGCGGAGTTCTCGGTCGATGGCATCACCAGCCTCTTCGACTCCATGGGCTATGTCGGCGTCACCGTCATCGGCACCCTGATCGCCTGGGCGGCCGGCGGCGCCAACCTCTCCGCGCGCGCCCTGCGCACGGGCGCGACCGCGCTGGCCGTCTTCGCGATCTGCGGCGTGCTGGGCCTGTGGGAGCCCACCATGGAGACGCTGTCGCTGATGGTGGTCGCCGTCCTCAGCGCCGCCGTGCTCGGCTTCCTCCTCGGCCTGGCCTCGGGCCTGTCCGACCGCTGCGAGCGGCTCCTGCGCCCGGTGTTCGACACCATGCAGGTCATGCCGGCCTTCGCGTTCCTGCTGCCGCTGCTGCTGATGTTCGGCATCGGCGTGCCCTCCGCGCTGATCGCCACCGTCATCTACGCCGCGCCGCCCATCGCCCGGCTCACCGCGCTCGGGCTGCGCACCGCCGACCCGGCCGCGCTGGAGGCGTCCACCTCGCTGGGCGCCAGCGCCTGGCAGCGGCTGGTCACCGCGCGGCTGCCGCTGGCCCGGCGGCAGATGATGCTCGGCCTCAACCAGACGATCATGATGTGTCTGTCCATGGTCGTCCTCGCCTCCCTCATCGGCGGCGGCGGCCTCGGTGACGAGATCTACCAGGCGCTCGGCGGGCTGAAGATCGGCAAGGCGCTGATCGCGGGCATCGCCGTCGTCCTGATCGCCGTCCTGCTGGACCGTACGACGGCGGCGGCCGGCGAGCGTCTCGACGACGTGGTCAAGGCCGGGATCTCCCGCACCATGGCCCGGCTGCGGCTGGCCGTGTGGGGTCTGATCGTCGTGCTGGTCGCGGTCTTCGCCGCGATCGGCTCGTCGCTGGGCGACGAGGAGTGGCCCGACGGCTGGACCATCGACATCGCCAACTCCCTGGACACCGGCATCAACTGGATCACCGACCACCTCGGCTCCGGCATCCCCGTCCTGGGCGGCACCATCACCTGGGCCGAGGGCTTCACCGACTACGTCCTCAATCCGCTGCGCGACGGCCTGCTGGCCACTCCCTGGTGGGCGCTGGCGCTGCTCGTCGCCGTCGTCGGCTGGATCGTCGGGACCTGGCGCGCGGCGCTGACCGGCGTGATCTGCCTGGCGCTGATCGGCTGGATGCGGCTGTGGGACGTCGCGATGGACACCCTCTCCCAGGTGCTCGCCGGCCTCGTCCTCACCGTCGTCGTCGGCGTGCTGGCCGGCATCCTGTGCGCCCGGGTGGAGCGCGCCGAGCGGATCCTGCGGCCGGTGCTGGACACCATGCAGACGATGCCGCAGTTCGTGTACCTGATCCCGGTGATCGCGCTGGTCGGCCAGAACCGTACCGGCGGCATCCTCGCCGCCGTCATCTACGCGGCACCCGCCGTCATCCGCATCACCACCCAGGGGCTGCGCCACGTGGACCCGGCCGCGATGGAGGCGTCCACCTCGCTGGGCGCCACCGGCAGGCAGCAACTGCTCGGCGTGCAGCTCCCGCTGGCACGCAAGTCGATGCTGGTGGCGCTCAACCAGGGCGTGGTGCTGGTGCTGTCCATGGTCGTCATCGCCGGTCTCATCGGCGGCGGCGCCACCGGCTACATGGTCGTGCAGGGCCTGTCCAAGGGCGACCTGTCCCAGGGTTTCCCGGCCGGTGTGGCCATCGTCTGCCTCGGCATCATGCTCGACCGCCTCTCCCAGCCCACCAAGGGGCGCGAGGGGGCGTGAGCCCCCGGGAGGGCCGGGGTCCCCGGGCCCCCGGCCCCCGGCCCCCGGCCCCCGGCCCCCGACCCCCGGATCGTCTTCCGGAATGGAATGTTCCGACGGATCTCCTCGCCCCGGTCCGTCCCTCACGAAAAGAGAACCGCACAGATGAATACCAAGCGCATACGCACCACCGCCCTCGCCGGAGTCGGCATCCTCGGCGTCCTGGCCGCCGGTACCGGCTGCGCCGCCGACACCAACGCGGGCGGCGACGACAAGAAGGTCGTCCTGGCCGAGCCCTCCTGGGTGGGCGCCACCGCCAACGCCGCCGTCGTCAAGAAGCTTCTTGAGGACGAGCTGGACGTGAAGGTCGAGGCCAAGCAGATGGACGAGCCCGTCGCCTTCGACGCGCTCAACAGCGGCAAGGCCGACGCCATTCTGGAGGACTGGCACGGCGTTCCGAAGAAGCAGAAGAAGTACGTCGAGGAGAAGAAGACCGTCGTCTCCGGCGGCGACCTCGGCGTCGTCGGCCACATCGGCTGGTTCGTGCCGAAGTACTACGCCGACAAGCACCCCGACATCATCAAGGACTACAAGAACCTCAACAAGCATTACAAGGACTTCAAGACCTCCGAGAGCGGCGACCTGGGACAGTTCATCGGCGCCGCCCCCTCGTACTCGCAGCACGACAAGGAACTCATCAAGAACCTGGGACTGAAGTTCAAGCACATCCCCTCCGGCGCCGAGGCCGCCCAGCTCAAGGAACTGAAGCGGCTGTACGACGCCAAAAAGCCGTTCCTCACCTACTGGTGGCAGCCGCAGTGGATGAACGAGCAGATCGACATGGTCGAGGTGCCGCTGCCCAAGTACACCCAGGGCTGTGAGCTGCCCGCCTCCAAGGCCAAGTGCGGCTACGAGACCAACCAGCTCGAAAAGTTCATGAACAAGGACTTCGCCGACGGCGACAGCGACGCGGCGAAGTTCATCAAGAACTTCAAGTGGACCACCAAGGACCAGAACAAGGTCGCCGGAATGATCGCCGGGAAGAAGATGGACCCGGAGGATGCGGCTGCGGCGTGGATCAAGGACAACAAGTCCACGTGGGAGAAGTGGATCCCGAAGAAGAAGTGACGCACGGCGCGTTGCCCGGCCCTCCGTGGTCGAGATGACGGCCGCGGCGGCGAGGTGACGTGTCGCGGCAAGGTGACGTGTCGCGTGCCGCGTGCCGCGTGCCGCGTGCCGGGCGCGCGGGTGAGCCCGCGTCCGACTTGTGAACACACAACTGCCCCCGGAACCCTGGATGTTCCGGGGGCAGTTAAGATCTTGGCGGTCAAGTACCGGCATCCTCACCCCCAGGATCTGCGCGCAAATGTCCCTGATATCCCGTCGCCATGCGATCGCCGCCGTCTTCGCCCTGCTCGCACCCCTCGGGCTCGCGGCGTGCTCCGGCGAATCGTCCGACACAGCCGGTTCCGTCGTTCTCGCCAACCCCACCTGGGTAGGCGGACAGGCGAACGTCGCCGTCGCGAAATACCTGCTCGAAACCGAACTCGACTACGACGTCGCCACCAAGAAGCTGGACGAGAAAGACGCCTGGCACGCGGTGGGGAACGGCAAGGCCGACGCGATCCTGGAGGACTGGGGCCACCCGCTCCTGGAGAAGAAGTACGTCTTCAAGAAGAAGAGCGTGATGCGCGCCGGAGATGTCGGCGTCACGGGGCAGATCGGCTGGTATGTCCCCCAATATCTGGTGGACAAGCACCCGCAGATCACCAACTGGAAGAAACTCAACGATTTCGCCCCGCTGTTCCGCACCGCCAAGACCGGCACCCGCGGCCAGCTCCTCGAAGGCTCACCGGAATTCCTCACGCATGACGAGGCGATCATCCGGAACCTTAAACTCAACTACAAGACGGTGTACACCGGTTCGGAAAAGGCGCAGATCGCGCGGATCCAGGAGCTGACCCGTCAGCGGAAACCCTTCCTCACCTACTGGTGGCGCCCGCACTGGCTCAGCACCGAAGCCCGGCTGAAGGAGGTCCAGCTGCCCGCGCACTACGGCGGCTGTGACGACAACCTCAAGACGGTGAACTGCGGTTACCCCGAGAATCCCCTCAAGAAATTCCTGTCCGTCGACTTCTCCAAGAACGGCGGCAAGGCCGCCAAGTTCCTCAAGAACTTCCAGTGGAGCGAGAACGACCAGGGCGCGGTCGCCAAGATGATCGAGGAGGACGGGCTCTCGCCGCAGGCCGCCGCGCAGAAGTGGGTCAAGGGGAATCCGGGTGTCTGGAAGGTGTGGCTCTGGGGGCTGAAGGACGGCTGATCCCGGTCGCGGGGCCTGGGGCAGAATTGCGCTGTGAGCCAGTCCGATTCGTCGCCGCACGCCCCGCCTGTCCCAGTCTCTGCCCCTGCCCGCGTCGTCCCTGTCCCGCCACCAGCGGGGCGGCACCGGGCGCGGCGATCCGGCAGGCGGCTGCTGCCCGTGCTGCTGGTGTGCGGCTGCGCCGTCCCGCTGGTGGCGCTCGCGCTGACCGGCACCGACCTGGCCACCGACAGCACCCGCGACATCCACATACCCGGCGGCGGCGCCACGGCGCTGCTGCGCTCCGTCCTCTTCGTCGCGCTGTGCGTCCAGCTCGGCGAGATCGCGGGCAGACGCCTGGCCCGCGGCGTGGCCCGCACGCTGCCCGTTGACGGAGCTGGAGCCGGAGCCGAGCCGGGTGCGGGCGCCGGTTCCGCTCCCGCGAACGGGCCCCGGCAGCCGCGCGAGTGGGCGGCGGTGGCGGCGTTCGCCGGGATGACCGCCGCACTCGGGCTCGCCTCCATGGCGGCGGCCGGGGACGGCCGGCTCACCGCCGGGCTGCCCGAACTCTCCGAGATCTACGCGACCCGCGCCGGACTGCTGGCCTTCCTGGAGGCCAACGGTTTTCTGCTCGCCGGGCTCTGCGTCTTCCTCGGCCGCCCCGTATGGGCGGCGGCGCCGCTCGCCGGGGTCATCCTCGGGGAGGCGCTGCGCGCGCACCCCGAGGCCGACACCCCCGCCCTCGGCGTCGCCCTCACCCTCGTCCACCTCACCTCCACCGTCGTGTGGACCGGCGGACTCATCCAGGTGCTGCGCACCATGCGGGCCTGGCACGGCGAACGGGGCGCGGCCCGCGCGCTGCTCGCCGCCTACGCGAAGCGCGCGTTCTGGCTGTTCGCCGCCATCTGCGTCACCGGCATCCTCAGCACGCTGCGGCGGCTGCCCCTGGCCGAGACCCTGACCTCGGCGTACGGACGCACCCTGCTGGTGAAGCTGGCGGCGGTCGCCCTCGTCGCGCTCTGCGCCGTGTTCGCCCGCCGTGTGCTGTTGCGCGACGGCGCGCGCACGAGCTATACGCAGGTGCTGCGGCCCACGGCCTGGGAGCTGGCCGCGCTCAGCGCCGTCCTGGTCCTCTCGGCGCTCTTGACGGTGGCCCCGCTGCCCCCGCGCACCTGAACCCGCCCGCCGCCTTCCCCCCCTTCCCCCCTTCCCCCCTTTCCCCTTCCCTCTTTCCCCGGCCCGGGGCCGGGACCGGTGTCAGCCGTTCCGCCGGTCGGCGAGGGTCTGGGGGACGGCGCGGGTGGTGACCGCGAAGCGGTTCCAGGCGTTGATGGCGGTGATCTGCGCGATGAGCGCGGCCAGTTCGTTCTCGTCGAAGTGCGTGGCGGCCCGCTGGTAGACCTCGTCGGGCACATGGCCGTCCGTCAGTACGGTGACCGCCTCGGTCAGCGCCAAGGCGGCCTGCTCCCGCTCGGTGAACAGGTCACCGGCCTCCTCCCACGCGACGATCAGGTCCAGCCTGAGCTGGTCCTCGCCGTTCTTGCGGGCGTCGGCCAGGTGCATGTCCAGGCAGTAGGCACACTTGTTGAGCTGCGAGGCGCGGATCTTCACCAGCTCCTGGACGACAGGGTCCAGTCCTTGCTCGGTGGCCGCCTTCTGGAAGGCGTACATGCCCTTGGCCACGGCGGGCGCGACCTTCCACATCTCCATGCGCGGTGTTGTCGTCATGCCCTCGACTCTAGAGCGCACTGGCGCACGGATATGGTCCATTTCCGTGTCACCTTCTTGGGCCAGCTCGGAGCCTTGGGCCGCTTTCGGCGCCGACCTCCACCTCGACCTCGGTACGGGGCGGGCGGGCGCGGGCGGGCGCGCGGCGTACGGGACGCGCACCGCGCTCATCGACGCCGTACGGGACGCCATCCGCACGGGCAGGCTCACACCCGGCACGCGCCTGCCCTCCTCCCGCTCCCTCGCCGCCGACCTCCAGCTGGCCCGCAACACCGTCGCCGGGGCCTACGCCGCACTCGTCGCCGAGGGGTGGCTGGCCGCGCGCCAGGGCTCGGGGACCCGGGTCGCACACCGCGCGCAGCCCGCACCGCCGCCGCGCGGTCCGCGCGCCGGGCCCCGTACACGCCCCCAACTGCCCGGCCAGGAGCGCTGGCGGCGGCGTCCCGTGCACGACCTGCGCACCGGCACGCCCGACGTGTCGGCCTTCCCGCGCTCCGCGTGGCTCGCCTCGGCACGCCGCGCGCTGACGGCGGCACCGGCCGACGCGTTCGCACACGGCGACCACCGGGGCACCCCCCAGCTGCGCCGCGCCCTGGCGGACTACCTCGCGCGGGCGCGCGGAGTGCGGGCCGACCCGGAGCGCATCGTGATCTGCGCGGGGTTCGCGCAGGGGCTCGCCCTGCTGGCGCGGGTACTGGACGGCGACGTGGCAGTCGAGGAGTACGGCCTCTCCTTCCACCGCGACCTGCTGGAGGCCCCCGGCGCCCGCACCCGCCCCCTCCCGCTCGACAGCCACGGCGCCCGCACCATCTGTCTGGACGCGCGCGGCCCGGGGGACAGTGCTGCGAGCGTCACCGGTTCGACCGGTGACGAATTCTCGGAGGCCACCGGGGGGCGGGCGGCCGGGGCGGACGCGTCCGGCGCAGGCTCCCCGTGCCGTCCCGCGGACGCGGACATCCGCGCCGTCCTGCTGACCCCCGGCCACCAGTACCCCACCGGCGTCCCGCTGCACCCCGACCGCAGGGCGGCCATCGTCACCTGGGCATCACGCACCGGCGGGCTCGTCCTGGAGGACGACTACGACGGCGAATTCCGCTACGACCGCCAGCCCGTCGGAGCCCTCCAGGGGCTCGACCCGGACCGGGTCGCCTACCTCGGCACCTCCAGCAAGGCCCTCGCCCCCGCGCTGCGGCTGGCCTGGATGGTGCTGCCCGACCACCTCGTGGACCCGGTGCTCGCGGCCAAGACGCCCGCCGAGTGGACGACCGGCGCCCTCGACCAGCTCACCCTCGCCGACTTCCTGGAACGCGGCGCCTACGACCGGCACGTCCGCGCGATGCGGACCCGCTACCGGAACCGCCGCGACCGGCTGGTCTCGACGCTGGCCGCACGCGTCCCGCGCGTACGGGCCACCGGCATCGCCGCCGGACTCCACGCCGTACTCGAACTCCCGCCCGATGCCCAGGAGGCAGCCGTACTCCGCGCCGCACACCGGCACGGCGTGGCCCTCGACCCCCTCAACAGCTTCCGCCACCCCCAGGCACCACCCCTGACCACCCCGCGCCCCGCACTGGTCGTCGGCTACGGCGCCCCGCCCGAACACGCGTATCCAGCGGCCCTGAACGCCCTGTGCGACGCACTCGCGGACGGCGGGGCGTGAACGGCTACGGTACGGGGCGGCGACGGACCGACCGGCGACCGACCGGCGACCGACCGGCGACCGACCGGCGACCGACCGGCGATCGGAAGACGAACGGAGACACCGAGATGACCCTGCGCTGCGCCGTCCTCGACGACTTCCAGTCCGTGGCGACCACGCTGGCCGACTGGTCCCCGCTCGCGGGCGAGGTGGAAGTCGTCAGCTTCGCCGAACACCCCGCCTCCGAGGACGAACTCGCCGCGCTGCTCGCCGACTTCGACATCGCCGTCACGCTCAGAGAGCGCCTGGCCTTCCCCGCCTCGCTCTTCGCCCGCCTGCCCAGGCTCAAGCTGCTGATCGCCTCCGGCATGCGCAACACGGTGATCGACTACGCCGCCGCCGAGGCGCACGGCGTGACCGTGTGCGGCACAGCCAGCACACAGACGCCGCCGGTCGAGCTGGCCTGGGCCCTGATCCTGGGACTGGCCCGGGGCCTCGTGACGGAGAACCGGGCGCTGCGCGCGGGCGGCCCTTGGCAGAGCACCGTCGGCACCGACCTCAACGGGCGCCGCCTCGGCCTGCTCGGACTCGGCAAGCTCGGCGGCCGGATGGCCCGTATCGCCCCCGCCTTCGGCATGCAGGTGCTGGCCTGGAGCCAGAACCTCACCCAGGAGCGCGCCGAGGAGGCCGGCGCCGAGCGCGCCGCCTCCCTGCGCGAACTGCTGGAGACCGCCGATTTCGTCTCCGTCCACCTCGCCCTCAGCGACCGCACCCGCGGCCTGCTCGGCGCGGACGAGCTGGCCGCGATGAAGCCGAGCGCATACCTGGTCAACACCTCCCGCGCCGCCATCGTCGATCAGGACGCCCTCCTGGCGGCCCTGCACGCGGGCACGATCGCGGGCGCCGCGGTCGATGTCTTCGACCAGGAACCCCTGCCCCCCGCCCACCCCTTCCGCACGGCCCCCCGCCTCCTGGCCACCCCGCACCTCGGCTACGTCACCGAGGACAACTACCGCACCTACTACACCCAGGCGGTGGAAAACATCCAAGCCTGGCTCCACACCACCCCCACCCGCCGCCTCCCCTGACCCTCCCCGCGAACCGGCCGAGCGCCGCCGAGCGGCTGGGCATCGCGCGCCGGATGGAGGACCTCGCCCGGCAGGCCGAGGCCACGGACGATTACGGAGACGGCGCCGGCCCTGGCCGGGGAGCCGGCCCGGCTTCAGCGGGCCGCCGGGGAAGAAGCCAACTTCGCGTGACCTGGCGGACGCCGGGGTCGATGTCACGGGTGTGGTCACGCGCTCGGCCGCGGCAGCGGCGGTGTACGCCGCGTCGTCCCTTGGCCCCGGCGCCGACAACGGCGCCCCCGGCTCCGGGAGAGGAGTCGGGGGCGCCGTTGTGTGGTCCGGTGCCGCCGGGCCGGCGGGGCGGGCTCGCTTCCGTCGGGCCGGGGCGGTCAGGCCCTCATCAGCCGTGCGGCGGCGGGTCGATCGAGTCGATGCGGAGCGTGTAGGAGCCGTCATCGTTGGGGCCGAGGCACGAGAAGTCGCCGACGCCCTCCCACGAGTTGCCGTCCGCCTCGCACGCGGCCTTGGTGGGCTCCTTGTACGTGTCACCCACCATGTACTGGCCGGGGTCGGGCAGAGCCTGGGCGGCTCCGACGCCCAGGCCGGAGAAGGCGAGGAGACCGGCACCGACAATCGCGGCGCGCTTGAACTTGCGCATTCTGCTGCTCCCTTGCTTTCGTGCGTGGCGAATACCCGAAAGTGTCCGCCGTATTCCGCGGGCGGGAATGTGGGCCCGTTCCGCCGCACCGGTGGTCGCGGCCGGCTGACAAGCGGAAAGACCAGGGGACAATACCCGCACCGCTTCTTCCGCGACCGAATATGTCACCGCGGAAAAAGCCGTGGTCTGCGTCGAGGATCGGCTCGAACGCGTCTTCGCAGCCAAGCACGCGGGCGGCGGCCCGGCCAAATTACTCCGGGGATTTGTTACAGGGCGCTGACAAGTGGCGGGAGTTGGGCGCCGGGGAATGCTGACTTGTGGGGGGATGCCTGATTCCACGTAATTATCCAGAAGAGTTGATCGCGCTGCGCGGTTACGGGAGGTAATGCCGCCCGCATCCGCACCACCGCGGGCGCGCGAGCGCGCCACCGCACCACCGCACAAACGGGACGGGGCGGCGGCCCCCCTGCACGCCGCCGCCCCGCCGCCCCCGGCGACCCCGGAGGGGTCAGTCGCCGCCGCCCCCTCCGCAGGAGGACCCGCACGAGGAGCTACAGGACGACGTGGTGCAGCCACCGCCCGAACAGGAACTACGGCGGCGGCACTTGCCGCCCGCCGGTACCAGGTCCCCCTTCGGGGGAGCCCACAGTTCCTTGTCGGCGCTGAGGCCGGCCTCTTCGATCAGGGCCACGGTCCCCAGGTGCGCGTCCGGGTCGGCGTGAGCGGCGTCGTCGGCGTCGGGCGCATCGGGGTAGTGGTGTACGAACTGACCGAGCCGCGCGCACAGTCGGGCGTAGACCGCCGTGTGCAGGATCAGCGCGTGCCAGCCCTCGTCCACCAGGGGTGAGGGCCTGACGGTCGCTGTGGGGAACGTCGCGGCGGTCACGACGAACCTCAGGGCTTCGTCCACGACCCGCCGGGCCGTAGGCTCGTCCATGCCGGGGTTGTTGTCCATGACCGTTGCGACGACTCCCCTGGCCGCGTCAGGAGTGAGCAAGCCGCGTACATCTTCCATGTGCGGGTCTTCCTTCCTGGTGTGCTGTTACTGGCGCCCGCCTCGGCCGTTCGACCTGCCAGGATTGATCCGGCCGTGGCGGGAGTCTTCTCGGGGCCCGGCGCCCGGGGCCACTGCCCGCGCGGCCCCGGTCAGCGCCCGGCGCCCGCCGACGCCTCCAGATACCCCTTCAGCCGGCCCAGCGTGGCGGCGATGTGCGCGCTGTTGGCGCCGACGCGGTCGTGGACCCCGGTGAGGGTGACGGCCGCCGGGATGAACCACAGCGGTACGCGCAGCCAGTTGGTCTCGGTCACGGTGCAGCCGTGGGCGGCCGGCTCGATGTCGTACTGCCAGCGGGAGATGGGGATGCCCAGCGGCGCCGTCACCTCGAAGGCGAAGCGGCGGCCCGGTTCGGCGTCGGTGACGCGGCAGGTGGTGGACCAGCGGCGCGGGCCGTTGCGGTTGTGGCCGCGGAAGCGGGCGCCCACGGTGGCGGCGGTGGCCCCGCCCAGCCAGCGGGCACGCTGGACCTCTTCGGCCAGGCGCGCCATGACGGCCGGATCGCTCACGACGCGGTACGCGTCGGCGGGAGTCGCCTCGACGGCCACGGTTCCGGTGGCCGCCGGATCCGGAAACCGGGGCACACGGGGTGCGCGGGGCACACGGGGTGCCCCGGGTGCGCGGAACGTACGCGGCGCACGCGGTACGGGCATCGGGCCTCCTCGGCTGATGTAATCAATGATTACATCAGCCGAGGAAAGAGGGTCAAGAGGTCAACGCCCCGAGGAATCACGCGCGTTGGCGATACCGGCGCCGAAGGTCTCCAGGACCTGCGCGGCCAGCTCCTCCGCCTTCTCCGGCGGCAGATACCCGTCGAGGATCATCTGGGAGAGCCCGTAGACCACGACCTGCCCCGCCAGCCCCACCGCCGCCGGATCACCCGGCCGCAGCACACCGGACTCCTGGTCGGCGACGATGACATCCGTCAGCCCCTGCTCGATGTCCGAGAGCCGCTGGTGCAGTTCGGTGGGCCGACTGCGGCTGAAGACCCGGCTCTTGACCAGCTCGAAGCGGTGCGGGTGACGGATCGCGAACCGTACGAAGCCCAGCCCCAGCGCGTACATCAACGAGCCCTCGACGTCCGTGAGCTGCCCGGTCTGCCACTCCTCGAACTCGGCGAGTACGCGGTCGGCGACCGCCGTCATCAGCGCCTGCCGGTCCGCGAAGTGCCGGAACGGCGCCCCCGGCGACACCCCGGCCCGGCGCGCGACCTCCCGTACGGTCACCCGCTCCATCCCGCGCTCGTCCAACAGCTCGATCGCCGCCTCCACCAGAGCGGCGGGGAGGTCCCCATGGTGATACCCGGCCCGTTCCGTGGCCTTGCGCGTCATGCCCACAGTGCTACCACGCGCACGGCGGTGCGCCGTGCGCGTGATGGTGGGCTTCGCTCACCGGGGCGGGTTGCTGTAGCGCTCCAGCGCCGCCTTGCCTGTTGAGCCGTCCAGGAAGACCAGCTCCCACGGCCCGGTGTTCACGTCGAAGTCCTTGCCGAACCCGAGCCACTTGCCGGTCATCCTGCGCCCCGTGGGTTCGACCAGCAGCTGTACGGCGCCGTGGTAGCGGGCCCCGGCGTAGTAGCCGTCCGGGGCCGTCCGTTCTGTCCAGGTGCCGGTGACCACGTTTCCCTCGACGCTCAGGTCGAGAGCGAGCGGCGAGTCCGGATTGGCCGAGGCACCGGGCAGGGACTGGCCGGTGAGCCGGTTCCCGTGCTGGACGAGCACCAGGTGGTGGGCCCCGGTGAACGTGCTGTCGCGCCCCGAGCTGAAGTACTCGTAGCGGCTCAGCCAGACGCCTCCGTACCGCTGCGGGGGCCGGCCCGCCGCAGCGGCATGCGCTGCACCGACGCCCGGCAGCGGGGCGCCGACGCCGTCGGGGCCGGGCTCCAGGTCGTGTCCGCCCCGGCCGTCATCCCGTATGTGCACCCCGGGCATGGGCAGAGCGAACCCGAGCGCCTCCACCGGATGCCCGGTGACCCGCTCCAGGGCTCGCGCGTACACCTGCCTCGGTGTGCGGCTGACCCCGGCCTCCCAGCGCTGGACCAGCCGCTTGCTGGCGTCGTTCGGCTCCCCGGCCTCGTCGCCGGCCTTCCGTAGCTCCTTGGCGAAGTCGTCCTGGCTGAGCCGCAGTCCGATGCGCACGGCGCGCAGCGTGTTGTTGGGGACGGGTTGCGCTGTCGTCATGACTCCCACGCTAGACGTGAGCACCCGTCAATGACACCGGTTTGACGTCCTGCGTGGTGTCTCTCGGACACCTTCTGTGTCGTCGCGCGCGGCCCGCACTGGGTTCCACGATGGTGGCTCCGGCGAGAAGGAGCACGATGTGACCCATGTGACCACCGGCACGAACACGTATCAGCGCAGCGACATGCGGCTGCTGCCATGGACGTCCGACACGGGAAAACCCTGCTACGTGCCGCTGTGCGCGGAGGGCGGCGGTGGTCCCGTCTCGGCGATCGCGGACACCGTCGAGGCGTGCCAAGTGGCGGACGGATGGGATGTATTGGCGGAGGCCGAGGACGTTCTGGCGAACCCGGCCGCCGGGCCGCTCGCGCTGCGGCTCACGCTGGGCACGGCCGTGCGCGCGTTCGGGAGCGTCATCCGCGTCGCCGAGAGCAGGGGGCAACGGCTCGGGCTGCTCGACCCCGATGGCGCGTAGCCGGTCACCACCCGGATGACCCCCGGCCCGCGGCCCCGGTTCGGCGCGCGCTCGTCGCGTCCGAGGCCACCGGCCTGTGTCCTCCCTCGGGGGGCGTCAGCTCCTGCCGCTGCTCCTGCCGCTGCTCCTGCTCCTGCTCCTGCTCGTCGAGTTCCAGGGCCCCTGCCACTCAAGGGAGGGCCGGCTGGAGGGGCCGGCCGCCGCCGTCTGCGTTGATGCCCGGGCCGCGCCGGTGGGAGACGTCGAACGGATGGCGGCGGCGATGTGCTTGACGGCGTCGGGCACCGGAAGGGCGTAAGCGGAGGACTGCGCGCCGAGGGAGCTCTGCGGTGTGATCGCGCCCGCACGCTCCAGTAGGGACGGTTCATCCGGATACCGGGCGCGTACCGCTTCCAGCAGATTCGCCCGTCGCGTCCCGGAGATCCTTCGCACCGCTTTCATCTGCTCTGCCAGAACGCTGGGGGCCCTCAGCTTTCCCATTCGTTCCCATACCTGTGCCCACTCATCCCGGTACGCCTGCCTCGCTCCATTCTCCCGTTCGAATGCCTGCTGTCCCCTTTCCTCATGCTTCTGCCACAGGCGGTCCCACTCCTCCGGGCTGTTGTTGCTCTTGTTCGCCCGTATCCTTTCCCCCTCCTTCCGCCACTCGCGCAACTCCTTCCACGCGGTGTCAAGTCCGGCGTTGGACTTACGTAGTTGGTGGTTCACGACCTTGCGGGCGCCCCGGTTTTTGATCCCCGAGAGGAACCACGCCACTTCACCGGCTGCTTCACTTATGGGGTCTCGGTCCGGCATGTGCTCTCCTCCTGATCGGGAACAGAAGACAGTCCCGACGGCGGAAGCCGGGCGAGGGTCCTGCCTCCCCGCCCGGAACTGTCGAGCGGGACAACGGAACCGGACCGGAGGGAGTTCACTCGCCCCGGTCGCGCGCACAAGTCGCCGCCGGGGGGCGGGGACCGGCCCGCCGGGTCTGTGCGGTCACAGCCCGACCGGGCGGCGGGCCGAAGTCGATGGAAGCGGAAGGTCGCGTTCGTTGCGTTCCCAGCGGCATCGGGGACGGCCGGGCCTCCCAGAGGTTCCCCCTGGAAGGCCGAGGCCGAGGCCGAGGCCGGGACGGGTCAGCCGCGGGTCAGGGAATCCCGGAGCTGGGTCAGACCCCAGTCGAGGTCCTCCTTGGTGATCACCAGCGGCGGGGCGATCCGGATCGTCGAGCCGTGGGTGTCCTTGACCAGGACGCCGCGCGCCATCAGGGACTCGGAGATCTCCCGGCCGGTGCCCAGTGCCGGGTCGATGTCCACACCGGCCCACAGGCCCCGCCCGCGCACCTCGCGCACCGCGCCGGACGGCAGCAGGCCCAGCTCGTGGTGGAGGTGGGTGCCCAGCTCGCGGGCCCGCCGCTGGTATTCGCCGCTCTCCAGCATGTCGATGACCTCCAGCGCGACGGCGCAGGCCAGCGGATTGCCGCCGAAGGTGGAGCCGTGCTCGCCGGGGCGGTAGACGCCGAGCACCTCGCGTGAGGAGACGACGGCGGAGACCGGCACCACGCCGCCGCCCAGCGCCTTGCCCAGCACGTACATGTCGGGCACGACACCCTCGTGCTCGCAGGCGAAGGTCTCACCGGTGCGGCCCAGGCCGGACTGGATCTCGTCGGCGATGAACAGCACCCCGCGCTCCCGGGTCAGCTCCCGCACGCCCGCCAGGTAGCCGTCCGGCGGCACCAGGACACCGGCCTCGCCCTGGATCGGCTCCAGCAGCACCGCGACAGTGGTCTCGTCCACCGCCTCCGCCAGCGCCGCGAGATCGCCGTACGGCACGATTTCGAAGCCGGGGGTGTAGGGGCCGAAGTCGGCGCGGGCCTCCTCGTCGGTGGAGAAGCTGATGATCGTGGTCGTACGGCCGTGGAAGTTGCCGGCCGCGACGACGATCTTGGCGCGGCCTTCCGGTACGCCCTTGACCTGGTAGCCCCACTTGCGGGCCGTCTTGACGGCGGTCTCCACCGCCTCGGCGCCGGTGTTCATCGGCAGGACCATCTCCATGCCGCACAGCGCCGCCAGCCGGGTGGCGAACTCGGCGAAGCGGTCGTGGTGGAAGGCCCGAGAGGTCAGCGTGACCCGGTCGAGCTGCGCCTTGGCGGCCTCGATCAGGCGCGGGTTGCGGTGTCCGAAGTTCAGCGCCGAGTAACCGGCCAGCATGTCGAGGTAGCGGCGTCCCTCGGCGTCGGTCACCCACGCGCCCTCGGCGGAGGCGACGACGACGGGCAGCGGGTGGTAGTTGTGCGCGCTGTGCGCGTCCGCGGCGGCGATCAGCTCATCCGAAGCGCGCGCGGCGCCTGCCGCGGGGGCGGTCGAGGTGGACATCACGGTGTCTCCGTTTCCTCTTGCATACCGGCGTGCCTGCCCTGTTGGGGCGGCACATTTCTATCGTCCGCTGTCCGATGTATGCAGAAAATAAGCGCCGGAGGCGGCAGTGCGGCCCCGCCGTGCCCGCCCCCCCCACTCGCCCTCGCACGGGCCCTCCCGGCGGACCCCGTCGAACCCGCGCAAGCCCCTCCGCCCGAGCCCCGCCGACCCCGCCCCGCACCCGGTCGGCACCCGGTCGGCACCGCTTCGCCGAGCCGCGTACGGCGCTTCGCCGAGCCGCCTACGCCGTGCCGTACGGCTGTCGTGCGGTACCCCGCGCCCCGGCGCGGGCCCCGCGTGATCCGCACGGGCCCCGGCGGCCCCCGCGTCCTCCCCGCGCGGCCCGCGCGCCCGTGCGGCAGCTCACCCGGAATCGGGTCTCAGGCGGCTGGGGGGACCTGAGACAATAAGGTTCATGGCCAACGATCGTCTTCGCGTGCTGTCCGGGATCCAGCCCACCGCCGGTTCGTTCCACCTCGGCAACTACCTCGGCGCGGTACGCCAGTGGGTGGCGCTCCAGGAGACGCACGACGCCTTCTACATGGTCGTCGACCTGCACGCGATCACGATCCCCAAGGACCCGGCGGAGCTGCGGGACAACTCCCGGATGGCCGCGGCGCAGCTGCTCGCCGCGGGCCTCGACCCCGAGCGCTGCACGGTCTTCCTCCAGAGCCATGTGCCCGAGCACACCCAGCTGAGCTGGGTCGTGGAGTGCCTCACCGGCTTCGGCGAGGCCGCGCGCATGACGCAGTTCAAGGACAAGTCGGCCAAGCAGGGCACCGACCAGACCACGGTCGGCCTGTTCACCTACCCGGCGCTGATGGTCGCCGACATCCTCGTCTACCAGGCCCACCAGGTCCCCGTCGGCGAGGATCAGCGCCAGCACCTGGAGCTGACGCGCAACATCGCGGAGCGCTTCAACAGCCGCTACGGCGACACCTTCCCGGTCCCCGATCCGTACATCCTCAAGGAGACCGCGAAGATCTACGACCTCCAGGACCCGACGGTCAAGATGAGCAAGTCGGCCTCCACGCCGAAGGGCATCATCGAGCTGCTGGACGAGCCGAAGACGACCGCCAAGAAGATCAAGAGCGCGGTCACCGACACGGACACCGTCATCCGCTTCGACGCCGACAAGAAGCCCGGCGTCAGCAACCTGTTGACGATCTACGCCACGCTCACCGGCACCGGAATCACGGAACTGGAAGAGAAGTACGCGGGCAAGGGCTACGGTGCGCTCAAGACCGATCTCGCCGAGATCGTCACCGACTGGGTGACGCCCTTCCGCTCCCGTACGCAGGAGTATCTGGCCGACCCCGCCGCCTTGGACACGATCCTGATCAAGGGTGCGGAGAAGGCCAGGACCCTCGCGTCCGAGACGCTGAAGACGGTCTACGACAAGGTGGGCTTCGTACCCGGGCCGCGCTGAGCACCGGCCGGACCGGACGGGGCAGCAGCAGACGGCGCACACGCAGCACACAGGCAGCAGGACCGGCAGAGCACAGCAGAGTAGAGCAGAGCAGCGAAGCAGCGGCAGAGCAGCGGTCAGCAGGCGCGGGAAGGGAGAGCACATGGGCACCGGAGCGGTCGTCACCCTCGGCGTATCGCTCGCCGTCCCGGAGCCGTACGGCACACTGCTCCAGGACCGGCGGGTCTCCTTCGGCGACACGGCCGCCCATGGCATCCCCACCCACATCACGCTGCTGCCCCCCACCGAGGTCCCCGCCCACGCGCGCCCCGCGATCGAGGCCCATCTGGCGCGGGTCGCGCGCGGCGGGCGCTCCTTCCCGGTACGGCTGTCGGGCACCGGCACCTTCCGGCCGCTCTCGCCCGTGGTGTTCGTACGGGTCGCGGAGGGCGGCTCGGCCTGCTCCTGGCTCCAGGAGCGGGTGCGCGGCGCCGAGGGACCGCTGGTGCGCGAGTTGCAGTTCCCGTACCACCCGCATGTGACGGTCGCCCACGGCATCGACGAGTCCGCGATGGACCGGGCCTTCGCCGAACTGGCGGACTTCGAGTGCGCGTGGACCGCCTCGGGCTTCGCGCTCTACGAACAGGGCGAGGACGCGGTGTGGCGGCTGCGCCGGGAGTTCTCCTTCGCGGACGTGGACAGTGGCACTGGCACTGGCGTGGACGTGGCCGCGGACGCTGACGTGCGGATGGACGGGGGTGCGGACGTGGCCGCCGGTGCGGGCGCCCCGGTGACCGCTGTGGTCCCGAGCAGCGCCATGGCCCCCTGCGCCCCCGTGGCCCCCGGCCTCCCCACCGCCGCCGGCACCCCCGCGGCCGCCGGCACCCCCGCGGCCTCCGGCATTCCCGTCCCCGGAGCCGCCGCCCCGCCGGACGCCGCGCCCGCGGGCCCTGCCACCGCCTCGGGTGCCGCGACGTCCTCGGATGCCGCCTCGGCGCCCGTCCCGTTCGCCCTGCCCGCCGCCTGCCGCCCCCCGGCGCAGCGCCGCCCCGTCTCCCGGCCGCCCGCCACGCTGTAGGGCCCCTCACGGCCCGGGGCGCCGCCACGCCGTAGGGTCGCGGGGGCTGGGAAGGCGGCGTCGGGGCAGGTGGCACACATGGACAGACTGGCCAGGCTGCCGCTTGTCGGGCCGTGGATCGCGTGGTTCTTCACCACGCGCCTGTGGCGCGTCTACACACACCTCGACGAGCGCAAGTGGTCCCGGCCGATGGCCGCCATCACCTACTCCAGCTTCCTCGCGCTGTTCCCGATGCTCGCCGTGGGCGCCGCCATCGGCGCCACGCTGCTGACACCCGATCAGATGAGAAAGCTCCAGCACACGCTGGCCCAGCAGGTCCCGGGCATCGCCGACCAGCTCGACATCCGGTCACTGGTGGACCACGCGGGTGCGGTCGGGGGCATCGCCGGTGCCGCGCTGCTGCTCACCGGGGCGAACTGGGTGGGGACGCTGCGCGAGAGCCTGCGCTCGATGTGGGACCTGGAGGAGGACCCGGGCAATTTCCTCCTCCGCCGCGGCACCGACCTGGCCATCCTGCTCGGCCTGGGCCTCCTCGGGATGATCTCCTTCGGCGGCTCGGCCTTCGCGATCACCGCCGTCACCTGGGTCGCGGAGCGGATCGGGCTCGCCGAGGGCGGCGTGGGCACGGTGCTGCTGCGCGGCGCCGGCTACGCGGCGGGACTGTGCGCCGACTTCGTCCTGCTCTGGTACGTCCTCACGCTCCTGCCGCGCGTACGGCCCCCGCACCGGGCCACGCTCGCCGCCTGCCTCCAGGGCGCCGTCGGCTTCGAACTGCTGAAGCTGCTGCTCGGCGGCTACCTCCAGCGGGTAGCCGCCAAGAACATCTACGGCGCCTTCGGTGTGCCCATCGCCCTGCTGCTGTGGATCAGCTTCATGACCCGGCTGCTGCTCTACTGCGCCGCCTGGACGGCCACGGCCCCGCCCCCCGGCGAGGACCCGGACGCACAGCCGGTCAAGGACCTCATCGACGGCGACGCCGCCCCACCGGAACCGGCCAGCGACGATGCACCGCGTACGCCACCAGAGCCAGGAGCACCAGGGCACCGGCAGTGATGCCGAGGGCGACCCCGATCCCGCCGGAGGGTTTGTCGGCGTGCCCGGCGGCCTTCGCGTCGGAGGCGCCGCCCGCCTGGCCCTTGCCGTGTGCGGCGCCGCCCTCCGGGCTGCCCGGGGCGACCAGCTTGCCCACCGGGGCGACCTTGCCGTCCGCGGCGAAGCCCCAGTCCAGCAGCTCGGCCGTCTCCTTGTAGACGCCGTGCGGGACTGTCGCCTCCGGGTGCATGACGGTGACGAGCAGGACGCGGTTGCCGCGCTGGGCGACGCCCGTGAAGGTGTTGCCCGCGTTGGTCGTCGAACCGTTCTTGACCCCGGCGATGCCCGGGTAGGGGTCGATGCCGACGTCGCCGGTCAGCAGACGGTTGGTGTTCTGGATCTGGAAGCTCTCCCGCTTGCCCTTCTTGCCGGTCGCGCCGGGGAAGTCCGCGGTGGCCGTGGCGGCGTACTTGCGGAAGTCCTCCTTCTGCATCCCGGAGCGGGCGAACAGCGACAGGTCGTAGGCGGAGGAGACCTGGCCCTTGTGGTCGTAGCCGTCCGGGCTGACCACCTGGGTGTCGTCGGCGTGCAGGGCGCGCGCGTGCTCGTTCATCTCCGTCACGGTCCTGGGCTTGCCGCCGTTCATGGCCGCCAGCACGTGGACCGCGTCGTTGCCCGAGCGCAGGAAGACGCCGAGCCACAGGTCGCGCACGGTGTACTTCTCGCCCGCCTGGACGCCGACCAGGCTGCTGCCCTCGCCCATGCCCGCCATGTCGGAGGCCAGGACCTTGTGGGTGCGGGTCTTGGGCAGCTTGGGCAGCACTGTGTCGGCGAAGAGCATCTTCAGTGTGCTGGCGGGCGGCAGCCGCCAGTGCGCGTTGTGCGAGGCCAGCACGTCCCCCGACTCGGCGTCGGAGACGATCCAGGAGCGCGCCGTCAGCTTCGGGGGCAGCTTGGGCGCCCCCGCCTTCAGGCTGACCTGCGTACCGGGGCGGCCGAGTTGTGATCCGCCGACCGTGGACATCTGGGCGGGCGGCCGGGGCTCATTGGCCTTGCCGCTGGGGTTCTTGTCGTCGGCCTGCGCGCTGGGGGCACCCAGCAGCGGGAGTGCGAGGGAGGCGCAGGCGAGGCCGGCAAGCATGCGGGCCCGGCGCGGAGCCCGGAACCGGTCTGAATAATGCGAAGAATTGGGCACCCTGCGAACGTACAGGCCCATCCACGGGATGTGGCACCTGAGGCCCTCCACTTGGGGGCTTCACAAGGGCCTGACGGGGGAACCGTTGGTTCCTCTTGGGGAACCACCGCCCGCCACCGACTCCCCCCGGGTCCGCCGCACGTCGCCCGGAAGCCCCGCCTCCTGTCTGTGCGGGCGCCCGGACCATACTGAAGGCATGCAAGACACCACAGAGGGCCCCGCCGAGACCACCCCCGATACGGCGCCCGGCCGTCCCAGGGGCCTCGTGCTGTCGCGGCCTGTGTCCTGGTTCCTCCTGGCTTTCGGCGTCTGGTCCTGGTTCGTCTGGATCACGTTTGTCAAAAATCTCTGGAAAGACAGCAGCGGGCTGGCGTTCGACGATGCCGGAGATCCGACGGGTTATTTTTGGATCCATCTGCTGCTGGCCATCACCTCGTTCCTGCTGGGATCGGCGATCGGTCTGATCGGCATCAGGGGGCTGCGGGCGTCCCGGCGGAACTGACCGCCGGCCGCGAAGAGCGAGGGGGAGGAACCCTTTCATGGGGGTTGTGCTGTTCATAGCCGTCGCGGTGATCGCGCTCGGCGTGCTGGCGGGCTCGCACCTGTACATGTGGCGCCGCTTCGTGCGCGACGTGTCCCGGCCCCGGAGCCGGTGGCGCCGCCTGGGCACGGCGCTCGCCGTACTGCTGCCCGCCACCACCTTCGCGACACTGCTGACCAGCCGCTCCGGCGCGCCCTTCGCCCTCCAGCAGGCGCTGGCATGGCCCGGATACCTGTGGCTGGCCTGCGTCCTCTACCTGACCCTGGCCCTGCTGGCCGCCGAGCTGATCCGCTTCGTGCTGCGGTGCACGGCGTGGGGCCGGCCGCGGGCGGCATCCCGGCGCGGCCCCGCCCCGGCCCCGGCCCTTTCGGCGGCGCGGTCAGGGAGCCCGGCGAAGCCCGCGCGTACGGAACCGAAGCCGGAGGCGAAGCCGAAGCCGGAGCCGGAAGCGGAACCGGAGCCGGAAGCGGTGGGCGCATCCGCCGCCCCGGCCGGTGAGACCCCCGCGACAGCCGCCGGGAGCGCCGTACCGGCGGGGGAGCCCGCACCGGCCGGCGGCGGAGCCGTCACCGCGCCGGCGCCCCCGGCGCCCGCATCAGCAGCCCCGTCCGCCGGAGAGGCGTCCCGCACCACCCCGCCCGGCCGTCCCGCCCCCAGCCGCCGGGTCTTCCTCGCGCGCACGCTGGCCACCGCCGCCGGAGCCGCCGGGCTGGGCACCACCGCCGCCGGGGCCTACAGCGTGCTGAACGGGCCCACCCTCAAGAACATCACCGTGCCGCTGGCCAAGCTGGGCCGCCGTGCGCACGGATACCGCATCGCGGTCGTCAGCGACATCCACCTCGGCCCGATCCTCGGCAAGGCCCACACCCAGCGCATCGTGGACACCATCAACCGCGCCCAGCCCGACCTCGTCACCATCGTCGGCGACCTGGTGGACGGCAGCGTCGCCGACCTCGGCCCGGCCGCCGAACCGCTACGGCAGCTGCGCTCCCGGCACGGCGCGTACTTCGTCACCGGCAACCACGAGTACTTCGGGAACGCGGACGAATGGGTCGCGCACCTGCGCGAGCTGAACGTGCACCCGCTGGAGAACGCGCGCCGCGAGCTGCCCGGCTTCGACCTCGCCGGGGTCAACGACATCGCGGGCGAGGAGCAGGGCGAGGGCCCCGACTACCGCAAGGCGCTCGGCGACCGCGACACCTCCCGGGCCGCCGTCCTGATGGCGCATCAGCCCGTGATGATCCACGAGGCCGTCGACCACGACGTGGACCTCCAGCTCTCCGGCCACACCCACGGCGGCCAGCTGTGGCCGGGCCCCTATCTCGCCGAGCTGGCCAACCCGACCGTCGCCGGTCTGGAGCGCTACGGCGACACCCAGCTCTACGTCACCCGCGGCGCGGGGGCCTGGGGCCCGCCGGTACGCGTGGGCGCCGAATCCGACGTCACCCTCGTCCACCTGGCCAGCAAGCAGAGCTGAGGCGCTGCGCGCGGCCGACTCGGACACAGTGGGCACTCCCGCGCCCCCACTCGCCGCCCCCGCGCCCCCCATTCCCCCTTCCGGCGGCCCGCTCCCGGAGGGCTACCGTTCGAGCAGCTTCCGGACCTCGGGCCAGGAGTCGGCGCGGGCCGCCTGGTCGGCCTTGGCGGTCGCGGACACCGCGCCGTTGCGGCCACCCTCCTCGCCGGGCTGGCCGAGGGGGAACCAGTTCACGTGGTGGCCCGCGTCCGGATACACCAGCTTCTTCGCGCCGCGTGCCGCCATGTCCCGCGCGGAGGCCGCCGAGCCCCACATCTTGTCGTTGCCGCCCGCCACCGCCAGGACCGTGCCGCGCACGTGGTTCAGCGGGATCGGGCCGGTCGGGATGGGTTTGCCGTGGTCGGCCCAGGCGACCGTGCCGCCGCGGTAGGGGCCGTTGACCTTGGACGACGGCGCGTACGCCACCACGTTCCGGAAGACCGACGGGCGGCGCTGGCCCAGGAGTTGGGCCGCCTCGCTGCCGCGCGAGTTGCCCAGCACCGTCAGCCGGGACGGATCGGCGCCGTCCTGCGCGCGCAGGATGCGGCCCGCGTGGGTGAAGTAGTCCAGGTCGATCATGTCGATGGCGTTCGGGCGGCCCGAACCGGACCCGCAGCGGAAGTAGCAGACCGACATCGCCGGATGCCCGTGCGAGGCGAGCAGCGCCGCCGTGTAGGTGCCCGCGTTGCCGCCCTCGGAGCCGCCGAACACCAGCACGGGTGCCTTCTCGCGGCCGGAACCGGAACCGGAACCGGAGCCGGAAGCGGAACCCTTCGCGGGGAGGTAGAGGTCGCCGGCCACCTTGTCCTTTTTGACGGTCAGCTCGCGGTGCGTGGTGCCCTTGGTGAGCCACTCGCGGGTGAGGGTACGGGCCGCCAGCCGCCTGCCCTTGTACTTTCCGCTGAGCGCGGTGGCGGTGAGCCGCACCTTGTAGGAGCGCTGGGTGCCGGGCGGGCCCGGGTGGTACGAGAACGTGGTGCCCGAACCGCGCAGCTTCGCCGCGGCCCCGCCGGTCGGCCGCAGCCCGGACAGCAGTCCCGCCGTGTCCTTCGTCAGATCGACCCGGCCCCCGCGGTCCGCCGTACGCGTCAGCTCCGCCGTCCAGGGGTGCCCGCCCCGGTCGGTGGCCCGCGCCTCGACGACCACGCGCGTGCGGGAGCCCAGCCCGGACAGTCTGGCCCCGACGTGCTCGTCCGCGGGTGCGGTGGTGGGTTCCGCCGTCAGCCGCGCCCCGTGTTTCGCCACGGGCTTCGACCCGCCGTCGTCCTTGCCGCCGTCGGCACAGCCGCTCATCGCGAGCGCCGCCACGATCCCCACGGCCGTGGCCCGCGCCATTCCCCAACGTCCCATCCCCGCACGATACGACCCGCCCGTCCGTGACCTCGAAGCCCGGGGCGATGGTGCGCCAGGCACGGGGCATGCACGCGACAGGCACGGGACGGGCGCGGTCCCGGCCCTGGCGCGCCGACCGCCGCGCCTGCTCAGGCCCCGGCCCCCGCCTCCTCGCCGGCCCCCGCCTCCTTCCCGAGGCCGGGCTCCTTCCCGGGTCCGGGCTCAGGCTCGCGGCCCCGGCCGGGGCTGGGCTCGGACTCGGGCTCGGAATCCGACCCGGGTCCGGGGGCCGGTTCCGCCGCGGGCGGTCGCTCGAAGCGGCGAACGGGCCCGATCAGCGCCGCGGCCAGCCCGGCGGCGGCCACCAGCAGCGCGGCGGCCCCCAGGGGCACGGCGGGGGACCATGCCTGGGCGGCGAGCGGGGCCAGGGCGTAGCCCAGCGGCATGGCGCCCAGCGACAGGAGCCAGTCGTAGGAGGTGACCCGGGCCAGCGCGGTGGCGGGCACCGCGTCCTGCACGGTCGTCTGCCACACGGGGTTGAGGAAGCCGAGCCCCGCCATCGCCACCCCCTGGGCGGCGATCGCGTACCCCGCGCCGGGCGCCGCCGCGAACGCCGCCAGCGGCAGCGCGAACCCCACACACAGCAGGTTCGCGACCAGCACCGGCCGCCGGGGACGCACCCGCGAGGCCGCCAGGTTGCCGACCAGGAGGCCGACCGCGCCCGCCTGGGCGACGGCCACCCACACACCCTCGCCGCCCAACTCCCGCACGGCGACCCCGGGTCCGAGCACGAGCAGCACACTGACGCACAGGTTGCTGACGGCGTGCGCGAGCAGGCTGGGCCAGTACCAGGCGCGGCTGCGCACCTGCGACCAGCCTTCGGCCAGGTCGGCGCGGAACGAGCGCCGGGGCAGCGGCACATGGCCGACCCGCACCAGCGCCAGCAGCGCCGCGCTGGCCGCGAAGGTGGCCGCGTCCAGCAGGAAGGCCCAGCCCGGCCCGGCGGCGTAGACGAGGACACCGGCCAGCGCGGGCCCCGCGAGCCGGCTCGCGCTCTCCGCCGTGGCCATCAGCGCGTTGGCGCGCTGCCGCCCCGCGGCCGGGACGGTGCCGGCGACCAGCGGGAACAGGCAGGGCATGGCGAACGCGGACGCCGCGCCGCCCACCACTTCGGCGAGGCAGATCAGCGTCAGCGACGGTGCGCCGCCCAGCAGTTGGAGCCCGGCGGACAACTGGGCCGCGCACCGCACCACATCGGTGCTCAGCGCGACCGTACGGGCCCGGAACCGGTCGGCGATCACCCCGCCGACCGGCAGGAGCAGCAGCTTGGGCACCATCGCGCAGCCGAGGACGAGCGCGAGCGCCGAAGTGGAGCCCGTCGCCCGCAGCACGGCCAGCGCCAGCGCGGCGGGCAAGGCGGCGTCGCCGACGAGGGAGAAGGCGCGCCCCGCGAACAGCAGCCGGAAGTCACGCCGGCGCAGCGGATGGTGGCGGGAGAGCCGCTGCCCTGAGGGATGGGCCATGCACGTGACCGTACGTACACCCGTCCGGTCCGGCGGCGGATATCGCTGCGGGCGTAGGGGCTGTCCGACCAGCCCCTGGCCCCCTCACGAGCGGGCCGACGAGGGGGTGGCGCGCCGCGAAGGGGGCCCGGGCACCCGGCTCAGCGGCCCCCGGCGCTGATCGAGAGGGACGGCAGACCCAGCAGGTCGAGCGGGAGGGTCAGGGCGGTCCCGCTGCCGGCGGCCCGCTCCTGTCCTGGTGTCGGGGCGGTGGCGGCGGCGGCGCTACCGGCGGAGCCCAGCAGGGCGGCACCGGTCAAGAGAACAGCGGCAACAGCAGCGCTTATACGCATGGCAACTCCTCCGGTCGGGATGCCCAGCGGGGGCAGGGCACCGTCGCCACCAATCTCGTCCGGCGGCCGGTCCGTCACCATCCGGGAGTGCCGATCGGGTGAGAGCCCCGCCACCGTCCGTAGCCCCGCGCCAGTCTTCCCGGGCCCGGGCCCGGCCCTGGCCCGGCCCCGGAGACGCCGACGCCGGGCGGACTCGGCAGAGCCCGCCCGGCGTCGGCGAAGCGGAACCACGGCGCGGACGGCGCCGGGGCGATACGACGGCCTCGAAGAGGTCAGAAGCGCCGCGTGATCAGCGCGCGCTTGACCTCCTGGATGGCCTTGGTGACCTCGATGCCGCGCGGGCACGCGTCCGTGCAGTTGAACGTGGTGCGGCAACGCCACACCCCGTCCTTGTCGTTGAGGATCTCCAGCCGCTGCTCACCGGCCTCGTCGCGCGAGTCGAAGATGAAGCGGTGCGCGTTGACGATGGCCGCCGGGCCGAAGTACTGCCCGTCGTTCCAGAACACCGGGCACGAGGAGGTGCACGCCGCGCACAGGATGCACTTGGTGGTGTCGTCGAACCGCTCGCGGTCCTCCGCCGACTGGTAGCGCTCGCGGGTCGGCTCGTTCCCGGTGGTGATCAGGAACGGCATCACGTCCCGGTACGCCTGGAAGAACGGCTCCATGTCGACCACCAGGTCCTTGAGGACGGTGAGCCCCTTGATCGGCTCCACGGTGATCGGCTTCTCCGGACCGATGTCCTTCAGCAGCGTCTTGCACGCCAGCCGGTTGCGCCCGTTGATCCGCATCGCGTCCGAGCCGCAGATGCCGTGCGCGCAGGAGCGGCGGAACGTCAGCGTCCCGTCGATCTCCCACTTGATCTGGTGCAGCGCGTCCAGGACGCGCTCCTTCGGGTCGATCTCCAGCGTGAAGTCCTGCCACCGCGACTCCTCGGCGACCTCCGGATTGAACCGGCGGATGCGCAGGGTGACCGTGATCAGGTGGGACGCGCTGTTCTCCGCCGAGTCCACGGGACCGGCGGAGTCGTTCTTGTCGAGTGTCGCGGTGCTCATCAGTACTTACGCTCCATCGGCTGGTAGCGGGTCTGCACGACCGGCTTGTAGTCCAGCCGGATCGACTCGGTGCCGTCGTCGCCCACCTCGCGGTACGCCATGGTGTGGCGCATGAAGTTGACGTCGTCGCGGCTGGGGAAGTCCTCGCGGTAGTGGCCGCCGCGCGACTCCTTGCGGGCGAGCGCGGAGACCGCGGTGACCTCGGCCAGGTCGAGCAGGTTGCCCAGCTCCAGGGCCTCCAGCAGGTCGGTGTTGAACCGCTTGCCCTTGTCCTGGACGCTGATGTTGCGGAACCGCTTGCGCAGGGCGCCGATCTCCTCGACGGCTTCCTTCAGCGTCTGCTCCGTGCGGAAGACCATGACGTTCTTGTCCATGCACTCCTGGAGCGCCTTGCGGATGTCCACCACGCGCTCGTTGCCGGTGGCGTCGCGCAGGTTCTCGATCTCGTCCTGGACGAACTTGGCCGGGTCCTCCGGCAGCTCCACGTGGTCGGCGGTCGCGCTGTACTCGGCGGCGGCGATGCCCGCGCGGCGCCCGAAGACGTTGATGTCCAGCAGCGAGTTGGTGCCCAGCCGGTTCGCGCCGTGCACGGACACGCAGGCGACCTCCCCGGCCGCGTACAGGCCCGGGACGGGGGTGCTGTTGTCGGAGAGCACCTCGCCCTGCACGTTGGTGGGCATGCCGCCCATCGCGTAGTGCGCGGTCGGCTGGATCGGCACCGGGTCGGTGTACGGCTCGATGCCCAGGTAGGTGCGGGCGAACTCGGTGATGTCCGGCAGCTTGGCGTCCAGCTGCTCCGGCGGCAGGTGCGTCAGGTCCAGGTAGACGTGGTCCTTGTCGGCGCCGCAGCCACGGCCCTCGCGGATCTCGGTGTAGATCGCGCGGGAGACGACGTCCCGGCTCGCCAGGTCCTTCATGACGGGCGCGTACTTCTCCATGAAGCGCTCGCCGTCCTTGTTGCGCAGGATGCCGCCCTCACCGCGGGCGCCCTCCGTGAGCAGGATGCCCATCTTCCAGATGCCGGTCGGGTGGAACTGGAAGAACTCCATGTCCTCCAGCGGTAGCCCGCGCCGGAACGCGGCGGCCTGGCCGTCCCCGGTCAGGGTGTGCGCGTTGGAGGTGACCTTGAAGAACTTGCCGTTGCCGCCCGAGGCGAAGACGACGGCCTTGGCCCGGAAGATGTGGATCTCGCCGGTGGCCAGCTCGTAGGCGACGACACCGGCGGTCTTCTTGACGCCCTCGTCCTCGTTGAGGAGCAGGTCGAGGACGTAGAACTCGTTGTAGAACTCCACGCCCTCCTTGACGCAGTTCTGGTACAGCGTCTGGAGGATCATGTGGCCCGTGCGGTCCGCCGCGTAGCAGGAGCGGCGCACCGGGGCCTCGCCGTGGTTGCGCGAGTGCCCGCCGAACCGCCGCTGGTCGATCTTGCCCTGCGGGGTGCGGTTGAAGGGCAGGCCCATCTTCTCCAGGTCGAGAACGGAGTCGATGGCCTCCTTCGCCAGGATCTCGGCGGCGTCCTGGTCGACCAGGTAGTCGCCGCCCTTGATCGTGTCGAAGGTGTGCCACTCCCAGTTGTCCTCCTCGACGTTCGCGAGGGCCGCGGCCATGCCGCCCTGCGCGGCGCCGGTGTGGGAGCGCGTGGGGTAGAGCTTCGTCAGCACGGCGGTACGGCTGCGCTTGGTGGACTCGATGGCCGCGCGCATGCCGGCGCCGCCCGCACCGACGATGACGGTGTCGTACTTGTGGATCTGCATGAGGTCTCTCGGATTCCCTCGCGGTGTCCTGCCGGGTGCTCTCGTCCCGGGGGGATCAGCGGATGTTCGGGTCGAAGGTGAAGATCACCAGCGTGCCCAGCAGGACGGTGAAGACGGTCGCCGTGTAGAGCAGCATCTTCAGCCAGAAGCGGGTGTTGTCCCGCTCCGCGTAGTCGTTGATGACGGTGCGCAGGCCGTTGGCGCCGTGCAGCATCGCCAGCCACAGCATCGCCAGGTCCCACACCTGCCAGAACGGCGAGGCCCAGCGGCCGGCCACGAACGCGAAGCCGATCTTGCTGACGCCGCCGTCCAGCACGAGCTGGATCAGCAGGTGGCCCAGGACGAGGACCACGAGCACGATGCCGGACAGCCGCATGAACAGCCAGGTCTGCATCTCGAAATTGCCGCGGCTGGCCTTCGGCGTCTTCGCGGTCCGCGCGCGCGGCGGCTCGATGACGGGCGCGGGGTGGTCCACGTCGTACAGCGCCACCTCGTCCTGGGGGCCGGTGGGCTCACCCGAGGCGTCGGCCGTCTTGGCGGTCTCGGTAGTCGACATCACTCATCAGCTCCCGAACAGCGTGCGCAGGGTGTGCTGCAGCACCGGGTAGAAGGCACCGGCCATGAGGACGATCCAGACGCCCAGCACGGTCCACAGCATCTGCTTCTGGTACCTCGCGCCCTTCGACCAGAAGTCCACGGCGATGACCCGCAGGCCGTTGAGCGCGTGGAAGAGGATGGCGGCCACCAGGCCGTACTCCATCAGGTTGACGAGCGGAGTCTTGTAGATGGCGACGGTGTCGTCGTACGCCTCGGGTGAGACACGCACGAGAGCGGTGTCGAGCACGTGCACGAACAGGAAGAAGAAGATGAGGACGCCGGTGACTCGATGAGCCACCCAGGACCACATTCCTTCCCGGCCGCGGTACAGCGTTCCAGCCGGCACGGAATAACCCTCCGGGAGCGGATATTGGGGCCTGCCGGCTTCGGTAGGTCGGGCGGGCCCGGCCGGGTACGGTCCACCGGCCATCCGTCATCGTAGCGACGCGGGGTCGGCGCATTCGCGCCGGGTGGGTCTGTCCTGCGCGTCGTCGCTGTCAGACCCTCGCCCAGCCTCCGGCCGGGAGGTGCCCCCGGACGGGCTGGAATCAGCCCCTCCGGCGCTTGAGGACCGGGGGGGACCGGGGGCTCGGGGGTGGAGCCTGCGGAGAAACGGTGGAAGGGCGGGCCAGGGGTCAGGGTGAGCCGGTGGCGGTCAGGCGGGTGAGGCGGGCTCGGGCGAGGCGGCGGAGTTCGTCGGCCGCGACGACCCACTCCTCTTCCGGCTCGTTTCCGAGCCGCTCGCGGAGCGCCGCGAGGGTGTGGTCGAGGCGTTCCCGGGGCCCGCACCCGTCGAGGCAGACGACGAACGCGTGCCCGAATTTGCGTTCGTACGCGGCCTGTGCGGCACGCAGGGCCGTGTGCGCCGCGAGGGTCCCCAGTCGCGGCTCGCCCAGGGGGTGCGGCGCCGGCTCCCCGGCGAGCGCTTCGTGGAGGTCCATGGCCTCCAGGTCGTAGCCGGCCTCGTCCGCCGCCGCGAGCAGCGCCTCCACATCGGGGTAGGGGCGGTGCGCGGCGAGACGCCTGGCCCAGCGGAGGCTTCGGCAGCAGCCGAGGAGGAGGGATTCGGCGGTGTGTACGGCCGATGCGTTGAGCCCGTCGAGGGGTGTGGTGGCCGGAGAGGTCACCTGTCCGCACTGCCTCATGGGGTGGCTCATCTGCTCCGGGGAGGGGTGTGAAGGTCGTGTGGGAGTCTCGTCACCGTAGCCATGCGCCTGGAAGGTTCGGCCGTCCGAATCGTGTTTTTCACCCGGAAGGGAACGCTGGTGAGCGCATAGCTGACGGTGAAGGGTCGGAAAAGGGAAATACCGTATTCGCATGGGACGAAATTGGTCGGAAATGCCCGGACAGTCGGCAGGACGCCGGCGGGCGGGACGGTTCGGGTCCGGGCGGACGGAAGGGGCGGGACGAGCGAGCGTGACGGAGCGGGCGGAGTGGACGGAAGAGACGGCACGGGCTGACCGGGACGGCGGACGGAACCGGGCCGCGGAGGGGGGCCAGTGCCCGTGCCGGAGCCGGAGCCGGGGCCGGGACACCCGGACTCGGACCCGCGGCCGGTCCACGGTGATGGTCACCGCTCTCGCGCTGGGCGGCCTGCTCACCCTGACCGGCTGCGGCGGCGACAACGGCGGAGGCGGCGGAAAGCAGGCGCGGCCCTCCGGCTCCGCCTCGAAGTCCGGGTCCGGATTCCAGCCGCCGCCCCCCAAGGGGCCGGACCGGACGGGCCCCGCGCCCTCCGCCGTGCCCGCCGTACGCGACTGGAAAGCCGTACGCGGACCCGGCTGGGAGCGCACCCGCTACACCCGCGTCGTCACCGACACCGCCTCCCTGGCCGGGGAGGCCAAGCTCCTCGCCTCCGAACTGAAGGTCAAGACGGCCCAAGGCCCCGCCCGCACCGGGGACATCGAACTCAAGCGCGGCGGCAAGGGCGGGGGCGAGAGCTACTCGCTGACCAGCCGCGCGGGCACGGTCACCATCACGGGCGCGGGCGACGCCGGTGTCTTCTACGGCACCCGCACCCTTCTCCAGACCTACCGCGCCCAGCACCGCTTCGCCGAGGGCACCGTCCACGACAAGCCGGACCGGGCGCAGCGCGGCTTCTCCCTCGACATCGCCCGCAAACCCTTCAGCGCCGACTGGATCGAGGCCCGCATCCGCGAGATGGGGGACCTCAAGCTCAACCAGTTCCAGCTCCACCTCTCCGACGACCAGGCCGTCCGCGTCGAGAGCGAAACCCACCCCGAGGTCGTCTCCGATCCGCACCTGACCAAGGCGCAGGTGCGGCGCATCGTCAAGCTGGCGGCCTCCCGGCACATCACCGTCATCCCGGAGGTCGACTCCCCGGGACACCTCGGCGCCGTCATCAAGGCACACCCCGACCTCCAGCTGCGCAGCGCCTCCGGTGCCACGCCGCGGGGCGCCGTCGATATCGGCAACCCGCGCGCGGCCAAGATCGTGGACGACCTGCTGAAGGAGTACGGGGACCTGTTCCCCGGCACGTACACGCACCTGGGCGGCGACGAGTACCAGGCGCTGATGGCCCAAGACCCCGAGGCCACCTACCCCGGCCTCGCCAAGAGGGCCCGCGAGCGCTACGGCAAGGACGCCCGCGTCCAGGACCTGACCACCGCCTGGCTCAACGACCGCGCCAAGACCGTGCGCGGCCAGGGCAAGACCCCGCAGCTGTGGAACGACGGCATGCACCGCGGCGGCGTCGTCAAACCCTCCCGGCACCGCCAGGTGAACTACTGGACCGGCAAGGAGGCCGGCGTCCGCCCGCCCGAGGAATACCTGAAGGAGGGCTGGAAGGTCGTCAACCTCAACGACGAGTACCTGTACTACGTCCTGGGCCAGCCCAACGACTTCGCCTACCCGACCGGACAGCGCATCTACGAGCGGTGGACCCCGGCGGTCGTACGCGGCACCAAGCCCGTACCGTCCCGCTACGCCGGCCCGCAACACATCCTCGGCGGCCGGTTCGCGGTGTGGGGCGACATCGCCGGCGCCCAGACGCAAGGGCAGGTGGCCCAG
This sequence comes from Streptomyces axinellae, assembly GCF_039532135.1. Lineage (NCBI taxonomy): Bacteria > Bacillati > Actinomycetota > Actinomycetes > Kitasatosporales > Streptomycetaceae > Streptomyces > Streptomyces axinellae. The sequence goes on from NZ_BAAARJ010000025.1 coordinate 62,431, forward strand.
GGCATCCGCCTGCCCCTCGCGGCGACGGCCCAGAAACTGTGGGACCCGCGCAAGCCGAAGGAATCCTGGAGCGGTTTCGTGTCCCTCGTGAACCGGGTGGACTGAGGCGTGGACCGGGCGGACCGAGGACGTGAGCCGGGGGCACTGAGGACGCGGTGAGCGCCGGAACGGCGCGGACGGCGGGGCGCCGGAGAGGCCGCTACGGGCGGCACTCCGGCGCCCCGCCGTATGTTCCGCCGCGTGGCCCGCCGTACGTACCGTGCCGTACGTTCCGCGCCGGACATACCGCCGCATGCGCCCACGCGCGCGCTTGCCCGGGCCGTTGAACTGTCCACGAACCACAGACGTATGACGTCCGACGGATCGCGGCACGAACCGACCTGGGACGGCATGCGCAATGGCAGGGACGAACTGGAAGAGATTTCCCTCGGCGGCACTCCCCGTGCTGGCGTTCGCCGTGCTGGCACTTGCCGCGCCGACCGCCGTGCTGGGCTCGCTTCCCGGCCACAACAACGGCGGCAGCGCGGTCGCCGACGAACGCGTGGGCGGGCCGTCCCGGTTCGGCCCCGAGTGGAAGAAGGACGTCACGGCACACGACGTCAGCCGCGAGATGGGGCTGGAGATCCCCGACGGGGCGGAGCGCCGGCGGGCGGCATGGCAGGAAAACCCGCGGGAGGACATCCTGCTGCTCTCCTTCCAGCTCCCCTCCCGCCAACTCCCGCCCTTCGCCGAAAAGCTGGACCTGGAGACCCCCCTGGCCGAACCGGGCCCCGACAGCGCCCCGGACTCCGGCACAGGAGCCGCGGCCCCCTTCGGGCACCTCGGACTGCCCGAGCCCGAAACCGTCAAGGGCGTACGAAAGGGCTCCAGCTGCCCGCCCTGCACCGGCAACAAGAAGGCCCGGGTGGGGTACTGGGAGATCTTCACCCAGCCCCTGGAGAAGGAACGGGCGCGGGTCTACCTGCGGGCCTTCTGAGGGGGCCGCCCTTCCGGGCAGAGGCCCCACGGAGCCCTTCCGGGCAGAGGTCCGGGAGCCATTCCGCGCAGAGGTCCGGGAGGAATTCCGGGCAGAGGCCCGAGGGGCCCGTCCGGGGCAGCGGGGCCTTCTGGCGGATCGCCGACCCGCTGACGGCGCTGAAGGTGCACGCCGTCCGCGGCGGGGCTCCGATCACCGGCCGGTGGCCGCCCGCCCGCACCCGGACGACGGCTGCGACGCCTGGCTGCCCCGGACGCACCTCTACGGCGGCTGACACCGAGATCTGACACCAAGAGCTGACACGAGGGCCGGCACCAAGAGCGGTCGATCCCCTGACCAGTTCGGAGCGGGAAACAGCGAAGACGGCCGGGGTCGCCACCCCCCACAGGAGAGACCCCGGCCGTCGTCGGTCACGGGCGCACTACGCCAGCGGCTTGCCCGTACTCCCCTCAGCGTTGCCGCCCCGCATTGTGTTACCCACCGCGCCACCGCAGGTGAGCGAGCGTGTCCCGGCCGCCGCCCGTCGCACCTCACACAGCGCCCGCCACTCCTCACCCACCGCACACCGCCTGCCCCTGGCCACCCCTCCGGCATGGACGAGCGTGCACACTTGGCTTTAGCGTGCTGCTCGCATCCGCCCCGGGGGACCCGACCCGTGGCGAGGCGTACGGCACAGACACCTTCGCGGAGTGGGGCGAGACAAGGGCGTGCAGGGGGACGACGCGGAGCTGACCGCTGCGGTACGCGCGGCGCGGGAGGGGGACGAGCCCGCCTTCCGTACCGTCTACCGGACCGTGCACCCGCGTCTGCTCGGGTATGTGCGCACCCTCGTGCCCGACGCGGACGCCGAGGACGTCACCTCGGAGGCGTGGCTCCAGATAGCCCGCGACCTGTCCCGGTTCAAGGGGGACGCCGACAGCTTCCGCGGCTGGGCGGCGCGTATCGCCCGCAACCGCGCGCTGGATCATCTGCGCATGCGCGGCAGGCGGCCCGCCGTCGGCGGGGACGAGAGCGAACTGGCGGGGCTCCCGGCCGGTGCCGACACGGCGGACGAGGCGCTTGAGGCCCTCGGTACGAGCCGCACGATGGCGCTCATCTCCCGCCTTCCGCGCGACCAGGCCGAGGCCGTGGTGCTGCGGGTGGTCGTCGGGCTGGACGCCAAGAGCGCGGCCCAGGTGCTCGGCAAGCGCGCGGGCGCCGTACGGACGGCGGCACACCGCGGGCTGCGCAAGCTGGCCGAACTGCTGGAGGAGCAGGCGCCGGAACCGGGTTCGGATCCGGAACCGGGTTCGGAGGATCCGGGCCAGGCGTCGGACGCGGACCCGAATCCGGAGCTGAAGAGCGGCGCGGGGGCGGGCGGTGGCGCGGGCGCGGCTGTCGAGGGTACGGATCCGGGGGAGCGGTCGGACGGTGGGCGGCCGGACGCGGGTGAAGGTGGAGTGGCCGGTTCCGCGCCGTCCGCCGGGGCGCCCGACGCCCGTCCGCGCCCCGGCGCCCGGCCCGATACGCGCCCGGACGCGAGTCCCGCCGGGGGTTCGGCCCGGAATCCCGCCGGGCCCGCGCAAGGCCGCTCCGGGAGCGGTGCGGTGCCACGGGCGGGCCGGGGTGTGGAGTCGGCCTCGTCCTCGGATCCGGACCCGGACCCGGATCTGCGCCATGCGCCGGATCCGGCCCCGGGCCCGGACCCGGTGGCGAACCCGGTCCCGGATTCGGTTCCGGCCCCGGGCCCGGCTCCCGCGCCCGCCCCGGCCCCGGTGCGGGCGCCGATCCCCTCTCCGCGTCCCTCTCCGGGGGCGTCCCGGGGCTCGTCCCCGGGTCCGGCGCCCGGCGGGTACGCGAGCGCCGACGAGGCCGAGGCCGGAGCCGCCGGGTCCGCCGGGTCCGCCGGTTCGGCCGGTAGCGGCGGTTCCGTGTCGGCTGCCGGTGATTCCGCGGGGGGTTCCGGCAGGGGCGCATTCCCGCCACAGCCCGGTGGCGGAACAGGAGAGGGCCGGGGCAGGGGACTGGCGCGCGGTGTGACGCATCCCGCCACGGGAACGCTGAGGGAAACGTGATGGCGGACGACCGGTACGGCTGGCTGGACGAAGAGACCGCGGAGCGGCTGCTGCGCAGGCTGCCCGTCGATGCCCAGGACACCGGCGCCCCGGATTCCGTCCGGCAGCCCGGTCACCCGACCGGCGAACAGCCGGACATGGCGGGCGAATCGGACGGCGAGGGGGCCGGAAAGGCTCCGAAAAGCCGCAAAGACCGTAAAGATCGCGGTGCGTTGGACGTGCCCTCGGACGCGTGGTTCCGCGCCGCCGACCGCCCGGCGGCGGCCAAACTCGCCGCCGTCCTGGACGAACTGGCGGCCGAACACGCCGCGCCCCGCGCCGCCGCACGCGGCACCACCGCCGTCGAACTCCCCGGTGAGGCCGCCGCGCTGGACGCCTTCCGGGCCGCCCGCTTCGGCATGCCGCACGACGGTGCCGTCGGCGTCGGCGACCCGGACGGTGATTCCGTTTCCGTTTCCGTTTCGGCTTCCGGTTCTGGTGCCGGCGCTGGTTCCGGATGTATTTCCGCTGCCGGTCCTGCTGCCGGTTCCGTGGCCGGGGCCGCGGCCGAATCCGGCCGCGCGCCGGAGGGGCCGGTTCCCGGCGCGGTGCGCGGGGCGGGCGGCGGCGACAGACGCGCGCGCGGTGACACCAGACGGTCGCGCGGCGGTCACTTCGGCCGCCGCGCGCGCCACGTGCTGGCGGGCAGGCCCCTGCGCGCCGGATTCGCCATCGCCCTGGCCGGAGGCGCGCTCGGCGGCGTCGCGGTCGCGGCCGGCACGGGCGTACTGCCCACCCCCTTCAGCGGCGGCACCGCCCCGGCCGTGACGATCTCCCCGGCGGCGAGCCCCGAGGGCGACCGCAGCGCGAACGAGTCCGAGGGCGGCGGGGGCACCGAGGACACGGCGGGCGGCGCACACCGCAAACACCCGCACCGCAAGGACTCCAAGGACGACAAGCGCCCCCGGGATCCGGACGGCTCCGAGGGCTCCACGGACCCGGCCGACTCCGGTGGCGGCGGCACGAAACCCGGCCACGGCGGGCAGGGCAACGGCCGCGACAAGCACGGCGCGGGCCACCCGGGCGGCGAGTACGGCGTCGGCCGGGGCAGCGAATCGCACAAACAAGCCATCGCCGCCGCCCTGTGCAAGTCGTACACCGACGGCAAACTGGACGCGCAGGAACGCCGCAAGCTGGAGCGTGCGGCGGGCGGGCGCGCGGTGGTGCGGAAGTTCTGCGGGCACTACGGCAAGCCCGGTGGCGGGGGCGGCGAGAGCGGCGAGCAGTCCGGCGGTCACGGCGGTGGCGGCGGCAGCGGCGGCTCCCACGTGCCCGGCACGTCCGGCGGTTCGGGTGACGGCGACGAGGGCGGGGGCGACAGCGGGGGCAGCGGCGCCCCCGGTCAGGGCGGCGGTTCGAGCGGCGGCGCCGCGGGCGGCTCCGGCGGCACGGCGGGTGCGCCGTCCGCCCCGGCCGAATCGAGTGCGCCCGGCGCGGAGCACCGCGCGAGCGGCAAGTGACGGGCGCCACACCGCGAAGGTGAGCGGGGGGTGTGACACTTTCGCGGGGCCCGGCGCTGAGAATAGTGAGCCGACTGGTCATCGGCGGCGCGGTATGCCCGAGGTTCCCCCCGTACCTCTGGGTTCGCGCGATGGCGCGGGCGGGACACGTTCCCCCGGTCCCGCCCGCGCCCCTTTCTTCGGGCTGGCTGATCTGGTCTTTTCGGCCGGGGGTTCGGGGGTTGTCCCCCGGGGGGTTGCAGTCCCCGGTCCTGCCCGCGCCCCCTTTTTTTGGGCGGCGCCCCTTTTTTGAGGCGGCCAGGTGGCCTTGGGGCGGGGCGGGGCGAGCCCGGTGGATCCGGGGGGTGGGGCCGTTACTTGTAGACGACGACCTTGTCGCCCGGTCGTACCTGGGCGAAGACCTTCGCGAGTTTCGTTTTGTCGCGTACGTTCACGCAGCCGTGCGAGGCGCCCGCGTAGCCTCGGGCGGCGAAGTCCGAGGAGTAGTGGACCGCCTGGCCGCCGCTGAAGAACATCGCGTACGGCATCGGGCTGTCGTAGATCGTCGAGCGGTGGTGGCGGCTCTTGAAGTCCACTTTGAAGGTGCCCTCGCGAGTCGGCGTGTAGGCCGAGCCGAACCGTACGTCCATCGCCGCGCGCACCTGCCCGTCCACCATCCACCTCAGCGTCCTGCTCTTCTTGCTGACGCACAGCGTGCGCCCCGTCAGGCAGCGCGGATCCGGCTTGCCCGCCGGTCGGGACGTCGGCGGATACAGCTCCGTGTGGGCGGGGTTGTGCGTACGGGAGCGCAGTGCGCTCAGCAGGGGGTCGGTGACCTTGCCGGTGCGGGTCAGGCCCCGCTGTGCCTGGAACGCGGAGACGGAGGCGGCGGTCACCGAGCCGTAGTAGCCGGTCGGGTTCCGGTTGAAGAGGCCCAACTGGCGCAGCCGCGCCTGGAGTTCACGTACATGCTCGCCCTGGTTGCCCGGTGCCATGCGCACCGTCTGGGCTGCCGGGCGCGGTGAGGCGGGGCGTGGCGGGGTGTAGGCGGGGCGCGGCGGCGCGCTCGTGTGCGGCGAGGGCGGCGCGGAGGAGGACTGAGGCGGGCCCGTGGGGGCCTGCTGCGGAATCTTCGATATCCGGATGGGCTTGCCGTCGGCGCTCGTGCCCGTACCCGGCTGGCAGCCTGCGACGGCGCCCGCGCCCAGCAGCACGACTGCCGCCGCCGCCACCCCTTTGCGTGCTGCCGCGCCCCGTGCCTGTGTCCCCAGCATCGCCCTCCCCATCCCACCCCGGGCCGACGGTCTCCGCGTCCATCACTGCCCACCGCGCCGCCCCCGCGAACCTGCGCGCGCCGTGCGCCCCGGGTTACTCGCGGGTTTCGCGGCGGGCGCGGGCCGGGGACATTAGGCGCAGCGACCGACGAGTGGGTGCGAGGTGCCTATGTCGACCGAGACCGGACCCGCCGAAGAGCCGCGCGCCACGGGCGGTGGCGAAGTCGCGGGTGCCACGGGATGCGGCCAAGTGCTGGGCGCCACGGGATGTGGCCAAGTGGCGGGCGCGGGGGCGCCGTTGCCCGGGCTCGTCCGGGCGGCCGAGGCGCTCGCGGCGGGCGAGGTCACCGCGCGGGAGCTGACCGAGCGCGCGCTGGAGCGCATCGGCGCCACCCAGCGCACCGTCAACGCCTTCCGCCTGGTGCGGGCCGAGGCCGCGCTCGCCGAGGCCGAGGCCGCCGACGAGGCGCTCCGCGCGGGCGGGGCACGCCGCTCCGGTGGTGCGCGCCGGGCGGAAGGCGTCCGCACGGGCGGGGCGCGGCCCCTGCTGGGGGTGCCGGTCGCTGTCAAGGACGACACCGACGTGGCCGGTGAGGCGACCGCCTTCGGCTGCGCGGGCGACTTCGTGCCCAAGCGCGCGGACGCCGAGGTCGTGCGCAGGCTGCGGGCGGCGGGGGCGGTCATCGTCGGCAAGACCAACAGCCCCGAACTGGGCCAGTGGCCCTTCACCGAGGGCCGCGCCTTCGGCGAGACCCGCAACCCCTGGAACCCGGCCCACACCCCCGGCGGATCCTCCGGCGGCGCCGCGGCGGCCGTCGCCGCCGGACTGGTGCCGGCCGCACTCGGCTCGGACGGCGCCGGATCGGTCCGTATCCCCGCCGCCTGGACCCACCTGATCGGCATCAAACCGCAGCGGGGCCGCGTCTCCACCTGGCCGGACCCGGAGGCGTTCAACGGCATCACCGTCATCGGGCCGCTCGCGCGCAACGTCGCGGACGCCGCACTGCTGCTGGATGCCGCATCCGGCAACCACGGCGGGGACCTCCACCAGCCGCCGCCCGTGCGGGTGCGCGACGCGGTCGGCCGGGACCCGGGGCGGCTGCGGATCGCGCTGTCCACCCGCTGGGCGTTCACCGCCACCCCCAAGGTCCTGGACCCGAGGGCCGAGGCGGCGGTGCGCGCCGTGGCCGAACGGCTCGCCGCGCTTGGCCACGAGGTGGAGGAGGCCGACCCGCACTACGGGCCGATCGGCCTGACGTTCGTACCGCGCGCCACCGCCGGAATCCGCGCCTGGGCGCTGCGCATGCCCGACCAGAGCCTGCTCGATCCGCGCACCCGGGCCGCGGCCCGCACCGGACGGCTGCTCGGCGGGCCGGTGCTGCGCGCGGCCCGCGCCGCCGAGGGCCCGCTGCGGCGCCATGTGGGCCGCGTCTTCCGCCGCTTCGATGTCGTCCTCACCCCCACCACCGCCACCCCGGCCCCCCTGATCGGCTCGCTGGCGGGACTCTCCGGCTGGCGGACCGACCGCACGATGATCGCCCACTGCCCCTACGCCTGGCCCTGGAACGTACTGGGCTGGCCCGCCCTCAGCGTCCCCGCCGCGCTCACCCCCGACTCCCTCCCCCTGGGCGCCCAACTCCTGGGCCCCGCCCGCAGCGAACCGCTCCTGGTCTCCCTCGCGGCCCAGCTGGAGGCCGACCAGCGCTGGTGGGAGCGGTGGCCCGGGGGACTGCCGGGCTGAGGGGCCCTGTCGGCGGGACGCCCTCCCGGCGGGACCAGGCACGTACATCACTCTCTCGTGGCCGCGGCCCTCCACCCTCGCTACGGTGGGTCCATGACCGCGCTGCCCGACTGGATGCATCCGCCGCGCCCCGAGGGGTGGCTCGCCGAGGACCTCGACCACCTTCCCCAGGCCCCACGGCACACCGAACTGATCGACGGAGCTCTCGTCTTCATGATGTCGCCGCAGCGGTCCTGGCACAGCCGCCTGACCACCGCGCTCACGGCCGCGCTCATGGAACAGGCGCCGGAGGGCTTCGAAGCGGAGCGGGGAATGACCATCCGCCTCGATGCGCGCAACCGCCCGGAGCCCGACCTCCTCGTCACCACGGTGCCCTACGAGCCCGACCGGACATGGTTCGCCCCGGAAGAGGTGCGGCTCGTGATCGAAGTCGTCTCCCCGGAGTCCGCGCACCGCGACCGCACGGTCAAGCTCCGGAAGTACGCGGAGGCGGGGATCCCGCACTACTGGTGCGTCGAGGAAGAGAACGGCGCACCCGTCGTCCACGTCTATGAGCTCGACCGTCCGACCAGCGCCTACGCGCCCGCCGGGATCTTCCGGCAGGAGCTTCGGCGCACCGTGCCGTTCAGCCTCGGCCTCGATCTGGACGGTCTGCTGCCGTAGTACCCCCTGTCCCTGCCCCTCCCCGATGCGGTGCGAGCTGCGCTGTATCGGGGAGGGGCCGCGTGCCGGGCGCGGGCCCGGTCGCCGGCGGCGGGTTCAGCCCACCGTCGAGCGTTTGAGGGCGCGGGCGCGGCGGGCGACTCTTCGTACCGCGCGGTTGCGCGGTACGAAGGCGAGCTGGCGGGGGATCGCCCCCGGAAGGGCCAGTGCTGTCAGACGGCGGCGCTTGAAGTAGCGCCAAGTCGTCGCGTCCAGACGGGTGCTCAGGTAGTGCTCGGCCTCGGGGCGCAGCTCCGGATAGACCTCGGCCTGCATGCAGAAGCCCACGGCGCGTACCAGGGCTGTCAACTCCGAACCGGCGCGCGGCTCGAAGGCCGCCGCCGCGTCGTCGTCCAGGTCCGGCAGTACGGCGTCCACCAGCGTCACCGGGATCCGGTTGCTGTTCTGATAGGGCGTCACCCGCTCCAGCAGCTGCCCGGTGCCGGTACGCGCCGCAGGCAGGCCGTAGAAGGCGGAGGCGGTCAGCAGCGCTGTCGAGAAGCAGCCCACCACCAGTGCGGGCCGCATCCGCTCGTACAGGACCTCCGCCAGTACCGGCGAGCCCAGCACCGTCAACTCGACGTCCAGCTCGGCCGCCGCCTCCTCCAGCGCGCGGGAGTAGCGGGCCGGGGCGACCGGATGCGGCTTGAAGACCACCTTCCGGTGACCGCGTGCGGCGACGCCGCGCAGCATCCGCAGGTGGAGCTGTTCCTCCTCCTCGGCGGAGAGGATGCCCAGCGCGGACAGATACTGCCCCAGCAGCAGTGCCGCGCCCCGGGGCGCGGCCGTCGCCGACGGGGGGAGGTCCTGGGCCAGCTCGGCCAGCACGGCGGTGAAGGCTTCGGTGGGCACCACCTCGGCCGGTACCCCGAACTCCGACAGCAGCAGCGGTGTCAGCCCCGGGATCAGTTCCAGATGCAGCAGCCGCCGCACGCGCGAGCCCACCAGCGGATCCAGCTTGTCGCGGGTGGGCCCGTAGCTCATCAGGCCGTCGGCGTACACGTCGATCGGCGCGTCGGGGAACAGCCGGGCCACCGTGAGGGCCGGTGCCACCTGGATCGATTCCAGTACGAGTTCGACGTCGTTCCCCGTGTAGCCGGTGTGGCCGGTGTGGCCGGTGTGGCCGGGGCCGTCCGTGTAGCCGGTGCGGCCGGTGTGTGCCGGGTGGTCGTCCAGGTTCCAGAGCTGCCGCAGATAGCGCTCCCACAGCGGGGCGTCGTCCGCGCGCGGTGACCAGCCGCCCGGATGGAACGGGCGGATCGCCTCGTTCCACGACAGCACCCGGTCGAAGCGGCTGCGCAGCCGCTCGAAGCCGGGCATGGCGTTCAGCGGATGCGAGGTCTCCGGATTGGTGGCGTTGTTGCTGACCAGCAGCAGGCGCCGGTCCGCCGGGGCGAAGCGGCCCGCGTCCAGCGCGGCGGCCAGGGTGGCGGCGCCGTAGAGGGTGGAGGCGAAGAAGATCTGCGTACGCATCAGACGGCCACCCCCGTGCCGGACCGCGTGTCCGGTGTCTCCTGGGTGGCCGATGTGCTCGATGTGCTTGATGTGTTCGATGCGTCTGATGGGTTCGGCATGCCTGATGGGTTCGGCATGCCTGATGGGTTCGGCGGGTTCGGTGTGGCTCCGTCGTCGCCGGGTGGGCCGTCGTCGGTCCGGAAGGGGCGCCTGCGCAGTCGGCGCAGGCGGGAGGCGCGCTCGACGTCCATGGAATCCAGCGCCTCGGTCAGCAGACCGGGGGGCAGCCGCTTGAGGGCCGCCGCGCTCATCGACCGCAGCTTCCGCTCCACCTGCGGCTCGAACCTGCCGCTGGTCAGATGGTGCGAGATGATCGCGCAGTACGTCCGTACCGCCTTCGGCATCAGCGCCTCGGCGTCCTTGTCGCGCGAGGTCTCCTCGATCACCTGGTCGAAGGCGCGGATGAAGTCGAGTTGCCGCACATCCCCGATCTGCGTCAGCGACGAGGCCACCCCGCGCCGGTAGAAGACGCCCAGCAGCCCCACGGCGGCGAACGACCTGGCCTCCCGGTGCAGCCGCCAGATCCACGGCCGGTCCTCGGCCGTACGCAGCCCGGGCCGGAAGTGCAGCAGCCCGTCGTCCAGCAGCCTGCGGTGGTAGATCCCCGCCCACGCGTACGCGTAGTCCACCGAGGTGCTCCGCCCGACCGGCAAGATCGCCTCCCGGGGGTCGGTCACCACGCCCCGCCTGCCGTGCGGCACCCGTGCCAGGGTGCGGGAGCGCGCCGTGCACCGCACATGGTCGGTGCGGACGAACTCGCAGCCCAGCCGCTCGATACAGGCGACCAGCTCCGCGTAGTAGCCGGGCGCCAGCCAGTCGTCACCGTCCAGAAAGGTGACGAATTCGCCGTTCGCCCGGTCCAGGCCGGTGTTCCGCGCCGTGGCGAGACCGCCGTTGTGCGCGTGCCGTACCCGGATGACCTGCGCGGCTCCCTGAAATTCGCGCTCCGCGCGCTCCAGAATCTCCGGCGTTCCGTCGGAAGAAGCGTCGTCCACCAGAATGAATTCGAAATCATCGCGCACGTTCGCACGGAGACTCCGCAGCGTTTCGGGGGCAAAGGACTGCACGTTGTAAAACGGCACGATGACGGAGAGCTTGACCATCCGAAGGACCCTAGGCGGCTCGCCCAACCCCCGTCTTGACCTGCGGCGGGCTCCAGGGTGAACGGCGCGTGGCGGTACGGTGAACGCGATGGCCCGGCGGGCCGGTTGGCCATTCGTCGGTGTGCTGTTAACCGTCTGTTGTATTCACGTTGGGCCGACTTCCCACATCCCTTCCTAACGTCGGCGACGTGCCCTCACGAGAAAACATTTCTCCGCCTCACACGGCGGCCCGTACCCCGGCCGGCCCGGCCCGGGTCGCGGTACTCGCCGATTCCGACACCCGGTGGAAATGGGGAGCGCTCACCGCACGCAGGCTCGCCCCCGAGGCCCGGATCGACGGCCTCCTGCTGCGCGGGCGGGCCACGCCCACCCCGCGCCAGCTCGCCGAGGTCGGCGTCACCGTCGAGACGCTGCGCGAGGTGACGACCGCCGAGTTCGTCCGCGCGGCCCTCGCGCCCGGTGCCTACGACATGGTCGTTCTCGCCTGTGTCGGCGGCGCCGTGCAGGCCATGCTGCACGGCCTGAACCGGGGGTTCGCCGAGCGGGGGTCCGCCGACCGGGGCGCCGTTGAGCCGGGGCGTGCGGGGGGGCTTCCCGGCGCGCGGCACGACGGGCGGCTTTCTGGCGCGCGGCTTTCTGGCGCGGGGCACGACGGGCAGCTTTCTGGCGCGGGGCGCCGGCCCGTCGTCGTCACCGGGTACGTCGGGGTGGTCTACGAGAAGCTCGCCGACGGCCTCCTGCTGCGGCACGGTGCCGACCTCGTTCTCGCCAACTCCTCCCACGACGCGGAGCGTTTCCGCGCCGTCTACGAGGGCGTCGGCGCGGAGAGCGGAGGAGTGGTGCAGTGTGCGCTGCCGTTCCTCGACGAGGTGGACGCGGCGAACGAGGCGGGAGAGAGCGATGCGCGTGGGGGGGACGGTGCGGCGGGCGCGGGCCAGGGCCCGGGTGGTGACCCGGGCGCGGCGGGGGCGTTCACCGTCGTCTTCGCCGTACAGCCCTCCGTACCGGCGAACCGCGAGGACCGCGCGTACCTGCTGCGCCGCGCCGTCTCGCACGCGCTGCGGCACCCCGAGCGCGAAGTGCTGATCAAGCTCCGCAGCAAGCCCGGCGAACACACCACCCACATCGAGGAAGAGCCCTACCAAAAGCTCGTCCGCAAGCTTCCCGGCGGCGACGGCGAACGCGGCGGGCTGCCCGTCAACTGCCGTCTCGTCTACGGCAACATGGGGCAGATCCTCGACCGCGCCGCGCACACGGGCGGATTGCTGGTCACCGTCAGCTCCACCGCCGCGCTGGAGTCCCTGCACCGCGGCGTGCCCACGGCCGTACTCACCGACCTCGGCATCCGCGAGGCGCTCGGCAACCACTACTTCACCGGCTCCGGATGCCTCGCCTCCTGGGACCAGCTCGACGACGGGCTGCTCCCGCGGGCCGACGAGAAGTGGGTGCTCCGCCAAGGAGCGCGCGCCCGGGAGCCGTTCGCCGCGGCGCGCGGGCGGGTCGCGGAACTGACCGCGCGCGCCGCCACGGACGGGCTGCCTCCGCTCGCCCCGTACTACACGGAGCGGACCGCGCCCGGCTACCTCCCCGCCATCCTGCGCCGCTACGGGCTCGCCCCGGACGGCTCCCCGGCGGGCGGCGCCGCCGGAGCCGCGGCGGCCGAGGGCAGCGGGCCGGGCGTGGTACGCCGCGTCGTACGCGAGGCGGCCAGGGGCGCCTACCGGCACGGCGTCCAGCGCGTCGCGCCCCTCATCCGGAAGGCGGGCGAGCTGTGAGGCCGCCGCGCGGGGGCGCGCCGTCCCGAGGGGTGCCGATGCCGCGTCGTGAAGCGTCACCGGTTCAGGGGGTGACGCCGGCACATGAGGTGGAGCAGCCCTGTGAGGTGGAGCAGCCCTGTGAGGTGGAGCAGCCCTGTGAGGTGGCGCAGCCCTGTGAGGTGGCGCAGCCGTATGAGGGCGCGTCGCCCCGAGAAACGTCACCGGTTCAGGGGGTGACGGAATCGCACGACGTGTCACCACCGGCGCCGGGCCCCCGGCACGAACCCAGGGCGACCGCCACCGCCACCCGTGCCGAGGTCGCCGCGCGGCCCTCCGCCGACTCCCGGACCGATGCCCTGCCCGGCCCGCGGGCCGGGGCCCGGGCCGGCTCCCAACCCGGTGCCCAGTCCGAGTCCCACCCCGAGTCACCGTCACCTTCAGGAGCCCGCATGTCCCCAACTCCCCGTGTCCTCGCGGTGATCCCCGCCCGGGGCGGGTCCAAGGGCGTGGCCGCCAAGAACCTGGCTCCCGTCGCGGGGGTCCCGCTCGTCGCCCGTGCGGCGCGCGAGTGCCTGGCCGCGCGGAACGTGACCGACGTCGTCGTCTCCACGGACGACCCCGCCATCGCCGAGGCCGCCCGCTCGGCCGGCGCCGAGGTGGTCGAGCGGCCCGCCGAGATCGCGGGTGACCTCGCCACCAGCGAGGCCGCCGTCCTGCACGCCATGGACGTCTACGAAGAACGCCACCGCAAACCGCTGCACACCGTGCTGCTGGTGCAGTGCACCAGCCCGTTCCTGGTCCGCGAGGACGTGGAGGGCGTCGCGGCGGCCGTCATCGAGGACGGCGCGGACAGCGCCCTGACGGCCGCCCCCTTCCACGGCTTCGTCTGGCGGGAGGGAGACGGCACAGGTGCGCGTGCTGGTGACGGTGCTCGCGCCGGTGACAGTGCCCATGCGGTGGGGGGCGGCTTCAACAGCGGTGGCGGCCTCGCCGTCGTCCGTGATCTCGCCGCGGGCCGCGACGGGCGCGACGCCGCCGTCAAGGCGAGCGCCTACGGCGTCAACCACGACCGCTCCCTACGGCCCCGGCGCCAGGACCGCCCCGAGGACCTGCTGGAGACCGGCGCCGCCTACGCCATGGACGCCATGGGATTCCGCGAGGCGGGCCACCGGTTCTTCGGCCGCACGGCGCTGGTGCGCACCGACCCGTCGCGCGTACTGGAGGTCGACGACCCGCACGACCTGGCCCGCGCCCGCGCGCTCGCGCCGGTGCTGGACGCGGGCCGCGAGGGTCTCTCGGCCCTGCCGACACGGGAGGACGTGGACGCGGTCGTACTGGATTTCGACGGCACCCAGACCGACGACAGGGTGTACGTCGATTCCGAAGGACGGGAGACGGTCGCCGTACACCGCGGCGACGGGCTCGGCATCGCGGCGCTGCGCCGCGCCGGGCTGGAGGTGCTGATCCTGTCCACGGAGAAGAACCCGGTCGTGGCGCAGCGCGCGGCGAAGCTGAAGCTGCCCGTACTGCACGGCATCGACCGGAAGGACCTCGCACTCAAGCAGTGGTGCGAGGAACAAGGCATCGCGCCCGAACGCGTGCTCTACGCGGGGAACGACGCCAACGACCTGCCGTGCTTCGCGCTCGCGGGCTGGCCCGTGGCGGTCGCGGACGCACACGACGTGGTGCGGGCCGCGGCCCGGGCCGTCACCACACGGGGGGGGGGGGGGGGGGCGGTGCGGGAGATCGCGGGCTGGCTTGTGGGGCCCACCCTCTGAAGAAGACGCGCCCCCGCTCCCCTCCGCCCGAAGCCCGCGCCCACGCCCGCCGCCTCCTGACCTGCGGCAAACCTATCCCCGCCACCCACCCCACCTCGTCCCCCCAACCCCTTACTCCCTCAGTAACGACTCAAGAAAGAAACCCCCAGAAATGATGAACAACAGCGCTCGCCTCCGCACTCTCGGTTCCAAGACCGCGGGCCCCGGCCGCCCCGTCTACATCACCGGCGAGATCGGCATCAATCACAACGGCGACCTCGACAACGCCTTCGCCCTCATCGACGCGGCGGCCGAAGCCGGCTGTGACGCCGTCAAGTTCCAGAAGCGCACCCCGGAGATCTGCACCCCGCGCGACCAGTGGGACCTGGAGCGCGACACCCCCTGGGGCCGGATGACGTACATCGACTACCGGCACCGCGTCGAGTTCGACGAGAACGACTACCGCGCCATCAGCGAGCACTGCGCCCAGCGCGGCATCGACTGGTTCGCTTCCCCGTGGGACGTGGAGTCCATCGCGTTCCTGGAGAAGTTCGACGTCCCCGCGCACAAGGTGGCCTCCGCCTCCCTCACGGACGACGAACTCCTGCGCGCCCTCCGCGGGACCGGCCGCACCGTCATCCTCTCCACCGGCATGTCCACCCCGAAGCAGATCCGGCACGCGGTGGAGGTCCTGGGCAGCGAGAACATCCTGCTCTGCCACGCCACCTCCACTTACCCGGCCAAGGCCGAGGAGCTGAACCTGCGGGTCATCCACACCCTCCAGGCGGAGTTCCCCAACGTTCCGATCGGCTACAGCGGTCACGAGACCGGCCTTCAGACGACCCTGGCCGCCGTCGCGCTCGGCGCTGTCTTCGTCGAGCGGCACATCACCCTCGACCGCGCCATGTGGGGCTCCGATCAGGCCGCGTCCGTGGAGCCGCAGGGTCTCCAGCGGCTGGTGCGCGACATCCGCACCATCGAGGAGTCCCTCGGCGACGGTGTGAAGAAGGTCTACGACAGCGAGCTTCAGCCCATGCGCAAGCTGCGCCGCGTCAAGGGAGTCGTCGCCGAGGAGGCCGAGGCCGGCGAGCCGGTCGGCGTCTGACAGCGGAACGGAGCGTATGCGCAGATGTCCCGTAGCGGCTCCGGTTCCGGAGCACCGGCGGTGGAGCCCTCTGCGACGGGCCGGGTGTCTGCGCCGGCTCTTGCCGACGCCCCCCGTTCCGACCCCGCCCCCGGGCAGCGGCCCGGCCAGGCCCGGCAGCCCCTCCCAGGCCGGGAGCCCACCCCAAGACGGGAGCCGGGCTCAGGACCGGAGCCGGGCTCAGGACCGGATCCCGACCCCGTACGGAACCCCGCTCCCGACTCCGACCCTGGCCCCAGAGTCGAGGGCCGGGGCCGGGGCCGGCGCCGGGCCAAGGCGAAGGCGAAGGCGGAGGCCAAGGCGGAGACTCAGGACGGGGCGCTGGCGTTCGTCGAAAGCCCGGTCCAACTCCTCAACGTCCTTGAGTGGGCGCACAATCACCCCGCCCCCAGCACCGCCACCCCCCTCACCCTGGTCGTTCTGCCGCCGCACGATCCGATGACCCGTGGCCAGTTGCGCAGGATGGCGGAGCTGGCGCGGGACGAGGGGATCACCGTGCGCTGGCAGGAGGCGCGGGACGGGGCGGTGGGGGTGCTCGGCGGGCTGCTGTCCCTCAGCCGCCGGCTCAGCCGGGCCGGCACGCTGGTGATCGGTGACCCGTTCTCGCGCTACGTGCAACTCCTGCTCGCGCTCACCCCCGCCCGTGCCGAGCGGCGGATCACCGTGGTGGACGACGGCACCGCCACTATGGAGTTCGTCTCCCAACTGGCCCGGGGGGAGCGGTTCGTGCGCTGGCACCGGCGCGGCATGCGCGGTGGGGCGCGGGGGCTGCTCTTCGCGCCGGTCTCACGCCGCGCCCGGCGCCGGCTGACGCCCAGGCCGGACGGTTCGCGTCCGATGGAGGTCTTCAGCTCGATGCCGGTGGAGGCCCCCGAGAACGTGGCGGTGACCGCGAACGAGTTCGCCTGGACCCGGGCCCGGTTCGGCCCGCCCCGGCTCACCAAGGGCGCCGACCTGGTCGGCACGTCCCTCGTGGAGACCGGAGTCGTGGACACGGAGCGCTATCTGGAGGCCGTCGCCTCGCTGGCCCGCGCCTACGGCGCCACCCGGTACTTCGCCCACCGGCGCGAGAGCAGCGAGAAACTCCAGCAGGTCAGCGCGGCGACGGGACTGGAGATCGTCCGCCCGGACCTGCCGCTCGAACTGGTCGCCCGGCGCGGCCCGGTGGGCCGTACGATCCTCAGCTTCCCCTCCACCGTGGTCCACACCCTCCCGCTGGCCCTGGCGGGCACCGCCGTGACGGTGGCCGTGTGCGACGTCGATCCGGCCTGGCTCACCCGCACCGCGTCCCCCCGCGCCGAGGGTTTCCTCGCGGCAGTCACAGACACGGCCCGCGGTGTACGCAAACTGCCTTCGACCACGCCCCCGCCGAGCCAGAACGCCCAGGCGTGAGCGACCAGCGGTCCGCTCGGACCGGCCGCATGCCGGGGCCCGCGCCGGGCCGCTGGTGGGCGGCCCGGCGCGGGCCTGAGGGTGGGCGGTCGCGTCCGATTACGGCACGAGCGGGATCGGCACGAAGGTCAAGCCTGCCGTGGCCGAGGACGGGGCGTAGCACCCCGATCCCGCGAAGGTCGCGGTGTAGGTGGGGGCGGTGACCGTGGTGGCGGGAACCACACGGGTGGGCGGGGCGAGGGTCGCCACGCCGCTGGCGTTTGTGACCGCTGTACCGAGCACGATCGGGCCGACGGCCGAGTTGGCCCGGAAGGTCACCGTCATCCCGGGGATCCCGGCGTTGGTGCTGGAGTTCTTGAGCGTGGCGCTCATGGTCTGGATCACGATGTCGCCGTTCACGCGAACCCGGAGCTGTGTGGGTGCGGCGGTCATGGTGGTGGAGACGGTGGTCACGGTGATGGCCACCGTGTTGGTGGAGGGGTTGAAGCAGGCGCTGCCGTTGTAGTGGGCGGTGATGGTGCCGGTGGCGAGTGTCGTGGTGGTGAGGCAGGCTTTGCCGGTGGCGTCGAGTGTCACGGTTTGGTTGAGTCCGCCGGGTCCGGTGAAGGTCACGGTGCCGGTTGGTGTGCCGGAGCCGGGTGTGTTGGTGGTGACTGTCGCGCACACTGTCACCGGCTGGCCGCATACCGAGGGGTTCGGGGTGGCGGTGAGGGTGGTGGTGGTGTTGGCGGGGTTGACGGTGATGGTCGCGGTGCCGGCCGACGGCAGATCGCAGGCGCTGCCGTTGTAGTGGCCGGTGATGGTGCCGGTGGCGAGTGTCGTCGTGGTGAGGCAGGCTTTGCCGGTGGCGTCGAGTGTGACGGTTTGGTTGAGTCCGCCGGGTCCGGTGAAGGTCACTGTTCCCGTAGGTGTCCCCGAGCCGGGTGTGTTGGTGGTGACTGTCGCGCAGA